>CAYLKH010000046.1:0-17766 GCA_964384255.1 uncultured Oscillospiraceae bacterium | reverse complement strand
ATTTCACAATGACCGGCAGGTCATTATTTCACATCCGAAGGATATTTCACTTAAAACTGCGCATTCAAGCCGCTGATTCGACAAAATCCGTTCCGTCAAAATCAGACTGATGACGTTTCATATTTGCTTCATCGCTCGTTTCATCAATCATTCTTGCGTTGATAAATGAGCGATGAAGTGTTATACTGACCTCGAGGTGATAGCCATGCGCAACAAAAAACCGCCTTTTGAGATTACAACAGCTATTCTGGATGAAATCGCCGAGATCGCCGAGCTGGTCGGTCGTATAAGCGTTTCTTCAGGCTTGTCTGCAAACCCTGCGCTGCGCCGCACGAATCGTATTCGAACGATATATTCCTCGCTGGCGATTGAGCAAAATACACTCAGCCTGGATCAGGTCACAGCCGTTCTCAACGGAAAACACATTATCGCTCCTCCAAAGGATGTTACAGAGGTCAAAAATGCCTATGAGATATATGAAATGATGGACTCGCTGGACCCATACTCGGTGGATGATCTTCTGCGGGCCCATGGCGTTATGACCAGAGAACTGGTAGAGGAATCCGGTTGCTTCCGTTCCTGCCCTGTTGGTGTGGTGGACAAGCAGGGCAATGTTTTGCACTTTGGCACACTGCCCGACTATGTGCCGGGGTTGGTGATGGAGCTGCTGGACTGGGTACGTGACAGCGATTTTCATATGCTTATCAAAAGCTGCGTGTTCCACTATGAACTGGAGCTGATCCATCCCTTCGCTGATGGAAACGGGCGTATTGGTCGATTGTGGCACACGCTTTTGCTGACTCGCTGGAAGCCCATATTCGCCTGGCTCCCGGTGGAGTCTATTATTCATGACCGGCAGGACGAATACTATCATGCCATCAACCGTTCCAATAACGAAGCCGAGTCCACCGCGTTTATTGAGTTCATGCTCTCCGCCATCAGGGAAGCGCTGATAGAAGCTGCGCAGGTTGGAAATACAGAGAACTTGAATACTGAACAGCGCCGTTGGCAGCAGATCGAGCATTTTTTGAAAGCTAACGGAACGATCACCAATGCCGATGTACGGAAATTGTTTGGAGTATCGCCAGCTACCGCTAACCGGATCCTCGCAAAGCTGACCATTGACGGAAAGCTGCAAAAAATCCGTGTTGGCAGGTCGTGGAGGTATCAATATAACAGCTAAATACATTAGAGACTGCAAAATAGTCCAACGGACTATTTTGACACGCTAAGAATATATCCAAAGGCCCTTAGACCTTTGGATATATTCTTATAGATGCATTATCGGTTTTCGCTGCAATCCAGGATTATGCTGCCGAAGAAATCGCCGGAGTCCAGCAGCTGGTGAGCCTTGCGCACGTCTTCCAGAGGGAAGGTGGCTCCAATATGGGGACGGATCTTCTGATCTTTCAACAGCTGGAACATTTCCTGCTTTTTCTGCTTCAGAAGCTGGGGCTTATCGTCGAAATAATGGAACGAGAAGACCCGAATACCGGGGCAGTCGCCAAAACGGTCGGTCATGGCGGTCACGATGTTTCCGGTGTCGTCGCCTCTGGTGTGGTTGTAAATAAGTATGGTACCCATAGGCGCCAGATAGCCCAGCTGGTTTAAGAAACCTTCGCCTACAGACTGGTCCATTATTATGTCAGCGCCTCTGCCGCCGGTAAGGGAGTTTACCTTTTCGGCCACGTTTTCGGCGGTGTAGCAGAAAACATCGGCATTTCCCATGGAACGCAGATACTGGCACTTGTCCTCAGTGCTGGCGCTGGCGATAACGCGTATCCCCAGCAGGGGAGCTATCTGGCAGACTGCGGTGCCTATGCTGCCCGCCGCGCCCTGAATATACAGGGTCTTGCCCTCACTGTGGGGAAAGCATTCGGTCAGCATACCCCATACGATAAGGGAGCTGGTGGCGATGGACGCCAGAGAAAGGTCGGTGCCGTCGGGAACGGGAGTAACATACTGGATCGGGGCTGTCTTGTATTCGCTGTAGCAGCCGCAGGTGATTGGATGCTCAACATATACCCGCTGGCCGACGGAGTAGTCATCTACGCCGTCCCCAAGAGCGGCCACGATACCCGCGCCGTAAAGACCGGGACGGAAAGGGAGGATATGGTTGGTCCAGGGATATGCGCCGGTACGCATAAGAAGGTCCGGCCGGGATATTCCCGCGCTTTGCATATGGATAAGTATTTCGCCGTTTCCCGGCTGGGGGATGGGGATATCGATGACGTTCATGACCTCGGGGCCACCATGGGCGCTAAATTCAACTGCTTTCATTTCTGTTCTTCCTTTCAGCTTTGGATGGTAAAAATATCTGATGCAACGGGGGCGTAAAACAGCTCCCTGATTTTTTCGCGATCGCTGGTCTGGCCGAGTATCCACATCAGCTTGGCTGTTGCAGCCTCGGTGGTCATGTCGTAGGCTTCGAGAATGGGCAGATTGTGCTTGATATAGGTGCCAACATGGTAGATGGAAAGGTCGCTACCCTCGTTTTCCACCTGGGTCGTGACCACGATGGTTTTGCCTGCGTCCAGCCCTGCCTTGACCGCCGTGTAATAATCGTCGCCGTCGTATATGGGCAGTCCGCCAACTCCAAAGCTTTCGATCATAACGGCGTCGTTGCGTTCCAGCAGCCATGTAAGCAGCTGGGAACCGGTGCCGGGGATAAGCTTCATCAGGGCTACGCGGCTGTTGACCGAATCGTAAAACCTGGGGGCGTCGTCGCTTTTTGGGCAGATATACCGGATGATCCGCCCGTCCTGAACGATGCCCAAAAACGGATAGTTGATGCTTGAAAAGGCTTCAAAGCTTTTGCTCCGGGTCTTTCTGGCCCGGGTGCCGAGAATTATCTTTCCGTTGAAAACCAGCATGACCCCGGCCATGTCGGACGCGGCGACGGCGAAAGCGTCCCTGAGGTTCTGCTTGCTGTCGGTGGTTTCAAAGCCGATGGGCTTTTGCGCACCGGTCAGGGCGATGGGCTTTGGGCTGTTTTGGACCAGATAGCTCAATGCGGCGGCGGTGTAGGCCATGGTGTCGGTCCCGTGGCTGATGACAAAACCGTCGTAGCTTTGATAATTGTCCCGGATGGTGTTGGCCACTTCGACCCAGTGGCGGGGCTGCATATTGCTGCTGTCAAGGCTGAAAAGCTGGACGCAGTCTACATTACAGATGTGGGAAATGTCCGGAATATATTTCAAAAGCTGGGCGGTGGTAAGCTCGGGAGTCAGGCCGCTGCTGCTCATTTCTGAGGCGATGGTCCCGCCGGTGCCTATCATAAGGATATTTTTTCTTTCCACAAATTGTCCTCTCTTTACAGTTATCATGGTTATCTGATGTCAGTTTTTTTGACGATCTGATTGCCGGATAGTTTTCAGGATACTATTGTACCCCAAATTTATCGACATTACAATAAATTTGGGGTACGGTTGTCTGAAACAGGGCTATGATTTATTTTTCCGGGGGAAGATTCCAAACAGCGCTCTGAATCCCGGGATGTGCCGCCAGAATTCGTATGAAACAAAGCTCAATACGGTGGTAAACAGGATGACAAGAATATAATTGAGGGCGATATTGTGGCTCTGGCGGTTGATGAACCAGGCTGAATACAGCAATATGGTGTGATGCACCAGATAAACATGGAAGCTGGACCCGGAAAAATATTCTGTCACCCGGTTGCTGAAATTGAAAAACCGGGCGAATATCCCCATGCAGGCCAGGCTGCCGAACCACCCGCAGGCGTACCACAACGCCTCGTCCAGCGGGTCGCCGATGGCGTAATAGCAGGTCCCCAGCAGTTTGTATGTCAGATACGCCAACAGCAGCAGGGAAACAGCGGTAAACCCGGCCCAATGCTCCCTGACCCGGTCCACAACCTCGTCGTGAGAAAACATCAGGTATCCCAGCAGGAAGATTATAAAATATCGGCCATAGTAATAATAAACGTTACGATGGAGGATAAAACCGCAGGCGCTGACAGGTATGGCCAGCAGATACATTACCCGTATATCCGCCCTGGCGCAAAGCTTCCACAGCCGGTCGCCCCGGTTGAAAAGAATAAGGAACAGCCCCGAAACGGCTGTTATGACCAAAAGCACCTTCAAAAACCATAAATGGGAGTTCTGGCCAATATAGAAGCTCCAGAAATTTGGCCAAAACTGCCGCCGCATAAAATCCCAATAGTCCCGATAACCATAGTCGGAAACCATGGCGGCCAGATATGACTGGGGCGGAAGCAGCACCAGCTTGGCCACCGCAAAGGGCAGGAGGATCCTGGTTATTCGTCCCCTGGCATAATGAAGGCCGCCGGAGCGCCGGCAGCTGAATCTCATCCCCATGCCGGCAACCAGAAAAAACGCACCCTGCCGCCAGGGTTCCAGAAAAAACATAACCGCGTCCATGGCCAGATATCCCGGGGCAATATAGTGAAATGGCAGCCGTGACGAATTGAAGCACATACAGGTATGCATCAGAATAAGCTGGAGCATTATGACCCATTTCAGATTGTCGATATAGTGCTTTCGCATAGGCACGCTCCTTCACATAAATGTCACAATGACAATTATGGGGGAAGAGTGTGTCAAAGTCAAGCGCAAATATGGCAAATAAGGCAAAAATGTGTCAAATATGGAATTATATCAAAGGTCCAGCCCGGAGAATTCCTCGCCGTCAAGAGTTTTCCAGATGGCTTTGTGGGGGCTGAGCAGCATATAGCTGTTAGGACTTCCGTCCTTTGGGATAGAAACCGAGCCGGGATTGAGATACAGGTTGCCGTTGCCGAAGCTTTGCCATGTGGGAACATGGGTGTGTCCGCCCAGCAGAATATCCCCCGGCCGGAGTGGCGGCGGCGAGGTCACATTGTACCGGTGGCCATGGGTGGCGTATATGAGCCGTTGGCCATGGTCCAGTATGCAGTAATCTGCCATTATGGGAAAGTCCAGAACCATCTGGTCCACCTCGGTGTCGCAATTGCCCCGGACGCAGAGAATATTGTCTTTTTCCCGGTTTAAAAGAGCCGTTACCCTCTTGGGGTCATATCCTCGGGGAAGGTCGTTGCGCGGCCCGTGGTACAACAGGTCGCCCAGCAGCAGGAGCCGACCGGCTTTTTCCCGGTGGAAGGCGCTGAGCATACTTTCGCAGAAGCAGGCCGAGCCGTGAATATCAGACGCTATCATTAGCAGCATAAAAAAACATACCTCCTGAGTGCAAGCTGGATACAGTATACGAAAAAAACAGACTGTAGTCAAAGGGCAGGCGGATAAGAATATACCGGAGCGGCCAGACTGACCGCCCCGGTATGATGAGCTGAAGAAAAAATCAGAAGGTGTTGGCTATCTGATAGCCCTGGCGGATAGCGGTTTGCAGATTGCCCATCTGGCCGCAGTCGCCGATGGCGAAGAACTGCCTGCCGCATCCGGCGTATTTCATGGCGGCGGAGGTGTTGGCCCGCATACCGGCAGCCAGCAGGACCGTTCCGGCCTTGACAGAATGTTCCTCGCCGTTTTCGTCCTTATAGCTGACGCAGCCGTCGGCTATGCCGGTACAGGTGGCTTTGAGAATTATTTTCAGGCTGTCGGCGTATTCTTCCACAGCGTCGATGAACATATTGTAATAGTGGACACGCCTGGCTTCTTCGGCCACAACGTCCTTCATTTCGATGATGGTGACCTTTTTGCCCTTCTGAGCCAGGTGCAGACCGGTCTCGACGCCGATCTCGCCGCCACCGATAATGACCACGTTTTCGTCAATGAACTCCTCGTTGCCAAAGGCTTTAACAGCGGGAATGGCGGCTTCGATGCCGGGGATGGGGGGAACGATCGGTGTTGAGCCAACAGCGGCCAGCACCACGTCATATCCCTTTGCTTCCAGGGTGTCAGGCTCGATCTCGCAGTCCAGATGTACGGTGATGTTGGGGTTTTCCATGACCTTGCGCTCAAAGTATTTTAAAAGGTTGAGCATGGGCCATTTGAAGGCAGCGTAACGGGAATGGTCGATCATACCGCCCAGATGGTCGTTCTTTTCATAAATGGTCACCTTATGACCACGCTCCGCAGCGGTGATAGCCGCCTTCATACCGGCAGGGCCGCCGCCAACGATGGCAACATTTTTGACCCTGTCTACAGGAACGATACGGCGATCGGCAGTTTTTTCCGCGGCGAATCTGGGGTTGACCACGCAGACCGTAAGGTTGTGGTTGGCGGTGTGACATTTGTTGCAGCGCAGACAGGGAACGATATCGTCAGCCCTGCCCTCCTGAAGCAGACGGCCATAGTTGGGGTTGGAAACGTAGGCCCTGGCCATGGACAGCAGGTCGGCCTTGCCGGAGGCTATGGCCGCCTCGCAGTCGTCCGGGTCAAAGAAACCGGCAGAAGCGGCGATAGCTATCTTGACACCGGCCTTTTTGATATGCTCGGCCATATAGAGGAATGGAGTGCGGCTTTTGGCAAAACCGGTGGGATGCTGGTTGTCCAGCTCCTGAGAGCGGATGGTAAGGATGTCGATCAGCCCTTCCGCCGCCCGGGCAAAGTTGACCGTGTCGTCAAGGCTCCAGCCCTCCGGCTCAATATCGTGGCCGGAAATGGAGGCTTCGATCAGGAAATTTTTGCCGCAAAGCTCCTTGATGCGTTTGCACAGCAGCAGGGGGAAGCGGATACGGTTTTCAAAGCTGCCGCCAAATTCGTCGGTACGCCTGTTGGTGATGGGCGAAAGCATCCTTCCCAGCAGGACCATGCGATAGGACATATGGATATATGTTCCGTCAAAACCGCAGTCAGCCATGTTTTTGGCCAGCTGGGCGTACTTTTCTATCATTTCATAAAGCTGCTGGGTGGGTATCTCCCGGCTGTCAGAGGTGGGCTGAGCCTTGCTGCCGGGCATCATGCGGATAGTGGGGGCGCCGGCAGAAACGTCCATCCCCGGTGGGGAGAACATCATAATCACGCCGTGGGCCTTTGCTCCGTAATAATGGACAGCGTCAGCCATCTGGGCCATATAATGCTGAGCGTCGGCGTCAGAAGCGTCCCATCCGTTGCCGCCCTTGCGTGGGCCAAAGCTGTTGCCGTCGCAGGTGACAATGGCGGCACCGCCCCTTGCCCGCTGAGCATAACATTCAATAAGGTTGTCAGAGGGGAAGTTTTCGTCCGCGCTGGCAAAATGGGGTTCGCTGGGGGGAGTTATCATCCTGTTTTTCAAAATTACATTTCCCACCTGTAGGGGAGAAAGCAGATTTGGATAAATATCGTGCATAATGTTCACCTTTCCAGTCAGAATTCGGGGGATTCAGAGTACAGATATACAGATAACAGAGTACAGATAACAGATGATGAGTGCCTGCGGCACGGATCTCAGTTTTTCTCAGCAGCTTCAAGTCTGTGGGTTTGAAATTTAGTTTCTTCATTGGGCAAGGGGTGAGATTGCCACGTCGGCCAGCGGCCTCCTCGCAATGACAATGGTGGGGATATCTGTTCTCTATTCTCTGTTCTCTGTTATCTGCTCAACAGTTTTCCACAGTGCATCCACGCTGCCATAATATGACTTATAGTAGCTGGCATCGACCATTTCGTCGGTCAGGTCCTTAAGCAGAATGGAGCGGAAGCAGCACCGGGAGCCTTCGTAATATATGTAGGTAAAGGTCGGTGTAAGCTGGGGATTCTGGATGGTGACCTGACCGTCTTCCATCACTATGTCAAAGGTCGCCATACCGCCCAGCCATCGTTCAGCATCCAGCTGATGGGACAGAAAATTTCCCAGTGACCACCACACCGGCACTTCACGGCCATCGGACGCGGTGATGATCTCTATGGGTTGAAGCACGTGGGGATGGGTGCCGATAATGGCATCGGCCCCGTTGTCGGCAAAAAAGCCGAACCATTTTTTCTGGGATGCGTCAGGCTCGTGGGAATACTCGGTGCCTGCATGGAGAAAAACTATGGTGCAATCCGCATTTTCCTCCGCTTCGGCCATACAGGCCGCAATAGCAGCCTCGTCCCCAAGAGAATCGGCCATCCAGCTCTGGCTGGGGCCGTAGCCGTTGTAGCCATAGGTATAGTTCAGCAGGGCGATGGTGATCCCGTTTTTCTCAACATAGCTTACAGAAGATGCCTGGGTATCCCGGATACCCAAAAGGGCGATATCTGGAAAATTATTACGAAAATAATCCACGCTGTCCAGTATACCGGTGTCTCCCTTGTCGCACACATGGTTGGACGCCATGGTAACGATGTCAAATCCCGCGTCCACCAGAGCGTCGGCAATAGCCGTAGGGCAACCGAACTGGGGATAGTTGCTGTATTGGGAGCTGTCGTACACCAGGGGACATTCCTGATTCACCGCCGCCAGATCGGCCGCGGATATCAGGTCGGAAATGTCTTCGTAAAACTCGCGAAAATCATAGGTGCCGTCGCTCTTTTTGCCGGAATCCATAACGGTGTTGTGGAGAATATTGTCCCCCACAGCCAGGAATGTCACGGTTTTGTTCTGCTCCGGTTCCGGTTCCGGTTCCGGTTCCGGCGACGGCAGGGGTTCGTCCTCAATGACCGGCGGGGTTATCAGCGTAACTCCCGGGGTGGCGGTGGGTTTTGGCGATTCGGCGGGAGCGGCCTGTATTGTCTGGGAGATCTCCGGAGAGGGTTCGGACGAAGCTGGGGCCGCAGTCTCCGAAGGGGCGCCTGTGCCGCAGCCTGCCAGCAGCGCTGACAGAACGATGATCGCCAGAAGCAGTTTTTTCATGGTCAAATCTCCGGCGCAGTATCCTGCGAACTGAAATATTTGATAATATCCTTGCGGGTAACGATGCCGATAAAGGAACCCAGATCGTCCACGACAGGGATAAAGTTCTGGTTCATGGCGCTGTTTAACAGCTCGTCCATGCCGGTGGAGATATCCACCGGAGGGTTGTAGCCCTGGCGGAGGATATCTTTGACATAAAGGTCTTCCATGTCGGCCATGGTGACCGATCTCATGCCCTCCACCTTGACTATGTGCCACAGAAAGTCCCCTTCGCTTACGGTGCCTATGTATTTGTTGTCCCTGTCGATAACGGGGATGGCGGTATAGCCGTGATATTTAAGCTTTTCAAGCCCCTGCCGAAGGGTAAAGTCGTCATACAGGCAGGCAACATTCTGCTTTGGGGTCAGAAAAAATGCAATGTTTTTCAATAGTGTTCCTCGTAAGTTTAAGTAACTCTGATCAGTTTAAAGTAATCTAAAATCTCCAGTTGATTCGTTTCAGGGTAAGTTGCTAAAGAAATCAGGGGTCAGGGGTCAGTATCCACAAAGGGTAGTTCTTCGCTTTATCGGTACTACTCAATCACACAAGGGGTGAGATAGTCACGTCGGCCTGCGGCCTCCTCGCAATGACAGATGAATGATAGTTCTCTGTTCTCTCGTCCCTTAATGCGCACTCGCTTCCCTTATCGAACCCTGATCTCTAAATCCTTATTTTTTCAATAAGCGCTTCCATATCCTTCGCCAGTCCGCTGAGAGAACCGGCCTCAAAGGGAGAGCTGAGTCCGGCGTCCTTAAGCAGGTCGGTAAATACCTTTTCGCCGCCGGTGGACAGGAAACGGAAATAACGGGCAAAGGCATCGTCATAATCCTGCTGAGAAAGCAGCAGGAACTGCAATGCCGTCACCTGAGCCAGACAGTAGTCGATGTAATAAAAGGGGGATTCGTAAATATGCATCTGATACTGCCAACGGGTGCCTTCTTCCAGATAGGGGATCCCGTCGAAAGACAGATAGGGGCGATACTTCTTTTCCAGCTCCAGATAGGCTTCCTTCCGCTGAGCGGGAGTCATGTCGGGATTCTCGTATACAATATGCTGGAATTCGTCCACAATAACGCCATAGGGGATAAACGCCAGATTGTCCATAGCGTGCATATAGCGGTATTTCCCCGCATCGTCGCCGAAAAATTTGTCCATATATTTCCATGCAAAGCATTCCATGGACATGGAATGGACCTCGGCAGTTTCCATGGGGCCGACGTTCAGCTCGTTGTAAAAGCGGTTGCCGCAGTTCATGTAATCAGCAAAGGCGTGACCGGCCTCGTGGGTAACAACGTCTACGTCTCCGGCAGTGCCGTTGAAGTTGGCGAGGATAAAGGGCTGGTTATATTTTGGGAAGGAGGTGCAGTAGCCGCCGCCCCATTTGTTCATGCGGGATTCTACGTCAAAGGCGTCGTTTTCCAGCATCATGGTGAAAAACGCGTCGGTTTCCGGACCCATCTCGTGATACATCTGCTTTGCGGCGCTGAAAATTTCTTCTTTGGTTCCGGGCCTGGGGTCACCGCCGGGGCAGATAACGCCGTCGTCGTAGAACATCAGCTCGTCGATACCCAGGGCTTTGCCGTTTTCTTTTTTCAGTCGGGCGACTACAGGGGCGATATCGGTCAGAACGTTCTGACGGAACTGTTTGACCATAGTCTCGTCGTAGCACAGGCGGCCCATGCGGTAATAGCCCAGCTCCACAAAGTTTTTGTATCCCATTTTCTTTGCCATGCGGTCGCGAACGTGGACAAGACGGTCATAAATGTCGTCCAGCTCCTGGCTGTGCTGAGCAAGACCCCGGCCCAGAACCTCGTAGCATTCGCGACGGGTTTCCCGGTCGTCGTCCTTGGCGTATTTCATCAGCATGGCCCGGGGCATTTTCTCCCCACGGAACTCAAATTCCATAGCGGCCATCAGCCTGGAATATTCCATGGTCAGTTTGTTTTCTTCCACCATATCCTCAACTATTTCGGGAGAAATGGCCCTGGACTGAACCTCGTAGCTTTTGAAAATGACCGGCGACAGCTCTTTTTCCACCTGAGTGCGCAGGGGGCTTTCCAGCATGGCGTTGATGTATTCCAGATTCAGGCTTTCGATGGTGGGGGTGATCTCGTCGTAATATTCCATCTCGCCAATGTAAAATTCGTCCACGGTGTTGATGGTGTATCTCATGTGGGCGAGGGAAGCGGCGGTATGGAATTCGGTGAAAAGTGCGTTATATTTTTCTCTGGCGGCCAAAATGGCCTCAACGGTTTCGGCCTTTTTCACCTGATCGATAGCCAGGTTCAGGCCCTCAGTCATGGTTTCCAGAGTAACGCGCTCGTATGGTAACTGTGATACTTTCATAAATCGACTCCATTTTTGTGAAACAGCTGCCATTGTCATATCACCGGCCGCTCCCCGGAGGACAGGCCTCCGGGGAATGGCCATTGGTAACTACTGAAATGGCAGCTATGATTACTTGACTACGATATCGCCGGTGTAAGCGCCGGGAGCGGTAACGGTTTCGCCATTGACGGTGATGGTGCCGTTAACGGTGCAGCCTTCTTCGATGTTCAGCTGAGCAAGGTAGCTTTCGCCGGTGACGTTCCATACGGAACCGGCCTTGAGGGTCAGCTTGACGGGGTTGTTGACCGCCTTGCGTACGGTGTTTTTCAGGCGACCTGCGTATTTATAGGCCATGGGATCGTAAACCACATAGTCGGCCAGGCAGGTGCTTTCGTCGTTGTTGTCCTGTTTGAATTCGTATCCGCCGGGGGCGACGGTGCCGTCAGCCTTAAGATGGTTGGCAACGGAGGAGGAAACAACGCCGGTCAGCTGGGAGCCAACCAGAACAACGGACAGACCGTGGACATTGCCGTAAACGGAGTTGAACACATCGCCCCTGACCTTAACACCCTTGAGGGTGGCGACAGAATCGGGCAGAGTGGAAGCAGCGGGAGCAACGGTATCCCAGTTGTCTTCCTGCATGGGAACGACGTATTTTCTGGTGATGATGCCGCCTGCGTCGTCGGATTCCAGCTGCTGGATAAGGACGCCGTTTTCTCCCAGCTCGATCTCAGTGCCGTCAACGTCGATATTGACATAAGCGCTGGACTTGATCTGGAATGCGCAGTCTTCGATTTTGTAGCAGCCGCCGTTGACGTTCAGCTGGCCGCCTCTGGTCTGGTGCCACATGAAGCCGTGACGGCCGGATACTGCGGTTACGTTGTTGAAGGTCATGGGCCTGGTGCCGGGGCTGATGAACAGATAGTCAGGAGCGTAGAACTGGCAATCGTCGAAGGTATCCACAACGCCGCCGTCGCCATAGCTTATGTATCCGCTGCCGCCCATGGTAAAGCCGTATTTAACTCCGGCGACTTCTTTGGTGGCGGTGTACTGCTTGCCTTCCTGAGCGATCTCCAGATCGCCAATGCCTGCAAACACGTTCTTGCAGTACAGGGAGGTGGGTTCCTGACCACTGTCGGTAGAGAGGGCACCCCAGTTATCGCCGATAACGATACTGTCGGTATAGGTGACCTGAGCCTGATCCAGAACGTTGGTAGCGCGGCAGTTGCCGATAAGGCCCAGAGCGAAGGGGACCTGCTTCATCATGGGAACGGTGTAACCCCGGAAGTCTTCTTCCATGTTGTCCGCGTCTTTGGCGATGACGACGGTGTCTTTGATGTCGACCAGAGACTGGCCGCCGCACCAGATAGCAGAACGGATAGCGCCGTGGACATTGATCTTGCAGTTTTCGATTTTGACCCTGGCATCGCCGCTGGTCATGATGCCTGCGCCGTAGCCCTGGAAATCGTTGCCGCCGTTGCCGGTCAGGTCAAGCAGGGTGTTTTCGATGGTGTAGTCGCCGCCCATTATCATAAAGCCGTTGAAGTTGTGGTTATCAGCCTTGATAACAACGTCTTTTGCGCCGTGGCCGTCGACGCTGCCGGAAGCAACAGCATCAGACACGGATTTTTCCGCAACCACTTCGCCGTCTTTTACGAAAACAGCGGTGCGATAATGGTGAGTATGGGAGCCGCCGGGGCCGCCGGTGGTCTTAAGATGCTCGTCAGTCAGGACAAGCTTGACGTTTTTGTAGGTTCCGGGCTTGAGGTTGGTGGGAATATTGTCTACCAGCATGGTAACGTCCTTGCCGGCGGGAGCGGTGACCACTTCGCCTTCGGCAATAACGAATTCGTCCAGCTGGGCGCTTTCGGAGATGACCTTCAGCCGGGGGAACTTCTGGCCAACATCGCCCAGAGAAAGAACGTTCATCATCAGCTTTGCAGCAGTGTCCCGGGTAAGGCAGGCAGTCTCGTCGCCGCAGCCTTCCAGCAGACCCTCGGAGGGCAGGCCGAAATGACCGGCCAGGAAGCCAAGGGATTCACCGGCGATGGCGGGAGCGTCGTTAGGATGGCCGGTACCGGCCTTTTTATACTGGCCCAGAACCTCGGCCCTGGCAAACAGGTCGCCGCATTCGGTAGCGGTCAGCTCTTTGCCGGGCTTGAAGTAGAACTTGTCGCCCTCGGCAATGGCTTCGAAGATGCCCAGCTTGTAAAGCAGGGCGGCTTCGTCCTTGTTGCATACGCTGTCGAAATCTTCCAGCTCAAAGGCGTTGGTAGGTGCGGAGGGGCCGAATCCCGGAGGGCCACCAGGACCACCGCCAGGACCGCCAGGGCCGCCAGGCATACCGCCGGGACCGCCAGGGCCGCCGGGCATTCCGCCGGGCATTCCACCGGGGCCACCGGGCATTCCACCGGGCATTCCACCGGGGCCACCGGGCATACCTTCCATGGGAGGCATTCCGCCAAAGTTGTTATCCATAATTAAATATCTCCTTTTCAATATCAAAAGTTAAGCTAATTATATCACATCGGCGCAAAAGAGTATACCTGAATTTTCCTCTGAACAAAACAAAATTAGACTTTGTTCCTGAGCAAGGATGTGGTACAATATAGGGGTTAGAGAACAGATAACAGATGAGGTGTGCCTTTGGCACAATTTTGATTTTACTCTGTGACTGCAATGCTGTGCGCTTGACCCTGCTTCGGAAATCGCCAGACGCAGATGACAGTGAAGAGGCTATCTGTTATCTAACCCCTGACTGACAGGAAGTAGATATATAACTGGAGCCTGAACTTACATTGAAACAAAACAAAGGAACTTTTTTAACCAATATCATAAAAGGCGCCGCCATCGGCGGGGGAGCCATTTTGCCCGGGATAAGCGGCGGTGTGCTTTGCGTGCTTTTTGGCATTTACCGGCCTATGATGGAGCTGCTGGCCCATCCCTTCAAAGCGCTTAAGAAAAATATCAGGCTTTTTGTCCCGGTCATTCTGGGCTGGGCAGTGGGATTTTTCCTCTTTGCCTGGGTGCTGGACGTAATATTCACCCGGTGCGAGCTGTATGCCACCTGCCTTTTTGTGGGGCTTATTGGCGGCACCATCCCGGGACTGTACCGTCAGGCCGGGAAAAGCGGCAGGAGCATGGGAGATCGCTGGGCCATGGCGCTGGCCTTCGTTCTGCTGCTGGCTCTGCTGCTGGCGGTGCGCTTCGGCGGGATACGGGGGCAGATAGCGCCCAATACCCCGTGGTACCTGTTTTCCGGTCTGCTCTGGGGGCTGAGCATAGTTGTCCCGGGGATGTCGTCCTCGTCCATTTTGCTGTCGCTGGGGCTTTATCAGCCGCTGACGGCGGGAATATCCACCTTCGACCTGGGGGTCATCATACCCTGGGGAGCTGGTATGGCCCTGACCGCGCTGATTTTGGGCAGATTGATAAATCACCTGTTTGAGACTCGGTTTTCTATGGCCAGCCATGGGGTGGTAGGTATCGTGGCCGCGTCGACCCTGGCGATCGTCCCTCTGGAATATGGCTCTGTCGGCAGCGGCATCATCTGCCTTATCTGTTGTGCCGCCGGTCTTATCTGCGCCTACGCTATGGATAAATTTGAGATAACCGAATAGGTGACAAAATCGCTATTTGCATAAAAGTGGACATTGAAAGTTCACTTTCTAAAATCCGATCCTGATTTTCACTGGGAGGAGCCATGGATCAAAAATCTTACCAGCTGCTTAAAATGCAATGCGACCTTACCCGCAGGCAGCTTTTCTGGTCAAGAGCCGCAGCAGCACTGTGCCTTGTTCTGGTTCTGGCAGCGGTGTGGGGCGGGCTGTATGTGAAAATTGCTTTGACCAATGCAATGGAAGTCTACGATTCCGTGGCCGATCAGGCCGATGAGATACTTTCCACCCTTTCCGATGCATCTGGGCGGCTGGACGATTTTTCGAAAGGCTTAAACGACATCGACATCGACAGGCTGTCGGCTTCCCTGCAAAGCGTTTCCCGGCAGCTGTCGGACATTCAATGGCAGAGCCTTGCCGATAATATCGACAGCACGGCCATTACCGCTCAGCAGAGCCTGCAAAAGGCCATGGACGCTGTTGACCAGCTGGATATCCGGGAACTTAACGAGGCTATTGAGGAGCTTCACACGGTGGTTGAGCCACTGGCTGATATAGTAAAAAGATTAAGGTGAATTGAGGAGAGAACGATTTATGAAAAAGAGGCTGACAGCGATGCTTCTGGCCCTTTGTCTGGTGGCATCTATCGTGCCATGGGCCGATGGCGCGATGATTTCCGCCGACGACTACGACGATGTTGAATACTGGGACGGCACTGTGGATACCTCGTGGTACAACTCCAGCCTGAAAAACATCACCCTGTATACCGGCGCTCAGCTGGCGGGGCTGGCAACCATCGTCCAAAGCGGGAAGGACACCTTTGATGGCAAAACCATCCGCCTGGGGGCGGATATTGTCCTTAATGACTTTGTGCTGGACGATAACGGTCAGCTGATAACCGAAGACCTTAACCAGTGGCTGCCTATTGGCTGCTATAGAAACGGATGGCAGCCCTTTTCCGGGACATTCGACGGCAGAGGCCATGTTATAAGCGGGCTTTACGACAACAGCACCACCGCATATAATGACGACAAAAACCACGGCCTGTTCGGATATACCCACAGCGCCGAGATAAAAAACCTTACTCTGGTGGACAGCTATATCTATGCCTATGACTATGCCGGGGCCATCGTGGGCAATGCCTACAGCTCACGGATAGTCAACTGCGCGGCCTATGCTTCGGTGGGCGGACCGGTCCATGTGGGGGGTATCGCAGGGGCGGCGGCCATGAATACCGAGATCGTCAACTGCTTTGCGGCAGGCAGCGTTACTTCAAACCGATATGTCGGCGGCGTGGCGGGATATATGGACGGCACTGCCTGTATGGAAAACTGCTATTCTGCGTCGGAGGTCATTATAAACGACGGCGCCTTTGAAAACTATGGCGGCAGCATACCCAATGGCGGCATAGTAGGCGTAGCCGACGACGGAGCGGAAATATTCAACTGCCGGTATCTGGCCGGCACAGCGGGATCCGCCTTTGGCAGCGGCGATGGCGATGCCGCCATCATGTATGACAACGATCTGTTGCAGGGGGATATCCTCTGGGAGCTGGATCGCTGGGCTTCCCGGGAGGACGGACTTAACTCCTGGACTGAAATCGACGGATGGCCCTTTGTGGACGGGGCGGACAGAACCCTGAGCGTTTACCATTACATACAGCTGGTATACTCCGACAGCTCCGAATTCTCAGGACTGAGCTATACCTGGAATTTCTGCGCAGACCCCGACCTGTATTATATCGGGCAGTTCGTAGACGTGAACGAAAACGAGTGGTACGGGGCTTATGACCAGGGCTGTATCCAGATGGCGGTGTGCCTGGGTATAATGAACGGATATTCAGACGGCACCTTTTTGCCCGACAACCAGCTTAAGCTCTGCGAGGCCATAAAGATGGCCCTTATGGTGTACGACATTTACCATTATGGTCAGGCTCAGGAATATGAGATGGGTGCAATATGGTATCAGCAGATAGTTGCCAGCGCCGTGGAAAAGGGTATCATCCGCGAAGGAGATTTCGTGGATTACGAAGCCAGCGCTACCCGCTGCGAAATGGCATATATATTTGCAAACGCCCTGCCCGAAAGCGAATTTGCCCAGATAAACGATGTCTACATTCTGCCGGACGTTACGGCAGATACGGAATATTCCGAAAGCGTGTTTATGCTTTATCGGGCGGGCATATTGACCGGCAACGACTCCGAAGGCACCTTCACGCCATACCAGACCATATCCCGGGCTCAGGCCGCAGCGATCATTGCCCGCCTTGCGGTGGTGAGCATGAGAGTCGCAAGATAGAGAACAGAGTGCAGATAGTCCCTTCTTTGTCATTGCGAGGCGGCCGTGCGCCGTGGCAATCTCATAACAGGGGTCATGATTTAGGATTTAGGGATTAGGGGCGCAGCCTGCAAGTTTTCGCGAAAACTTGGGTAGAACTGTCATTGCGAGGAGCGCAGCGACGTGGCAATCTCACCCCTTGCGTAATTGAGCTGTAGGGTAGAGCGAAAGACCCCCTTGCTAAAGGGGGTCGGAATTTTTATGTCGTAGACAAAATTCCGGGGGGATTCCTGTAGGGGTCGCAAAAAATTGCGAAGCAATTTTTTGCGACCCCTACAGGTGCGTAATGCAACGGTGTGGGTTTAACGCGACTGATCGGTGGCGCAACGCTCGGGTCGTCGAGGACGCCGACCCCTACGTCGCGCGATGCAACATTGTGCGTATGGTGCAACAGCCCGGTTTCGCATCGGGTGAGATTGCCACGTCGCTGCGCTCCTCGCAATGACAGGTCTACCCCAAGTATTGCATAAAACTTGCGGGTAGCGTCACTGATCCCTCACCCCTGACCCCTGCTACGAGATTGCCACGGCGGCAAGCCTCTTCGCAATGACAGAGTGGGTACTTTGCTTCTCGCAATGAAAGCGCCATTTTCAAAAATCCCCCCTGAATTCGGAGCTACGCTATCCGAACTCAGGGGGGATTTTGTTCATGCATCAAGTATGCATAAGGAAGAATCCCTCAGTCAGCTGCGGCTGACAGCTCCCTTTGGCAAGGGAGC
>CAYLKH010000045.1:0-18230 GCA_964384255.1 uncultured Oscillospiraceae bacterium | reverse complement strand
TTACGAAACCGAAAAGTACCCTGCAAGGGTACAACCTGGGTTGCCGCCGGCGGGGGACTTTTCTGTCACTGAACAGAAAAGTACCCAAAAGAATCAGCTTAAGGGCTGCGCCCTTAAGAATCTGCCCGCTTTAGAAGGAATAGTTATTTTCGTTCTATGCCCGGCCTACAGGCGGCCTACCGATTACCTTCTCGTACTTTGTACTCCATTGGTGCCGCACCCCGCCTGACATTGCGAGGGACATCGGTGCGTATTAGTTTACTGCTCGAATTCTCCACGCTACGTTTCTCTGATAAATGTGTTTGACACATGGGGCGTATAATGGTACAATATATAGTTGTGCCAAACTATAAGAGAAATGATTGATGATCCTTTGAACGTTAGCAGCTATATTGTTTACGATTTGGAATGGAATCAGCCCCAATCCCGGGAAAGCTCGGCCTATCGCAAGGTAGGTGACCGGCTCACCAACGAGATCATCCAAATCGGCGCGGTCAAGCTAAGCCCCGACCAGCTTGCACCGCTGGACACCTTTACCACCGTTGTTAAGCCCCGCTATTACCGCAAGCTGATGGACCGGGTCAAAAGCATCACCCATCTTACGGAGCAGGAGCTTGAGGACGGGCCGGGCTTTGCCGAGGTCATTCGCGAGTTCCGCCGCTGGTGCGGAGACGACGCGGTGTTTCTCACCTGGGGGCCTGACGACACTACGGTTTTGCGGCAAAACCTTGAATTTTACGGCATGGACATCCAATGGATGACCAACTGGTACGACCTTCAGCTTATTTTTAACCGTCAAACCGGCAGCACCGGGCAGAAGTCTTTGGCCTTTGCCTCCGATTTTTTCAAAATTGACCAGTGCCTGCCTCTACACAACGCCCTGAACGACGCTTATTACACCGCTCTGGTATGTGAGGAGCTTGACCTCGAAGCCGGGATCGCCACCTATCCCAACCTGGCGGAACACCGGTTTACCAGCAGCGCAATAAGCGTTAGAAATCAGGTTTTCGACGGTTTTGACAGCAAGGTCGACGCTCTGCGCGACAGCCGTATTCGCTTTACCGGCTGCCCAAAATGCGACAACCGGATGCTGTGCAAGCCCTTTGCCCACCAAACCACCAACAAATACATCACCCTTGCCGAGTGTGCCGAGCATGGTCGATTCCTTATTCAGGTGCGCTTTTCCCGGGGCAAGACCCTCAAGGCATGGAAATCAGTCTACCACGCCAACGAAGACGCCGAGAAGATGTATTTTGCCAGACTGAACGAGAAAAAAGAAAAAAAAGCAAAAGCTGCTGCCCGATAGGCGGCGGCTTTTGCTTATTCTCCCCGGCAGCCGGAAACCAGCCCGGGGGTGATATCAGCCGAAACAAAATCCCGGGATGGAAGCTCCATCCCGGGAATATTATGACTATTCAAGAGCCTCGATAAGGCCATATCCGCCGTCTTTGCGTTTATAAACGATGCTGAATGTTTCTTCGTCCTCGGCATTTTTGAAAACGAAGAAGGAATGGTCCAGCAGGTTCATCTGCAAAATGGCTTCTTCGGAGGTCATGGGTTTAACGGAGAAGGATTTGCGGCGAACGATGTTGAATTCCTCTTCCTCGGGATCCTGCTCCAGCGCCAGAGTGATGTCGGGATCCAGGGGTGTGGTTTCAAGGGAGCCGGAACGCAGACGCTTTTCGAGACGGGTTTTGTTCTTGTGGATCTGGCGTTCGATGGCAGCTTCGGCAGAGTCGATAGCGGCGTGGGCACTGGTTGAAGTTTCGCTTACACGGAAGAAGGTCCCGCCGCCATTGACGGTCACTTCAACGGTGTACCGGCCGCGCTTGAAGCCGAAGGTAACAAAGGCGGCAGTATCGCCGCGGAAATATTTTTCGAGCTTGCCGATCTTCTTTTCGGCGTATTCCTTTGCTTCCACAGGGACTTCAATGCTTTTTTCAGTGAATGTGAATTTCATAAACTTCAACTCCTTTCGTTTGCTAAGTCCATATTAGCACATTTGCCAGATAAAAGCAAGAATAATCTTTGAACTTTTAGTAAATGTTTACAAAACCGTGTGGGCGTGTCGTGTAGCATGGCAGGAAACGTTTATGACGCATGGCAAACCGGCGATGTGGGTAGGCCGGGGTTCGACAAAGACGGCCAGGGCCGTGGTCATGCCCCCAACTCCCTGAGGACCGATACCGGTGGCGTTGACGGCGGCCAGCATATCCGATTCCAGCCGGGCATAAAGGGGGTCGGGGTTCAGGCTTCCCGGGTCCCTGAGCAGGGCGGTCTTTGCCGCCAGTGCGCATTGCTCGATGGTTCCTCCCAGCCCGATACCCAATATTATGGGCGGGCAGGGGTTGGACCCTGCGGTCAGGACCGTTTCGACAGTAAAGTCAATAATGTCCTGGCGGGTGGCGGCCGGGGTGAACATTTTCATCCGGCTCATGTTTTCGCTGCCAAAGCCCTTGGGGGCAACGGTTATTTCCATCTTATCCCCGGCAACAAGGCTCAGGTTAAGCATCGCAGGGGTGTTGTCCCCGGAATTTATCCGTCGCAGCGGGTCGCTGACAACGCTGCACCGGAGATTGCCCGCATATGCCCGGCGGACGCCTTCGTCAACTGCGTCAGTCAGCAGGCCGCCGGTAATATGGACCTCCTGCCCCAGCCTGATAAATACGACGGCCATGCCGGTATCCTGACAGATGGGCAGGTCCTCCCGGGCGGCAAGGCGGAAATTGGTTTCAATATCACCCAGCAGGTCCCGGGCCAGAGGCTCCGGCTCGGTTTCTCTGGCGGCGGTTATGGCCTGACAAAGGCTCTGGGGAAGTTGGATACAGGCCCTCAGGCAAAGGTCCTCCACTGCGGATGCGATTTGGTCGAAGGTGATCTCTTTCATAGATAATATCCTCGGGTGATCGCTGGGCAAATCTGCCGACCGTTGCCGTGGGGCTTCTCCGGTCAGGCTCTGCGTCTGGTCTGGTCAGCGGTCACGTTTATTTGTTTTTTGCCAGGGTCAGGGTAAATTTGAACTCGGTTTTTCCGTTTTCCGACGTTACGCCGATCTCTTCGCCCAGAGTGTTGATAATCGTTTTGACGATATACAGCCCAAGGCCAACTCCGTCCCGGTCGGTGCTGCGGCTGCGGTCGGTTTTGTGGAACCGGTCAAACAGAAGGGGCAGCTCGTGTTCGGGGATTGTGGCTCCGTCGTTGCCCACGGTGACATAGGCTTTTCCGCCCTGCTTTTCAAGGTGGAGCCAGAGCTGGCCCCCGGTGGGGCAGAACTTGACAGCGTTGTCCAGCAGATTGTAAACCACCTGAGTTATGCCGTCGTGGTCAGCCATGACCATCATGGGGTCTTCGGACAGCTGAGCATCGACCTCCAGAGATTTTGTGTTTATCTTGCCTTCAAAGCTCAAAAGCACCTGGCCCAGCAGCTCGGAGATGTCGAACTTTTCGGGGTTGGAGGAGCCTGCTCCGCTTTGGATGCGGCTAAGCTCAAGCATTTTTCTCACAAGGCGGCTGAGCCGCTTGGTTTCGTCGGAAACGATTTGGAGATAATGGTCCTGCTGCTCCGGCGGGATCGTCCCGTCAAGGATACCGTCTATATAGCCGGAGATGGTGGTCATGGGGGTTTTAAGCTCATGGCTCACGTTGGCGACGAATTCCCGGCGGTTGGTTTCGGTGTGTTCCAGACTCTGGGCCATGGAGTTAAATGCGGCGGCCAGCTGGCCGACCTCGTCCTCCCGGCCATAGTCCCGGACCCGTACCGCCAACTCCCCCTTGCCGAAGCGCTGGGCGGCCTGAGCCATTTCGTTAAGGGGCCTGACGGTCCTTTTGGTTATGATAAGAGTCATCAGAAACGCCAGCAGCAAAACAACGATCCCCGAAAGCAGGAAGGTGGAGGTATATTTATAGAGCATATCTGTCAGGTCACTGGCATCGGCAGAAAGGAAAACCAGTCCCACGACCTGGCCGGTTTCCTGAGAGGTCACCGGTACGCCGAAAATATATTTCGCTTCGTCATAAATGCCGTCCAGCGTTCCGGAGGCATAAAGCTGGGATGAGCCTAGCACTGCCGAGACGTACCTGTCCGAAACGGTTTGGCCCATATGGTCGCAAACCAGCTCCTCGCAGGAGCAGAGCATAATGGTGCCGTCGGTTTCGCAGATAACCGCGTCTGATTCGGAAACACGGGACGCAAAAACCAGCGAAATGCTCAGGTCCCAGTTGTGGGACCAGCCGCCGTAGGAATCGTAGGAAACGGCGGCCAGCTCGGCCACGGCAGAAGCGGAAGACGACAGGGCGTCCTTCCGCTCGTCCATCAGGTAATTATATATCAGGCTGATAAAGCCGACTCCCAGCACAAGGAAGCTGAGCAGTATCATGCCTGCGGTCAGTGCAAACTGGCGTGCAAAGGTGGATTTCATGGCGCTTACTCCGATAATTAACAGTCTCAGTTGGATTCAAATTTGTAGCCCACGCCCCAAACGGTTTTAAGCTCCCATTTGTCGGAAACGCCTTCCAGCTTTTCTCTCAGCCGCTTAACATGGACATCAACAGTCCGGGAGTCGCCAAAATAGTCAAATCCCCAGACCTCGTCCAGCAGCTGGTTGCGGGTGTATACCCGGTTAGGTGTGGCGGCCA
Source organism: uncultured Oscillospiraceae bacterium (assembly GCA_964384255.1). GTDB lineage: Bacteria > Bacillota > Clostridia > Oscillospirales > Oscillospiraceae > SIG469. The sequence goes on along the minus strand of CAYLKH010000045.1, from coordinate 13,595 downwards.
GATGATAAAGCAGCTCCATCTCCTTAGGCGGAGTGTCCACCTTTTTGCCGTCTACCACCAGTTCAAAGGCATCCAGGTCTATGACCAGTTTGTCAAAAACCAGTCGGCGGCTTTTGGCAGTCTCTTCAGGCTGGCAGCGGCGAAGAACGGCTTCAATCCGGGCCAGTACCTCTTTCATCTCGAAGGGCTTGGTTATGTAGTCATCGGCTCCCAGCTGGAGTCCGCTGACCTTGTCAAAGGTTTCGCCCTTAGCTGTCAGCATGATGACCGGGACCCTGGATTCCTGGCGGATGGTCCTGAGTACGCCCCAGCCGTCGATACCGGGCAGCATAATATCAAGCAGGACCAGGGTCGGAGTGAGCTGGCGGAAGCTGATTATGCCGTCTTCGCCGGTGGCCGCAATAGTCACCTGATAGCCCTCTTTTTCAAGGTAGAGCCGCAGCAGCTCGGAAATGTTGGCGTCGTCTTCGACAACGAGTACATGTTTTGCCATTTTATCATTCTCCTTGGGGATAGGTATTAAAGGATAGTTATTAGGTATTGGGGACAGTGATTATGATCGTGCCAAAGGCACTTATAGTCTGTTATCCGTCTGCCTGACTGCTATAACAAAATCAGGGAACGGTCCGACCGGTTTGCGCTTATCCAGCAAACGGTCAAGACCGTTCCCTGAATATGACAGGTCGGCTTGTTTGGTATTTGCATTGATTGTATCACATTTCAAGAGTCGAAATGGTGAACTGTTTGAAAACTATGTAGCCGGTTGTAAGATTAAATCGAAAAGCAGGCTCTGCGGGGCTGCCGAAGGCCGCTTATTGGAAAACGTACACCAGTCCGCCGATATGGGCGATCCTTATCTGCTGGCCCACTTCAAGCTCAAGGTCAGGGTCGTGCATCGAGTCGAGATCGATCCGGCCGCCGTCTTCCAGCAGCCAGCCGCCGTCGTCAGCTCCGGAGACGGTAACGGCGGAAAATGCTGTGACCAGCATAACGTCGATAACTCCGTCGCCGTTGCGGTCGATGACCGTAACGGTGCTGCTGTCGTCCAGCTTGCCAATAATGGAAAAGTTATCGGCGTTATAATTATAATAATACTCGGTGTCATCGGACAGGGATATCTGGCCCAGCCGATAATAGCTGTCGAAGTCGGTGCCGGAGTCAAAGGTCATGACCAGATCCTGCTCGGAGAAGACGGGGGTGCTGATAAACTGGCCCGAGGACGAAACGTAGATATTGACCTGGCGGCCCAGATATTCGATGCCGGTGGAGATATTAAAGACCTTGTGGCCAACGATTTTGGTCTGGCCCTTTTCCAGTCGGCCATCAGTTACGGTCAGGTCGGCATATTCGTTGCCGGTAACGACCTCGGTATACATTTTTGCGTCGAAATAGTATTCCAGCATGGTTATGGGGTTCATCAGGTCGTCAAGGCAGTAAACCGGCTGACCGTCCTCATAACCGATTATCACATGGCATTTCAGCGCGTTGAAAATAAGCAGGCAGGCATTATCCCGGTTCAGCGCATCTGCCGTTGAGGAGATAGTAAGGTTATCATAAAGGCCACATTCCATGGCGTCGGCGCGGACGGCGGTCAGCCAATCCTCGCCTACATAGCTTGAGCTGTCGTGGCCAATAGCTACCAGAAGCAGCTTGAACATCTGGTCGGCGGTGATGTATCCGCTGGGGTCAAAGGTCCCGTCGGAATAGCCGGAGATGATCCCTCTGCTGGCGCAGTATTCGATATATTCACCGGCCCAGCTGCTGCCGTCGGAAAAGGAGCAGCTGCCGTCCCATGAAAAATCGCTGTCCTTAAGCTGCAATATGCTGGCGATTATTTTTGCGGCCTGCTCACGGGTGACGGGCTGGTCCGGCATAAAGCTGCCGTCGGGAAAGCCGCTGACTATGCCAAGGGCGGTAAGCATGGTCACCGCTTCGGTGTTGCGGATAGCGTCGCTGTCGGTAAACTGAGCGGCTGACGCTGTGGGACACAGGCACAGCAGCAGCGCCAGGGATAATATCAGGGAGAATACTTTTCTGATGGTCATCAAGACCACCTCCAAACAAAGGATTGTCGAGATATAAATGCTCAGTATAATAATACCACAGCCCCGGATTTGGTCAATCCGGTTGGCCAAGATGTAATTTAAATGTAATGTAAAAGCGCGGTTTCCTGCTTCGTACAGTATCTGATTCTGGTCATTTCGATCCCATGTACTCGGCTATAAGCAGGTCGACCACCTTGCTATAGCTCTCTACGCCCTGAGTCTGGTCCATGGCTTTCAGATAAGTATCGTTTACCTTATCGGCAGTCTGAGCCAGCTTTGTTTCGCTTTTGTCATAATGGTCGATAGCGGCCAGAACGTCGGCCTCCAGCTGGTCGCTCATGGCGTACCACAGCTGACTTTGCATATCCTTATCCAGCCTGGTGACCTGATTATACAGATAGATGAATGCGGAGTAATATCCCGAATACTGAAACTCCGGCAGACTGCTTTCACGGCAGGCCAGCACAGCGGTGAAGTTTGCCTCGTCCTCGGGATTTACCCCCAGCCGATGGGCTATCTCGTGCATCATCGTAAAGGGCAGGGACGCCGGTGACGAATCCGGGTTTACATTACACTCCCCGGTCAGGGGACAATACACCCCGGTAATATGGGTTTTTGACATCCAGTAGCTGTTGGAAACCTGTTTGGGCGCGGTATAGTTCCCTGCGAAGCGGCTATATTTTTCCGCCAGCGCCTGATATCCGTCGGAGCAGCTTTGCCCCAGCTCCTGGAAGGTACCAAGCTCGCAGACATTATTCCCGTTCCGCTGGACCAGCTGTGCGGTCTGGTTGGCTTTTTCCAGATAATACCACGCGGTTTCGTATAGCATATCCCTGTCAGCCTGGACAAGATCTATCCCCAGCTGATCGGCCAGAGGCTGGGCATAATAATTCATCCCCCAGAAGAAGATAAACCCGGCATAGACCGCCGCCGCGATCACGGCGCCATAGCTGATAAGCCTGAGCCAGCTGCTGAGCCTTCTGCGGCAGGCGGTTATTATGACCGCCGCAACAGCCCCTATAACGAACCAGATTATGGCAAATTCTGCAAAGGAGAATGGGAATATGGAAAAAAACGCCGCCAGCAGGCTGCTGAGCTTCCGGGAGGCAGGTCCGTAGACCTGAGTTATGAATTCAGCATTTTGTCTTGCAAAATACACGCCAGCCGCTGCCAGCGCATATAGCGCAATGGCGGCGGCCAGCCTGATCAATGAGTTTTTGTTATTCTTCAAAGCTGTATAATATACCCCATGCATCTTCGTGTTCTTCGTCAACGGTCACGGTTATAACATCCATCCGGGACTGGACCTCGTCCTTTGTGCTGTACAGCAGACTTATCCAGCCGTATTTTGAATTGTACATATACCATATGACCCGGCCGTCCTTGATGCTTATCATTTTCAGCCCAACGTCGGTTATTGGGTCACCGGCATAGTCTGACGAACCGGTCACCGCCTTTGTCTGCTGGTTGAAAAGCTGGTCAGTCAGCTGGCGGCAATCCAGCTGATCTCCGTCATCGTCAAGCAGCTCGGTGGCGTTTTCGTCGATCTGGACCAGTTCTATCTGCTGGAGGTATTCCACGGTGTGTATGTTCCCGTCCTGGTCGATGATTTTTATCTGGCCCCGGGGATTTTTGACTATGCGCATTTCCTGACCGTTTTCCACCAGATTCACGCAAAGGCTCTGATATTGAAGATTCTGCTCGGTATATATCTCCTTTACCAAAGACATTCTGTCGTTAAACACCGTCGCCGACACTGTGTCGGTGTCGGTTCCCAGGAAGTAGGTTATGCTGTCGCCCAGCAGGCAGCCGACAATAAGAGCGGCCACGGCCATAACAACAACGTTGATATAGGTTTTAACAGTTTCGCTCATTGTATCTCTCCATGGTAGGTAATTGCTGATTAGTTAGTTTTTCAAATGACTCAAATAATTTCTTCCGGGGAAGACTGTTGCTTACCTTGAGGGGTCAGGGAGCAGGGGTCTGGGGTCAGTGATGTCGAGCTGATTCAGATTTTCTTAGAGCCTGAGTCAGGGGAATATGTCATCAGGCGTCACCTTTACCCGTGCAGTTATCTCTTGAGTGATTGAGCAGCGAGGGTAATTCGAGCTTAACTCCCTTGTCGTATACTGACCCCTACTTCTTTAACAAATCTCTGATTTCTGTCAGCAGCTGCTCTTCTTTTGTGGGTTCCGGTTCGGGTGCAGGTTCGGGAGCCGGTTCTTCCTTTTTCGCCCGGGCTTTGTTGATGACCCTGACCATAACAAAGACCACCATAGCCAGCACGAGGAAATTGATAACGGTGTTGATAAATACGCCGATATTCATGGGTATGGCTTCGCCGCCGTAAAGGTTGGGCAGCTGGACCACCCAGCTGGAAAAGTCTATGCCCCCCAGGAACACGCCTATCACCGGCATAATAAGGTCGTTGATAAGGGAGTTGGTTATGGTGGAGAATGCTCCGCCGATTATAACGCCGACTGCCAGGTCAATTACGTTGCCCTTAAGGGCAAATTCCTTAAATTCGGTCAGAAATTTCTTTTTGTCAGCCATTTTACGCTCCTTGGTTCTTCATACCCGGTGCAGATATCTGCACCGGGATATATTCGGTTACTTCTTTTCGTTCTTAATGACTTCGAGGCCGCCAAGATATTTTCTAAGCACCTCGGGAACCACAACGCTGCCGTCCTTAAGCTGGTTCTGCTCTACCAGAGCGGGCATTACCCGGGAGGTAGCCAGGCCGGAGCCGTTAAGGGTGTGGAGCAGCTCGATCTTGCCGTCTTTGCGGCGAACGCGCATGGATCCCCTGCGAGCCTGATAGTCCCGGGCGTTGGATACGGAGGAAACCTCTTTATATCCGCCCATGGAGGGTATCTGGATCTCGATATCGTAAGTTCGGGCCATGGACGCGGAGCAGTCCCCTGCTGCCAGCTTAACGGTTCTGAAATGGAATCCAAGGCCTTTGACCAGATTTTCGGCCTTGGTCACCAGTTCGTCAAAGGCTTCGTCAGATTTTTCGGGCAGAGTGAACTGGACCATTTCGACCTTATTGAACTGATGGCCACGGACCATACCTCGTTCTTCGGCCCGGTGGCTGCCGGCTTCACGGCGGAAGCAGGGAGTGTAGGAGATATATTTTTTAGGCAGTTCGGATTCTTCAAGGATCTCGTTTCTATGCAGGCTTACCAGAGCGGCCTCGGCGGTGGGCAGCATATAGTGTACCCTTTCGTCGGTGGGGTTGGCTATCTTATAGACCTCGTCGGCGAATTTGGGGAACTGACCGGCGGTCAGGCCGCATTCGTATTCCAGCATATGGGGGACCAGCATGAAATCATATCCGTCGGCAATATGGGTGTCGATGAAGTAATTCAGCAGCGCCCATTCAAGACGGGCGCCGATGCCGGAATATATCCAGAATCCGGAGCCTGCCAGCTTAGTGCCGCGCTCGTAGTCAATAAGCCCAAGGTCGGTGCAGAGGTCCACATGGTGCTTGGGTTCAAAATCGAAGCTGTGGGGTTCGCCGATATAGCGCAGAGGCTGGTTGTTTTCCTTGCCGCCGGGTGCCAGATCTTCGTCGGGAAGATTGGGCAGGGCCAGCATAAGGGTCTTATATTCGTCTTCAATAGCCCGGAGCCTGCTGTCGTTTTCGGCAATAGTAGCTTTCAGCTGGCTCATTTTTTCAAATATGGGGGCAGTATCTTCGCCGTTTTTCTTCATCTGGGGTATCTGCTTTGAAACCTTGTTCTGCTCGGCTTTGAGCTGCTCGGTCTGATAGATCATATCCCGGCGCTGGCCGTCCAGTTCAAGGATGCGGTCGATCTCGGCTCCGCAGTCACATTCTTTTGCCATAAGAAGGTCCTTTACCTTCTGGGGATTTTCTTTGATAATTTTGATGTCAAGCATGATTGTTCACCTTTGTCAGTTTTAATTAAAGTATTCCACCATTTGCTGATATTTGGCGGCGGGGGTCAAAATTAATGCGCTGTCGGAGGTTGAGGACAGGTATTCCTCCGGCTGCAAATATTCCATTTCGTCCAAAACAGCCTTACATTCGTCGTACCGCCCCTGGTCGAAGTATGTCATGGCTCGCCAGAGCTTTTCGTACAGGAGAACGACCCTGTCCTTTTCTTCCAATGCTTTTGTCCGCTCTTCCATGGCGGATTCGGCTGCCACGCGATAGGTTTCGGCTTCGCTTTCGGCGGTGTCCAGTCTGGTCTGCATTTCGTTATAAGCATTGATGGCGGCTTCTTCCCGTTCCATTGTCTGCTTCATATCGACTCCGTATTGCTCAAGCTCTTTTTGAAGTTGCTGGACCTGAGCTGTCAATTGTACCACCTGGTCATCTTCCGGCTGAGTGTCTTCCATCTGCTGGTATGATGATTCCGGGGCGCTGTCGTTCCTGCCACCGGCCAGTAGCGCCACGGCAAACATTATCGCCGCCAGGGCTACCATTATTGCGGCAATAATGGCGAATTTGGGGATCTTTTTCATTTTTACTCCGCCCCTTTTAGGGCAAGGCTTTCCAGCTGATCCAGCAGTCGCTGCAAGTCGTCGTTGCCGTAATATTCCAGAGTGATCGTCCCTTTTCTCCGGCCCGTGGTGATGGTGACCTTCCGGCCGAGCTTCCCTGCCAGTTCTTCGGCTGCCAGTGCGCCATAGTCTATTTCGTTTTTCTTTTGTGGTTTTTCCTCCTGCTGGCTGTTGAGCCGTTTGCAGAGGGCTTCGGTCTGCCGGACCGAAAGCTGGTCGGCTATGATCTTTTGGGCCACTGCGACCATATCCACCATATAATTCAGGCTCAGCAGCGTCCGGCCATGTCCGGCGGACAGCTTTCCCTGAGATATCAGGCTTTTGATCTCGTCCGGCAGGCTCAGAAGCCGCAGCGCGTTAGCCACTGCGGGGCGGCTCCGGCCCACCCTTGATGCCGCTTCCTCCTGACTCAGCCCAAAGGTATCCATCAGCGTTTTGAAGCCCTCGGCTTCTTCCATGGGGTCCAGGTCTTCCCTCTGGAGATTTTCTACCAGAGCCAGCTCGGCTGCCTTAAGGTCGTCGGCCTCGATGACCACGGCTGGCACCTCTGTAAGTCCGGCTTCTCTGGCTGCCCGCCAGCGGCGCTCACCGGCGATTATCTGGTATTGGCCGTTGCTCAGGCGTCTTACGGTAAGGGGCTGGATAATTCCATAGCGCTTTATGCTTTCTGCCAGCTCGTCGATAGAGCCAAAGTTTTTTCTCGGCTGGTCAGCATTTGGCTCGACCCTGGCCATAGGGATCATAAGGCTGGTGCTTTCGTTGTCCATCAGCGCCGCTTCGCCAAACATTGCCCCCAGTCCCCGGCCAAGTCCTTTCTGTTTTTCCATTTAAGACCTGCCTTTCCCGTTTCGTTTGATTATTTCCTGGGCAAGCCTGATATATGCTTCGCTGCCCTTGCATACCCGGTCGTAGGCCGTAACCGGTTTCCCGTGGCTGGGAGCCTCGCTGAGCCTTACGTTCCGCGGTATCACAGTTGAATACACCTTTCCTGAGAAATATCGTTTTACTTCCTCGGCCACCTGCATGGAAAGGTTTGTCCGGCCGTCGAACATGGTCAGCACAACGCCTTCGATCTCAATAGTCGGGTTGAACGCCTTTTTGACCATTCTCAAGGTGGACATCAGATCGCTCAGCCCTTCAAGAGCAAAATATTCGCACTGTACCGGGATAAGAATACTGTCAGCTGCGCATATCCCGTTCAGTGTAAGCATCTCCAGCGACGGCGGGCAGTCGATAAATATATAATCATACTGGGGCGAAAGCTTTTCCACGGCGTTTTTCAGCAGCCGTTCCCTGCCTTCCAGCCCGACCATTTCTATCCCCGCTCCGGAAAGCGATTTGTTCGACGGGAGAACATGGCCATATCTGGTTTTGACAACAGCCTTTTCCGGCTCAACTCCGTCTATCACCACGTCGTATATGTTTGGGCGGCTGTCTTTGCTGGCCCCCATGGCCGAGGTCGCGTTTGCTTGGGGGTCGAAATCGCAAAGCAATACCCGCTGACCCTCCAGCGTCATGGCTGCGGTCAGGTTAACGGCGGTGGTGGTTTTGCCGACGCCGCCCTTCTGGTTTGCTATTGTTATGACCTTTGCCAAAGGCACACCCTCTTTCTCTTTATTCTTTGCTTATCATTATAACACAGCGGTCTTGGATTGCAACGGTTTTGTCAACATTTATCTCAGATGTTTCACGTGAAACATCTGGCGGTCAATTTTTTATGGCCCGCATTGCTCTTACTCTCATTTAGGAACGGTTGGTAAAAAGCTGCTGCCCATTGTTTCACGTGAAACAATGGGCAGTTGAGGTCACATTTCTCGAAGCACCATTTTTACTTTTCCCAAAATAACAGCACGAACTGCGTCGATTGGGTCATAAGCCTCGTTCTCGGGCAACAGCCAGGGATGGCCATCGATAATCTTGAAGCGTTTGACAGTGGCTTCGTCTTCTATCATGGCAACAACGATAGTTCCGCTGTCAGCAGAAGGCTGCTGACGGACCACGACTTTGTCGCCGTCGAGGATCCCGGCGTTTATCATGGAATCGCCCCTGACACGCAGCGCAAAATAATCACCATCGTCAGGCATTTCGTAAGGCAGATATCCTTCAAGCTGTTCCACCGCAAGAATAGGAACACCGGCAGTGACGGTACCAACCAGTGGGATACCTCGATTGGGTTTTTCAACAAGGCGGATTGCCCGGTTTTTGGAACCGTCGCGGGTAATGAGTCCATGCTTTTCAAGGGTGTTGATATGAAGCTGCGCAGTGGACGGAGAACTCATACCCAGCTGGGCGCATATCTCGCGAACAGTGGGTGGGAAACCATTATCTTCAATATTTTTAACGATGCAGTCATAAACCGCTCTTTGTTTACTGGTCAAGGGCTTCATATGCTCACCTCAAGGCAATTACAAATACGATCAGGAACCACTTATGCAGTGGCAACAACAGTATAACACAATCTGTCGCAAAAAGCAAACGTTTGTTCGGAAAAATTGAGGGTAACAACCGGTACAGAGAAAACGACAATTAGAGTGCCTGTCGGTCAATTACGAGTTTGAGAGCGCCGCAAGCTGCAAATAATTCCGGCAGAAATCATATCACGGTAATATAGCTATTTGTGCTAATTTTTCATAATCTATTGACACAGATTTTCGATAGTAATAAAATCAGTATGGTAATCAATTGACAACGGGGAACTTTTGTTGTACAATAACCGTGAATTAAATTTACCCCGGCAAAGGATGATAATATGAAAGAAAAGCGAGTCCCATCGGTCATACCCATATATTCGGCGGCGGCAGCATGGCTGGTCTATGCTATGGTCTTTCCGCTGTACAGGCTGTGGCACTTTATAATATGTACCGTCGTGACTGTTGGGGTGTTTGCCCTTATGAAACGGCTTTTCCCCGGAAAGATGGTCAAGGTCCAGGCTCCCCCGCCGGAACCCGAAACCACCGGCAACCCGGAGCTTGACAGAATGATCGCCGACGGCAAGGCCGCCATCCAGTCCATGCGCAGCCTGAACGACTCTATCGAAGACCCCGTCATCAGCGGCCAGATAAACGAGCTTGAGCGCCTTAGCGCAAAGATTTTTGACGCGGTCAGGGAAGACCCCAAAAAGCTCGGTGAGATAAGGACATTTATGAACTACTATCTCCCCACCACCATCAAGCTGCTGACCAGCTATGACCGTCTTGTCCGTCAGGGTCAGGCAGGCGAAAACATCGACGCGACGAAAAAGAAGATCGAAGACGTAATGGAAACCGTTGTTTCGGCTTATCGCAAGCGGCTGGACAGCCTCTTTGCCGCCGAAGCCATGGACGTAAGCGCCGAAATAAAGGTCCTCGAAACAATGATGGCAAAAGACGGCATCAGTTCAGAAGACGACCCAATAACGAAAGGAAAATAACCATGAACGATTTTGGATTAACTCTCGATCCCTTTGGCGGCCAGACTGCACCCGAACCGGAAACTCAGGCCCCACCGACAGTTATAGAGCAGACTCCCCTGACCGCCGAAGAGCAGGCCGCGGTGGACAGCTTCTCCCAGAAGATCGACCTGACCGACAGCACCATGATACTCCAATACGGCGCCGGCGCCCAAAAGAACATTGCCGACTTTTCCTCGGGAGCGCTGGAAAGCGTCAAAACAAAGGACATGGGCGAGATCGGCGATATGATATCCGGCCTTGTGGTCGAGCTGAAATCCTTCGATGCCGAAGAAGAACGCAAGGGCCTTTTGGGCATTTTCCAAAAGGGCAACCGCCGTATCGAAGCCATGAAAGCAAAATACGGAAAGGTCGAAGCCAATGTCGACCGCATTTCTCAGCAGCTTGAGGACCATCAGGTGGTGCTGCTTAAGGATATCGCCATACTGGACCAGTTATATGACAAAAATCTCGATTATTTCAAGCAGCTTTCCATGTATATTCTTGCCGGCAAGCAGACCCTTGAACGGGAGCGGTCCACCACCCTCGTCCAGATGCAGCAAAAGGCCCAGTCCACCGGTCTGGCAGAAGACGCTCAGGCGGCTAACGATTATTCAAACCAGTGCCTGCGGTTTGAAAAAAAGCTCCACGATCTGGAGCTTACCCGGATGATATCCGTCCAGATGGGTCCCCAGATAAGACTGATCCAGAACAACGACAGTATGCTGGTCGAAAAGATACAGTCGTCCCTTAACAACACCATCCCCCTTTGGAAAAGCCAGATGGTGCTGGCGCTTGGGATGGAGCATTCCCGCCAGGCTCTTGAGGCTCAGCGGGAGGTCACCGACCTGACAAATCAGCTTTTGAAGAAAAATGCCGATGCCCTTAAGCTGGGGACCGTCGAAGCCGCGAAGGAATCCGAACGGTCTATTGTAGATATCGAAACCCTGCAACACACCAACCAGAGCCTTATTTCCACCCTGGACGAGGTTTTGCAGATACAAAAGGACGGCGCTCAAAAGCGCCGGGAGGCCGAAGCAGAGCTGGGCCGCATCGAAGGCGAGCTTAAGCAGAAGCTGCTGAGCATTAATGGATAATCAGCAGTCAGCTGTAATGCCCATGGCGCGGCCTTATGCATGACCCAGCGGGTCAGATCGCCGCACCTTACCCTGACCCCTGTTACCTGACCTTCCGAAAGGAGCAAAATGTTGAAGAATTTACTGAAAAAGCGTTCCGGTGCCATACTGGTGCTTGTGCTGGTAATAGTCTTTTCGACCATTTTCAGCGCCCACAGGAGCCTGACGTCAAAGCGCTCGGCTATCGAAGCCATGCTTATAACCGGAGTCGACGGCAGCGGCATAGGCATCAACAGCGATATGGAAAAACGGGTCGACTATAGCCGAAACCTGATAAAAATCGCCAGAGGCTATGAGGGACTTGATTCGGAGATAGATAACCTGTCCGCCGCCTGCGATGCCCTGGCATCCCGCAAGGGCGGCGCATCAGAAAGCTATCGGCTGAATCAGGCTCTGACCGACGCCGCTCTTGAGCTTTATATGGCAGCAGAAGGCAAAATGAGCGAAAAGGACGAGCAATACCGCCAGGAGCTTTATGCCAACATAAGCTCCCGAAACGATACCATAACCAACGAAGCCGCCAGATATAACCGGCTGGCTCTGGAATTCAACAACGACATCCTCGGCACCTTCCCGACCAATCTTCTGCGCTGGCCGGCACTGGTGTCAGATTGTGAACTGTTTGCTTAAAATTATGAAAAAGAAAATATCAATTATAATTCTGCTTTCCTTACTGTTTTCAATAACCGCTCTGGCCTCTGCCGACGTGGTGGAGCCGACCGACATGTTTTACGTCGCCGATTACGCCGATGTCCTTTCCGACAAAACGGAAAACCATATCGTCGATCTGAACGATTCATTATTCAGCAGCTGCGGCGGCCAGATATGCGTCGTTACCATCGATTTTCTAAACGAGCTTGACGCCGAGGAATATTCGTACAAGCTGTTTAACCAGTGGGGCATCGGCAGCAGCGAAGAGAACAACGGTGTCCTGCTGCTGATGGTCGTGGCAGAGGACAAATACTGGTTGTCCTGCGGCTCCGGTATTGAAGACAGCTTTACCGCCGGTAAGATGAACACGATCCTTTCCACCAGCTTTGAGGACGATTTTCTGTCCGGCAATTATGATGACGCGGCTGTCAACACGGTGGACCAGATAGCTGACTGGTTCGGAAGCTATTATGGCATTGACCCAAACGCCAGCGGCTCAACGGCAGATGTGGACGATCAATACTACGACTATCTTTACGAAGACGAACCATATTATGACGATCATTACGAATATGAAAGCGATATTTCCATGTGGCAATTTATAAAATTCATTGTTGTGCTTGCTGTACTGATCGCGCTCATCAGTCAGCTCGGCAAAAAAAGTCGGCGGGCTGAACGCAGCAATCCCTGGCCCTGGCTGTTTTTCATGTCCAGCGCAAAAAACGCCGCAAGGCGGTCCCGCCGGGAGCATCAGCGGCATCACGAGCCCCCTCACCATGTCGACCCGCCCAGACCAAACCCCGGCGTTAAGCCAGGGGGCTTTGCCGGACCCACAAGAAGCAGCGCTCCCAGAAGCACTCCCCACAGAAGCAGCCCACCCAGAAGCAGCGGAAGCTCCTTCCGAAGCGGCGGCATAAGTCGCGGCGGTGGCATAAGTCGCGGCGGCGGTGGCGGAGTAAGTCGCGGTGGTGGTGGCGGCGGAAGCCGTGGGGGCGGCGCAGGACGAAAGTAAGCCGTTTTAAGGGCCTACCCTACAGGAGGAAAAAATGTTTGGTTTTGTTCAACAATTTATCAATGCTCCTGATTCCAGAACCGGATATCAGGTGAAAATGCTCCTCTTTGGCAAAGAGGGCGAATATCGCACCTTTGACGCAAGCGAAGAGGTTTATCAAATGCAGTTCGACCCCCATTTCAGCTTCCCGCTGATCGGGGAATACTGCTTTGCCCTGACGCTGGACCAGGACGGAGTTCTGACAAAACTTACCTCAGCGGTTAAGGGCGGCATCGCCAAAGCGGCATACAGCTTCGGCTCGCCCAAAACCATCGCTTCGGTGCTGAATATCCACAACGACTGCATCGAATTCACCGATCTGGAATCTCAGCTGGAAAGCGGTCATCTGGTATACTACGACAGCTATCGCCTGCTGGATGCTCCTCCCGCTGTCAGGGGCAGCAGGATACGGCTCAGCCCGGAGGTTTGCGTTTATTGCCTTGACTGGACAAAAAACGAAACCTGCGTCAGCCTCATCAGCATGGAGCTTCTCCGGGAAATTCTGGGAGACAATGTTTACTGGATGGATATTCAAAGCCTCCACGGCGGCGACCCCATTGAGTTTGACAACATTATGATATTCAGAAATTTCGAAAAGGACCCCGACACCCGTGACGGGGACCTGACCAGAAAATAGCGCGCGCCAACAGGCACGCGCTACAGCGTGTCAAAATAGTCCGTTGGACTATTTTGACACGGAATTTTGCGGCCTTCGGCAGTTATAGTTTTGGCGAAGCCAAAACTACGGAAGTCAG
>CAYLKH010000044.1:0-18661 GCA_964384255.1 uncultured Oscillospiraceae bacterium | reverse complement strand
CTTCCCCAGCCCACTCGCTCTTGTAGCCGGTGACCTTGATCTTGGTGCCGGTTACCAGCTTGGCATAGTCTTCTTCGGAGCAGGCCATGTCATACAGGAAATAGGCGCCGTCTTTATCCTGGGTGTAAACGGTGGCCTTGTCTTCCCACCAGGACTGCTTGGCCTGGACATAAGTTTCGATAACTACTTCGCTGTCAAGCTCAGCGGCAGCATATTCGGCATAGGTCATAACGCCTTCGCCCTTAACGTCGGCCACTTCTTCAGCGGGAGTTTCTTCTACGGCGGCGGATTCTTCGACAGCGGCGGTATCTTCCACAGCCGCTTCATCGGTCTTGGAGCAGCCAACAAAAGCCAGAACCAGGACCAGAGCCATAATAAGTGCGATCAATTTTTTCATTTGTACGTCTCCATTTCAGTTTTCTGTGTGCTTTAGGCACGTTATTCAGACAACCCTATTATACACGGTAATTTTTTAAAATCAATATTAGTATGGTGGCGAAATTGTCATTTTTGACCTTTTTTCTTCCATCTTCCGGCCAAAACGTAAATTCCCATCAGCACCCATATAGCTGCGAGGCCCAGCAGCAAGGCTTTGGAGGTGGTCGGCAAGGGGCCTAAGTCCTCTTTACCGCTGCCTACCGAATCTCCGCTTTGATCCAGCCGGTAAAGAGCTATCATATCGGTGAACAGATCGTCGTAATATTCCTCGTCCACCGTCTGGTGCCGTCTGACGGACTTGGCAGTGTTTTCTATCATCTGTCCCGCCGCATCCCGGAGAGATGCAGAGCCGTTGAACACCGGGGTAACGAAGGTATTGTCCGTATTGTCCATCAGCAGCTGAGAAGCTTTTATCTTAACATCGTAATAAGTCTCATTGTCCTCGCCCATGCGGGAGATGTAATCCGTATATTCCTCGCTTTGCTGTGCTTTTGACGTAACAGGTACATAGCCTTCGGTCTGGGCGTAAGCTATCTGGACATCGTTGGTCAGCAGATACTGGGCAAACAGCCAGGACGCCAGGACCTCCTGGGGATCGCTTTTGTTAAATACGCAGACGGACGGCCCCTGAGATATCATCTGGGGATGCTCGGTGTCAAACTGCGGAATGGTCATGACCGCGGTTTCAAACTCCACCAGCTTGTCCTCGCTGATATCAGACAAAGGCGCATCAGTTCCCATCCAGGTAGCTCCGGCGGTGGAGTCGATAGCAAACACGCATTGACCGGCGTTGAGGAAGTTGGCGGGATAGCTGGAAATTTTGAAGGTGGAAAACGCCCCGGTTTCAACATGCTGCGCTATGGTTTCCAGCAGCTCGCGGGTAGTATCGTTAAAAAGCAGTATCTCCCCGTCCTCAGTGGAGTAACCCGCTCCCTTCTGCCTGAGCATCTGGATCATCATATTGTCGGTGGATTTGTAGATAAAGGGTATCATGACGTTCTGGCCGTTGAGCTTATAGGTGCCATCGTCGTTTTGAGCCATAGCCGCTTCGGAAACTTCCCAGATGAAATCCCATGTCAAAGTCTCCGGCAGCTCATAGCCCAGAGCCTCCACGTAGGTTTTGTTGATATAGCAGGCTTCGGTGGAACGCATATAGGGAATGGCGTAATGCTGGCCGTCTATTTCACATTCATCAAGAAACTGAGGTATCATTTCGTCCATAGTGGGAGAATCGTACCGCAGCTGGCTACCGCCAAGGCCGTAGCTTTCGTTCTCCAGCAGCTGGTCAAGAGCCACCACCGTGTTGTCGCCGGTCATATATGTGGCAATATGGTCGGGGTAGGTTATGCAGACGTTGGGGGTCGTATTGGTGGCGATATTGGTTATAACGTCGTTATATATCTTACCGTAGTCGGTGTACAATCGAAGCTCGACAGTAATGTTGGGATACAGCTTCTGAAAATCCTCGATAGCCTTTTCGTAAATTCTGGTCTGGGTAACGTTGGTATCGTTTTTAGCCCAGAAGGTGATCTCATACTGCCGGGACTCGTCAAAGCTTTCGGGCATTTCGAACCCGCTCATGCCCCGGGAGCCGTGGCAGCCGGTCAGCATGGAGCAGAGGATAATAAGGATAAGCCCCAGGACAAATACTTTTCTTTTCATCCCTTGGTACCTCCTCTGGAAACTCCGGCCATGATCTTCTTGTGGAAAATCAGAAACAGGACTATCAGGGGGATGGATATGACCACCACCGCCGCCATCATGGCCGGTATATTTTCTCTGCCCATTCCGTTCTCTCTAAGCTCCTGAATACCGTTTGATACGAGATAATAAGCGCTGTCGTCGGTTATAAGTCTCGGCCATACATAGCTGTTCCAGCATTCAATGACCTTAAGGATGGTTATGGTTATTATAGTGGGCCTGCAAATGGGTATCAGGACCTTAAGCAGATATTTCAGGTCAGAGGTTCCGTCTACCTTTGCGGCATAATACAGCTCGTCAGGTATCTGGGCAAAATTCTCCCGCAGGAGATAAATGTAAAATACAGAGGTCACGGAAGGCAGGATAAGCCCCATAAAGCTGTTGCGCAGGTCAAGATCGGTTATGGTCACGAAATTGGTTATTACCACCAGCTCGCTGGGTATCATCATCAGGGACAGGAAGATGGTAAAAACCAGATCTCTGCCCCGAAAATCCAGCCGTGCAAAGGCAAACGCCGCCAGCACCGTGACCACAAGCATCAATGCGGTGGTGGAAACGGTGAAGATCAGGGTATTTAAAAGGTATTTCGCCAGGGGTACCGATGTGAAAACGTCGATATAGTTCTGTATGGTGGGGGAAAGGGTGAAAAATCTGGGTATGTATTCGGAATTGTATGCGCCATAGCTTTTGACCGATGTCAAAAGCATCCAGTAAAACGGGAACAGTACCATAACTGCCCACAGGGTAAGCAGCGCGTAAATAACAGCCTTTCGGGCGATCTCGCCGGTTCTGGCAGACCTTTCGACCTTTGCATAATCGATCTGTTTATCCATTTCATCGCCCCCTTAATAGTAAACGTGCTTTTTGCTGACAAGCAGATTTACGCACGTTATGGTCAAAACAATGGCAAACAGGATAATAGCCGCGGCAGAAGCATAGGACGGATAGCCGCCGCTGTTGCCATAAAGCATATCGTAGACATAGCCAACTATGGTGTTCATTTCCGCAGTGTTCAGATTGGTGCCGAACAGTGCAACAGCGTCGCTGTATGCCTTGAACGCTCCAATAAAGCCGGTTATCACCAGGTAAAAAACCGTGGGAGATATCATAGGCAGGGTTATGCGGGCAAAAATTCTAAACCGGGATGTTCCATCCACCTTGGCGGCGTTGTAATAATCCTGATTGACCGACGCCAGGGCGCTGGTGAGGATAAGTATTTTAAAGGGCATGACCACCCAGACGGTGTAGAAGCACAGCACAAGCATTTTTGCCCAGTATGGGCCGCCTATAAAATCCACCGCCGAGCCTCCAAAGAAGCCTATGATCAGATTGGCAAGGCCATCGGTGTAGGGTGTCTGCTTGAAAAGTATCATAAATACCAGACCGACTGCCAGAGTGTTGGTAACGTAGGGCAGAAAATATATGGTCTGGTAAAGCTCCTTTATCTTTTTGATGGAACTCAGGCCAACAGATATGAGCAGCGCCAGAGCGGTGGAGACCGGCACGGTTATGGCCACCAGAATAAGGGTGTTTTTGACAGCCTGCAAAAAATACGGGTCCCGCAGGACATATTGATAGTTATACAGCCCGACGCCATAAAAGGTCTGGGATGCCGAGTTATACCCTTCTTCAAGAGAATAGATAAAAACATCTATCAGGGGATAAACCATGAACGCTCCCAGAAACAGTATCGCCGGCAGCAGATACAGCCAGGCTTTCCAGCTTCGTCTGTTCATATGCTGTCTCCCCCTGTTTCAAAGCGGATACGCATCTGAGTTTCCCTGTGGAAGATAAATACTTTGCCGGGCTTCAGGTCGAACCTTACCTGAGAGCTGGCCATGTCGATCCTGTTTTCGGAGCTGATTATAGAGCGGATAGCCGAGTTCTGGCTTGCGCTGTGGGTGGATACAACGCTGATATCCCGGCCCATGACCTCTACAGCGGTCAGCTGGCACACCAGAGGCCCGTCCTCCCGGGGGACGAAGCCTTCGGGCCTGATAGCCGCATAGACCGGCTGGTCAGGGACTCCCGGAACGTCTAACACAGTGTCATCCCCAATAATAAGCCTGCCGTCCTGAACTCTGGCATCAAAAACATTGATAGGCGGAGTCCCCAGGAAGGACGCTACAAAAAGGTTTACCGGGTCGTCATAAACCTCCTGAGGCTTGCCGGTCTGCTGGACAACGCCGGACTTCATGACCACTATCATGTCAGAAATGCTCATGGCTTCTTCCTGATCGTGGGTCACGAAAACGGTGGTTATGCCGGTTTCCCGCTGGATACGGCGTATCTCCTCTCTGGTCTGGAGCCTCAGCCTTGCGTCAAGGTTTGACAGCGGCTCGTCCAGCAGCAGCACCCGGGGCGTTTTGACCAGCGCTCTGGCTATGGCCACCCGCTGCTGCTGACCGCCGGAAAGCTCGCTGGGCTTGCGGTCCATAAGCTCGTCTATCTGGACCAGTCTGGCGGCTTCCATGGTTTTTTCTTCCATCTGCTGTCTGGTCAGCCTGTCGTCACCTTTCAGGTTTTGCAGAGGGAACATGATGTTCTGCCTGACGGTCAGGTGTGGATACAGCGCGTAGTTTTGAAAAACCAGACCCACTCCCCGCTTTTCGGCCGGGAGCTGAGTTACGTCGTCGTCCCCAAAGAAGATCTTCCCTTCGGTGGGCTTTTGCAGCCCGCTGAGGAGGTTCAGCGTAGTGCTTTTTCCGCAGCCCGAAGGCCCCAGCAGGCCAATAAGCTTGCCGTCGGGTATCTCAAAATTGAAGCAGTTTACCGCGGTCACGTCCTGCCGGGGGCCTTTGCCCCGGCTGGGGTATTTTTTAGTCAGATCCTGTAATACAACCTTCATGATTTCCCTTTCCTTTTGGGCGTATCAGCGCCTTTTCTTTAAAATGTAACCCATGAACTCATCAGGGGTCACCCGGTTATCCATGTTATTGATTTTATCTCAAAGGGCGATACAAGTCAACCAAGTAACCGCCGATTTGGCCACGGGCCGTATAAACGAATTGTGCGTCTTAAATGCAGATTGTGCAACTTGAAGACATTCGGCCCGTGGCTTTATGATATCAGTGGAAGAAAAAAGAAAGGAGAAAAACCATAATGAAAAAGTCAGCAGTCAAATTATTGTCCATTTTGCTAATTGTTCTCTGGGTGGCCACCCTTTCAGGCATCACTGCCATGGCCGCCAACCAGGTAAGCGGCAACTGGACCTTCACAGTTGAAAACGGCGAAGCAACGCTGCTTTGGGGCGGCGGAGCGGAAAAGGAATGGAAGGTCATAATGTTCCCGGCTCAGCTGGGTGGCGCGTCCGTCACCACTCTGGGCGGCCAGGGCGCCGCCGTTTCCAACAACAGCGCAGGGGGCTATGTCCTGTTCCCCGAGGGCTATACCACCATCTGCGCCAGCGCGGTTTACGATTATAACACCACTCTGGGCTGGTCGTTTCCCTCTACCCTGACAGTTCTCGACAAGGACTGGTCCAGCTCCATTAAGCCCGACGGCGTGTTTTATGCCGCCGCCGATTCCGTAGCCGCTCAGTACGCCCATTCCAACGGCAACTTTACCGTAAGTCAGGACACGGTTTCTTTTACCGCAGCCTTTGGCGAGGGCGGCCAGATGCTTCCCAATGGTGAGTATTCCCTGCCCAAAGCCATGCTGAGCGGAAGCTATTCCACCGGGTTTTCCGTCACCGCTTCCAGCGGATATGCTATCGACACTCTGATAGTCGACGGCGCCCCTATGTCAGAAGCCTCCGGCAATGCCGAATACAGCTTTGACTACACCTTTACCTCCGCGTCCTCTGCCATTTCCGTTTCCTTTGTCAAAACCGGCGAAGCCGTGGCCGAGGAAGAGCAAACCTCATATGTCGCCCCTGCCCTTATTGAAGGGGCCGTAGCCGACGGTGCGGCTTTGCCCGAAGACCTTAACGACTATGTAGATGTTTCCGGTGCCGAGACCGCAAAATATACCAACACCATGGGCGTTTCCACCGGCAGCTATTATGCCGCTGGCGACAGCTTTTACAGCCAGGTCACCGCTTATACCTCAAAGGAGGCGCCCATGTTCCACAGCAAGGCCGAGGTCATCAACTACGCCTTCACCACCGACGGTCTTGTTTTCGGCAGGGACTACACCCTGATCCGGCTTTACAACTATCACGAGTTTATCACCGGCGGTCCCGGCGGCGGTGGCGATACCCACTGGTATTGCGCTTATCTCTATGCTCCCGCTCAGGAGGAAGCCGGGCTTGAAGCCATTGTAGGCAGCTATCTTGACACTCTTAACGGCATTTCCGAAACCAACAACGACAGCCTGTTCGTTCAGGCCGGTGCTGTAGTCGCCCTTGACCGGTTCCACTCCCAGTGCTACACCGCAGGCTGCGGCCCCCAGGAGGCCGGTAACTTCTTCGGTCTGGCTTCCGGCATTCAGGTCGACGGCGGCGACGCCGCCACCTATTCTGACGGCAATGTTAACAGCAACACCACCTCTCTGGTGCTTGTTGACCCCACCATCGACGGCGCGGCCAACTCCATCTATGCAGCGGCCAACGGCAAGGCATGGATATATGGTGGCCTGATATTCTCCTGCTCCTCCGGCGGTCACGGCCCTTATGTTTCCAGCGGTGGTCAGATAATGCTCAACACCACTCCCGGCGACGGTATCCTCAGCGAGGACGGCAAGGTCAACACCGATGCCGAATCTCTCAAAGCTGCGGCACAGCCCATTCCCGACGCTTCTCTGGCACTTATGCAGCGAGCTGACCCTGATGCAGAAGAGTTTTCCAACGAGAACGAAATGCGCGGTTACCGTACCGACGAAGCTGACCGGGACGATTCCGTAACCGTTATCCTCACCGGTGACGAAGCCGGTACCGCCCTGGCTACGGACACCGGCGGCGGCATCATCGTCGCCAACAGAGTTGTTACAAAAGCTTTTGGCAACGGCTCCGGCGGCGTTTACTCCATCGGCAGCGACGAAAGCTGGATATATGTTTACAATTCCAACATCAATTCCTATATTGATGCCGGTCTTGTATCCGCCTCCGGCGGCTATGTATATGCCTTCAACAGCCAGATCAGCGGCGTCGCCGGTATCAAGACCCGCTCCGGCGGCAGCGCCAATGCAGAGGCCACCGGCATTTACGTCGACAACAGCAAGGTGGTCGCCAGATACGACAACGAAGAGATGAAGCGCGTTTACGACGTCGCTACCCCCGAACAGTTCTGGTCTATCGGCGATCAGGAATACTGGGAATCCTATGCCAAAGAAGGTATGAACAACAAGTCGTTGAATATGTTCGTCCTCAAGGCCCAGATGCAGGTCAATAATGCCGGTCTGACCTACTGGTTCGAAGACAAAAATCTCACCCCGGTCACCGGCAACAAATTTGCCGTCATCTATATCGACGGCGCATCTACCCCCATCTACGTCAACAGCACATACCTTTACAACGAGAACTATGACCTGTATAAGGACGAGGGAGCAGTCAACTGGCTGATAACCGCAGAAAACGCGGCTAACGGCACCATTTATTTCACCAACCAGAACTCCGATACCCATTGGAACGTGCTGGACAGCGCCAGCGAGACCTGCGAAATGATCGGTGATATCAACATTGCCGAAACCGTTACCAGCACTGACCCCGGCATGAGCGCCTCCGGCCCCTCCTCATTGGACATTTACTTCACCGCTTCCCAGTGGACCGGTCAGGTCAGGGGCTATGGCTACGGCTGCAACCTCTATCTGGACGAAGATTCCAGCTGGACCGTTACCGGCGACACTGTCGTGGGTACCGTCGAAGTCGGTGACGCTTCCTGCGTCGTTGCTGACGAGCCGGTTACCGTTTACTTCCAGCACAGCGAAACCATAGAAGAAGGCACTGTTGGAAACGTTACCTTTGTCCGTTACTATTCCCGTCATTTCAGCGACGTTTTTGAAAACATTGACGATATCGATGCCCTGGCAGACGATGGCATCGTCCTCGGCTTTGGCGACGGCACCTTCCAGCCCGATTCCGTCATGCAGACCGCTCACCTTATCAATATGCTGGCCCGGGCCGCCGACGAAAATAACGCCGCCTCCTGGGCAGGCGCCAACGGTATCGACATTTCCGGCTATGGCAAAGAATTGACAGTCGATGCCGCTTATGAGATACTCTTTAAAGCCTGCAAGGCGCTGGATATTGAGATCACGGCCACTGACGCTGTGTCGGCCGCAAAAGAGCTTGGCATCTATGACCCGTCCCTTGTGGGTACCATTACCCGCAGTCAGGCCGCAACCATGTTTGTAAGATTTAAAGAGAACATTCCCGTTATGGACATGATGCAGATGATGATGATGGGCGGAGACCCCGGCGGCGGTGGCGGCGGCCCTCACTGATTTGAAGAAGCATCTGAATAATAAAGCTTAACAATCGCCAAATACCAACGAAAGGAACCTGATTCATGATAAAAGGTATCGCACCCGAAAAGATCGAACGGCAGTATACCGGTATGTTCGCCGTAGGCGCTCCCGGAAATATGCCAAAAACCTCTGCTCCCCCCATGGGCGGCGGCGAGGGTGGCCCTCCCCCTATGGGTGGCGGCGAGGGTGGCCCTCCACCTATGGGTGGCGGTGAAGGCGGCCCTCCCCCTATGGGCGGTCCCAACGCAGGGCCTAAGACTCCGTCCTTCCCCACCGTGACTGTTAAGGCCGACGGTGTGGAAAACCCCAGCGGCGTTCCCGGCGATTTTCTGCCCGACGGCGTATCCAACGCCTCCCTGAAGGTTGAAAACGACGGTTTCACCGGCGGCATTTATGTCGACGGCGGAAAATACACCATATCCAGCTCAAACATCAGCCTTGATGGCAACGGCATTTCTCTGGGCGGCCCCGGCTCCGGTGCCTGCGTAGACAATGGCGGCGAGCTTATTATCAGGGACAGCCATATCGAAACTAACGGCAGCGCCCGGTGCGCCACCTCTGCCGAAAACGGCAGCACACTCAGGGTATACAACTCCACCCTTATTTCCCACGGCGCGCCCTTTGGCTCTCAGCTTCCTCCCGGAGCGTTTATGGCCACTCCTCCCGCAGCGCTGGAGATCGACGGCAACTGCCGCACCCACGTGACCATGGGTAATTCGTTCTCATATTTCTACAACAGCACCATCTCGGCCGATGGCTGGGCCGCTCTGTCCACCGACATTTCCGATAGCTGGGTATATCTGGAAGCCAACGACTGCATTGTCAAAACCGTCAACAGCGGCTACGGCGCTTATGCTGACGGCGGCTGCCACGATGTTCTTAACCGCTGCAAGATCGACGTTGCGTCCATGGCCATTATCGCCGCAGGCGAATGCACTGTAGAGTTTAACGACTGCCAGTCCGACTGCGGAACATATTTCCTGCTTTCCCACTGCATCGGCACCCCTGTCGAGGTCACCGAGGTCGATGTGAGAGGCGGTTCCATCCGGTGCAAAAAGCCTGTTGCTATCCTGAAAAGCTGCAATATCCGGTTCGATCTGGACGGTGTCGATGTCAGGAGCGACTGCGGCGTTCTTATCCACAGCATCGTTAACGACGACCCCATGGCCGACAATGCTGTTCATCCCAACGTCCCCGTCTATGGCATCCGCGCAGGCTTTGCCAACATGGAAGCCAACGGCAATATCATCCACGACGACTATAAGACCCGCCCCATGTATGTGGCATTGACCAACGCAAAGCTCAATGGCGCAGTGTCACAGGCTTATCTTTCCTTCGACAGCGCCAGCAGCTGGTACAGCCCCGAGGATTCCGTCATAGGTATCGACGGTCAGGCAGAGCCTTCCCAGTTTGATGCCCCTGCCGGGGTCACCATCACAGTCTTCAACGGAGCCGAAGACGCTGAATACGCCCTTCCCTCCGGCGGCAGGCTGGTGGTCAGGGCATAGCAGCCCATAAAAATACCCGGCCGCCCTCCGGAACTTATCCGGCTGGCGGTCGGGTATTATTTGCATAAATTTCATAATTCTTGGCGGCGGCTATCCGGCAACGACCTGGTAGTCCACGCTCATGCTGACGCTGTCTTCCAGCCCCTGAGTGATATATACTCTGCCGTCATCGGTGACCAGGACCGCGTCGAAGCCGCCGCTGGTTTTCCAATAATCCAGAGCATCGTCCAGCCCCATGACAAACAGCGCCGTCGACAGGCCGTCGGCCACAAGTCCGCTCTGGCAAACTATGGTGACCGAAACCAGTCCGTTGTCGGCGCATTTCCCCGTAGCCGGGTCGATGATATGCCAATAGGTCTGGCCGTCCTGTTCAAAATATCGTTCATATCCGCCAGAGGTCACCACAGCAGAGTTTTCCACCTGGATAGTCCCCAGAGTATCGTCTCCAAAGGGGCTTTGTATGGCCACGTTCCACCTGCTGCCATCGGGCTTTTTCCCCAGGGCCTGAACGTTCCCGCCCAGAGTGACTATGGCCGAGTCCAGCCCCTGGTTTTTAAAAAGCTCCATCAAAAGGTCACCGGTATAACCTTTGGCAACAGCGCCAAAGCTGACAGCCATCCCCTCCGGAAGGGTAACCCTTTGTCCTTCCGTAACGATTTTTGAGTAATCCACCAGTTCCAGCAGCTGCTCCAGCTGGTCGTCTTCGGGGACGCGATAGTCCCCTCCCAGAAAGCCCCATGCCCGGATAACGGGAGTAAGCGTGATGTCCAAAGCTCCGCCGGTGCTTTCTCCCAAAGCTATGGACTGATTGATAAGATACATGGTTTCGTCAGAAACCTCGACCGGTTGGCCACCGGAGCTGTTTATTCTGCTGACCTCGCTGGTATCCGACGTAACTGACAGCAGGCTGTCCAGCCGATGGATCAGCTGCCCGGCCTCTTCCAGCTCCTTATCAGTTCCGTCGTAAACCGTAAGGGTCATGACCGTGTCCATGGCCAGCAGAGTTTTTGTGTTCTTCCTGTCGCTCTGGCAGCCGGAGACGACTGCGCAAAGCAGCAGCGCAAAAGCAATAATTCGTTTCATAGCTCTATTCTGATAATTCCCTTCCTCATGGGAAAGCCCTGCGGTTTGGCAACCGTCTTATACGGCTTTTTTCATGGGCTTAAGCTCGCTGATAAGCACGGCGGCAAATATCAGGCCAAAGCCCACACACATCCGCGCCGTGACCGGTTCGTGATAGAAAATGACGGAAAAAATGACTCCAAACACCGCCTCAAGGGACAGGAGTATGGACGCTGCGGACGCGGGGGTCCCCTTTTGCCCAACGGTCTGCAACAGCAGCGCAATAGCCGTGGAGAACACGCAGAGATATCCCAGCCCCAGCAGAGTCGATGTGGGCAGGGGCATAGCCGGCAGCGATTCGGTAAACAGAGCTGTCACAAAGCTGAACAGCCCCACAAAGAAGAACTGAACGATAGTGAGCAGGATCGGGTCCCGCTGCTTTGTAAAGCTGCCCAGAAACAGAATATGCACCGCATAAAACACTCCGCAAAGCAGAGTCAGCAGGTCGCCAATGCCAATGGTCAGCTGCTCAGTAAGGGACACCAGTCCGATACCCACCAGACAGCCAAAGGCCGCAATGATATTGTTTATATCAGGCCGCTGCTTTGTAACGCCCCAGGCAAAAAACGGGACCAGAACGCAGTATACCCCCGTCAAAAAAGCGTTCTTTCCGGGGGTCGTATAGATAAGTCCCACCGTCTGGACATAATATGCCAAAAACAGCAGCAGGCCGACTATGGCGCCTTTTTTGACATAATCGAGATTCAGTTTTTTCAGCTTTTTAAAGAATACGCACGACAGCACTACCGTAGCCCCCCAGAACCGGCATACCAGCAGCCACGCCGTGGGAACATCGTCCACAGTGTTTTTCATAACCACAAAAGCGCTGCCCCATATAATGGTCGCTATAAGCAGGGCGGCACGATATAAAACGTCCTTTGTTTTCATCTGTTGTCCTTTCCAAGGGCTTTGACCGCGGCTTCATCAGCTGTAACATAAGCTGTTTTATAAGTCTCATAAATGACCATGCCCGGCTTGGCTCCATTAGGTTTTTTTACATATTTGACCGGCGTATAGTCCACCGGAACATTTTTGCCGTCTCTGGCCTGGGAATAATAGGCCGCCAGGACAGCCGCTTCGGTTATCGTCCGGTCATCAGGTGTCTGACCGTGGCAGTGGATTATTACATGGCTCCCATGTATCTTCTGCGTATGGAGCCACATATCGCTTTTGAAGGCTGTTTTTGTGGTCAGCTCGTCGTTTTGGCTGTTGTTGCGGCCAACGCTGATCTCAAACCCCGAGCTGGAAACAAAGCTCAGGGGCTTTGTTTTTCTCAGTTTTTCCTTTTTCGCGTTTTTAGAACCTTTGACATATCCGCCGTTTACCAGCTCCCGGCGGATCTCCTGAAGCTCCGTTTCCGATGCTGCCCGCTGGATCTCGTCCAGCACGCTGCCCAGATATTCGATCTCCTTCTCGCCCTCGGCAATAAGCCCGGTGAGATATTTTTCGGCGTTTTTTGCCTTGGCATAAGCTTTATAATACTTCGCCGCGTTTTGCTGAAGATTCATTCTCGGGTCAAGAGCTATCTCCACCTGACGTCCCTGAGGGTCATACAGGTCTGTCACCGTAACGCAGGTCCTTCCTCTTGAGGCGGCGCCCAGATTTGCCATCAGCAGATCGCCCTTCTGGCGGTCCCGCTCCCGGTCAGCCGTGGCCAGAAGCTCGCGGCGCTGGTTTTCGACCCGGCGGGCCGTGCGGTCATGGAGATTGGTAATAGTCTTTCTCAGAGCCGCCGATCTGCTTCGCATACGGTCACGGCTGTCCCGCTGGCCATAAAAGCTTTCTGTCAGCTGGGAAAAGCTGTCAAACATCCGGTTTTCATAAAGCCCCTCATACTGCCGGACAGGGGTGTAGCACAGGTCCTTTGGCTCACCCTGAGAGTCGATCAGCATAACGGGAGTCTTTTCGCCCTCTGCCACAAACCGGAAAAAGCTGTAAAGCCCGGCGGCAAAGCGGTCTTTTTCCCCTTCGGTCGTTCCATCCAGTCTGGCATCGGTGGCGCCAAAGCAGCGATAGGCCAGCTCCCGGCAAATCAGCGGCGGAAGGGCAAAAAATGTTTCCATTATCCATTTGTCCGCCTGAACTCCGGGAGCCGTATCCAGAAGCTGCCTTATGGCAGTCTGGTCGATCCGGCCGGGATCCAGCTTATCCTGCCCCTGAGGGAGGCGGTAAAACATCCCCGGCAGTATGGCCCGCTTTGAGGTCATATCTCCATCAGCCCGACAGACCGAATCAATTATTCGCCCGTCGCTGCCCACAAGAATAAGGTTTGACTGGCGGCCAAGAGCCTCGAACACCAGCTGTTTTTCGGATATCTGGCCCATTTCGTCCATGGAATCCGCCGTTATTATCAGCACACGCTCAAGGCCCGGCTGGGTTATGCTTTTTATCCTCGCCCCCCCAAGGTGCTTGCGCATAAGCATACAGAACATGGGCGGGGTTATGGGGTTTTCCGCCGTCATTTCCGTAAAATGTATTCTGGGGGCTGACGGGTTGGCGGAAATAAGCAGCTTTTTGTTACCCCCGGGGGTCCGAAGGTTTAAAATAAGCTCATCCCGCTCAGGCTGATTGATCTTGTCTATCCGTGACGTGGGCAGGTCCCGGGAAAGTTCGTCCTTCAGGGCGGACATGAATATGGCATCAAAGGGCATTTTTGTTTTCCTCGCTCATGATAATATCAAACAGCTGACTGATCCGGCTTTTTCTTCCTTTCAGCCACAGCCAGCCAAACAGCGCCTCCAGGCCGGTGGCCTTGCCATACTGCCCGGGGGTAGCGTTTTTAGGTACGGCGTGGACATGGGCGTTGCGTCCCCGCTTAAACACGCCCAGCTCCTCCTGACTCAGGCAGGGCAGAACAGTGTCTACGGCCCTGGCCTGAGCCGGAGCGCTGACAAAGCTGACAGTCAGCCTGTGAAGGTCAGAGCTTTTTGCCAGCCCACTTTCCAGCAGACTGGTCCTGACCAGCAGCTCATATACAGCATCCCCCACATGGGCCAGCCCCAGGGTGCTGATTTTTTTAATATCGTCATCAGTCATCTTGACTTCAAAACAGTCGGTCACAGGTTCAACTCCTAACGATTTGTTACCGGTCATCATATTCCCGCCGGGTCGAACCGCAGCCCTCCGGCCCGAATATGCACCATCTAATGATTATACCACAGGACGGCGTCGAATCCTCCCGGCAAAAAGATTAAATTTTAATAACAATCGCGTAACGATTCAGTCAAAATCGACAGAGCTTCTGATTACAATAATTACAAAACCATCAGGAGGCTCACCATGAGAACAAAAGCAATACTTCTGACCGTTATCGTTTCGCTGCTCTGCTCAACCGCTGTCTGCGCCGGATATGACGGGACCGACGGAGTTACATATATCCCCATCACAGGCACCGACTTTGTGGTAGACAGTCTTGACGGTGTTCCGGCCATGTATGGCAGCAGCCGCTATCAATGTTCAGAATATGTCAGCCGCTATTACAGCCAGGTTTACGGCATCGACATGGATTTTTCCGGCTCCGGTCCCATATCCAAAACCCCGGGCTACAGCTTTGAGACTCTGGACACTCAGCCCCGGACCGGGGACATAGCCTTTATCCCCGGCTATAACCGGGGCAAGAGCTATGGCCACTGGGCGATAGTCAAATCCTGTCAGGACGGCTGGGTGACCCTGATCGAGCAGAACTGGAGCTGGGCAGGCATGGCCGCCTATGCCCGGCAAATAAGCTGGCCCTCATCCGGCTATATTTTTTACCGCCTTACCGACGGCGAAACCTCGTCATTTCCCAGCAGCTGGGCTAAAGACGCGGTTCAGCTCTGCGCCCAGCTGGGCCTCGGGGACGGACTTCATCAGGATTATCGCAAGGCCATGAGCCGTCTGGAATTCTGCTGTCTGCTTATGGAGACTGTCAACTGCATTTCCCCCCGGCTTGTATCGGAAGATCTGCTTTATCTATTCAGCGACACAGTGTCGCCCTCAGTTTCTCAGGCAGCATCCCTGGGGATAATATCCCAAAGCGCCGATTTCAGGCCCGACGACCCTGTCACCCGGCAGGAGGCGGCGGTCATGCTGAGTGGAGCTGTGGCCGCATTGGGCTGCTCCTGTCAGGCGACAGATACTGACCCGCTGGCGCTTGACGACACTGTGTCACCATGGGCGCTTGAGGCTGTTAAGGATATGCTGGATCTGGGGTTTTTCATCTGCGGCGACGACGGGAGCTTTATGGCCCGGGACACGGTGGAGGTCCAGCACGGCTATGTGCTGATGGTCCACCTTTATGACCATGCCCGGTCATGCAACGGGGAACAGCCATGCCTGTCTGCCGCCCAGCTGGCCGCCGGAGCTACATCTGTTTTCTCCAAATCGCTGCTATTTGCGGCACGGCCATAAACCGGACAGCAAACAGGCTGCCCGATCCTGCTGAAACCGGGCAGCCTGTAAGAATATGGAAAACATATATTATTCTGCGTCGACCTGTGGCAGCTTATGCGCCCACATGGTTATCGAGTATCCCTTTCAGAGCCGAAATCGAGCTGCTGTGACAGCGGGCGACCACCGTGTCTGTTCCCTTGATCTCGCTGAGGGCCAGCTTTACCATCTTGTGAGACGTGGTCCCGGTAAACAGGACCAGCAGATCGGGGCTTCCCATCTTGTTTTTAAGGCCGTCACGCATTTTGGTAAATACCTTTGCCCGGCAGCTGTACTGGCGGCACAGGTCCATATACTGCCGTGTCATACATTCATTTCCTCCAACTATTACAACGCTCATTTCGCATCTCCTTTCGTCATTTCGGTTAGCATATGCTAACTTGTGGGTTTAAAAGCACAGCGCCCCAGGGCGCCGGATATGACCATATTTTAGCATTGTGCCGTTAGCCTTTCCGCTCCAAAGGGAGCGTTTTCAGCTCCAAATGGTCACAAATCCCGTCAGCGTGTCAAAATAGTCCAACGGACTATTTTGGCACAGACTGTATACAAAGGTATAAAGTAGCCGCAGCGGAAAGGAAGATAGTGTGAAAGAAACCCATCAGGGGTGTCTTTCGCGTTCAATAACCCGCCGCAGCGGCAGGAACGAACTTAAGTTCGTTCCGCACAACTTGTAGACAAAGGCCATCGGGCGTTTGTCTACAAGTTGTGTCAAAATAGTCCAACGGACTATTTTGACACAGGGTGTCCGGTCAGCTCAGAGGTCAGTTTGCTGATCTTCTGCCAGGTTTCGATATTCGTTGGGCGAATAGCCCATCACCGCCCGGAACGCGGCGGCGAACTTGCTGCCGTTATCATACCCGCATTTTCCGGCGATATCCATTACCGACAGACTGGTCTGCCGCAAAAGCATCGCCGCCAGCTGCATTTTCTGGGTTCGCATATAGGAATAGACCGGGACGCCATAAACCCCCTTAAAGGCGGTTTTCAGCACTGTTTGCGAAACGTGGAACTGGTTTGCCAGCTGGGCCACGGTTATTCGCTGACCCATATGGTTAGTCAGGTAATGGGATACCTCCTTCGCCAGCTGGACCTTGTCCCTTGCCAGAGAACGGCTTCCGGCCTCACCTTCCCCCGATTCCATCCCCATCAGGACCAGCAGCAGCTCCAGCACCTTTACCTTAAAATAGCCTTTTTTGATGCTGTCGGGAACGTCGTAAAGCTCGGAAAAAATATGCTCAACATATGGCTTTGACCGGGCCACAAAGCATTGCCCGTCGCCGCAGAATTTTTCGGCAATATCCGCCGGACTGACAAACACATCGGCCAAAAAGCACGACAGGCACCGGGGCGCGCTGTCGATATCGATTATGATGGTTATCCCGTGATAGCGGCTCAGGGGAAAATAGGATTCGCCCGCTCCGCTGCCCGCTTTGCCAATGGCCAGATCCCCGGGAGCGAGATAGAAAAATTCGTCGCCATACTCCCGCTCGATACGTCCCTGTCGGCAATGGTCAATCTCGATAATGTTGCCGACCCTTCCGTGATCCATAACGCACCGCTGGGTATGGATATCGTTAAACACCAGGTCGATCCCCGGAAAAACCCGATATCCGGTCATAACGACCTCTCCGTTTTCGTCCGCTGTCACCCAGCTGTCGTCAGTGGGTGGGCTGGGCTGAGCCGACTGGCCACATACCATTTTCGTAATCAGGTCCATTGTTCTCACCGTCTTTCCGAACCCTTTTCACTGTCCCGATGATAAAACATCGCTCACCATGATTCTAACCTTCTTTGTCCACCGTGTCAATCCCCTGCCCCGGCGGTGACGGCCATTAGCTCTGCCCCGGGTTTTCATTTGCTTTTGCGACCCTTTGGCGCTATAATATGGCCGAACTGAAATCAGGAGTGATAAAAATGTACGACGAACTTACGGAAATAGATATCCAGAAAATGCAGGCCGAGATCGAATATCGGACCCTTGAGCTGCGGCCAAAGCTGATCGAGCAGGTCCAGATCGCCCGAAGTTATGGCGACCTGAGCGAAAACTTTGAATACAAGGCCGCGAAGCAGGAAAAAAATCGGAACGACAGCCGCATACGCTATCTCCAGCGGATGGTCAAAACCGCCCGGGTCATCGCGCCTCAGGCCGCGGAAGAAGGAGTTGTGGGGCTTTTTGACAAGCTTAAGATATATATCGAAGAGGACGACGAGGAGCAGGATATCCAGATCGTCACCACCCTGCGCAACGACCCTCTGAAAGGGCTTATCAGCAAGGAATCGCCGGTGGGTCAGTCCGTCATGGGCCGCAGGGTCGGCGACCGGGTGCTGGTCCAGGTCAGCGAAAGCTATAGCTACTATATCGTCATACGCAGCGTCGAAAAGGCCGAAGACGACCCGTCCCTGCCCATAAGCAAATACTGAGCGGGAGCCAGCCCCTCTCTGAAATATTCCGCCGTTCTTACGATTTTTGCCCCGTTTACAGAAAAGGGGGATGCCATAACAGGTATGGCCCCTTGATGGCGGGGCAAATTTATGATAAAATGCGATCAATCACAGATTTTCATAAAAATCGCAGGTTGGAGGTGCGTTATGACATATATCACGCGAGAGCTGGAGCGTAAGTTCCTGAAGCTCAATAATTTTTTCAAAGTTATCCTTGTGACCGGCGCAAGACAGGTCGGCAAAACCACGATGCTGAAGCATTTGGCATCCGATGACAGAACCTATGTCACAATGGATAACGCAATGGCAAGACAGCTTGCTCAATCCGACCCTGTACTGTTTTTCCAGACTTATAAGCCGCCCATCCTTATTGATGAGGTACAGAAAGCACCGGAACTGTTTGAGCAGATCAAGGTGATCTGCGACGAGAGCGAGGAAAAGGGCCTTATCTGGCTGACCGGTTCTCAACAGTACAAAATGATGGAACGAGTGCGTGAGACACTTGCCGGAAGGATCGGGATACTGGAACTGTATAGTCTGTCGGCAAGAGAAAAAGCAGGGCTGGTGTTTGACACCGATTTGGACTTCTCCCTTGCAACCTTGCAGGCAAGGCAAAG
>CAYLKH010000043.1:0-19161 GCA_964384255.1 uncultured Oscillospiraceae bacterium | reverse complement strand
CATGGCCAAGCTGGTCTCCTGGGGCCAGGGCGGCGTCGATCCCAAGATCATGGGTACCGGCCCCATCCCCGCTTCCCGCAATGCTCTGGCCAAAGCCGGCCTGACCATCGCCGATATGGACCTTATCGAAGCTAACGAAGCTTTTGCCGCTCAGTCTATCGCTGTTGCCCGCGAGCTGGACTTCGACATGAGCAAGGTCAACGTCAACGGCGGCGCTCTGGCTATCGGCCATCCCGTTGGCTGCTCCGGCGCCCGCATCATCGTAACTCTGGTCCACGAACTGGCCAAGAGAGACGACGCCAAGAAGGGTCTTGCCACCCTTTGCATCGGCGGCGGCATGGGCGTTGCCACCGTTTGGGAAAAGTGCTGAATCAGCCACTGACCAATAACTATATCATAGCATGATCGCTCCCCGGAGCTGGGCCAATCTGTTCGGTCCTGCTCCGGGGAGACTGTTTTGTCAACTTTCCATCTGTTTGCCCAAAAAACCTGCCACGGTCTGGGCCAGCTTATATTCCGTCTCGCCCAGGGGCTGGTCGCCATTGGGAATAAGGAACATAACGCAGCCCATGAGATCGCCTTCGGAAATGATCGGGGCGGCTACGCCCAGCGCGTATTTTTCAACGCCCTGGGCGGGAGGGACGGAGCCGTCGCCCAGGGCATATTGATAAACCTGGCGGTCCTCCATAATGCGCTCAAGCTCGGGACTGTTGGGCTTGTCCAGCAGCTCCCGGCGGGAAATGCCCGAAACTGCGATTATCGCGTCCCGATCCGAAACCGCCGCAATACGTCCGGTGGTTTTTGCAAGAGTCTCGCATATGGACGCAGCAAATTCCGACAGCTCGCCCATGGGCGAGTATTTTTTAAAAATCACTTCTCCATCTTTATCGGTGTAAATCTCCAACGGGTCGCCTTCGCGGATACGCATGGTTCTGCGGATCTCCTTCGGGATCACGACCCGCCCCAGGTCGTCAATACGGCGAACGATTCCGGTTGCTTTCATATATTGATCTCCTTTAACAAATTTACTCTGTCACTATTATCTGTAAAAGGAAAAATGATATACCAGCCACAATGTAACAAATTCTCTCATCCCCGACGCGACCCGACGAACTTTGGAAACGTAATTATGAGGGCGAATTTTCGCTCTTAGAGTGAATG
Source organism: uncultured Oscillospiraceae bacterium (assembly GCA_964384255.1). Classification (GTDB taxonomy): domain Bacteria; phylum Bacillota; class Clostridia; order Oscillospirales; family Oscillospiraceae; genus SIG469. The sequence goes on along the minus strand of CAYLKH010000043.1, from coordinate 18,000 downwards.
AACGCGGAAGTTCACTTTAGATGTTGAAAAAAATGGTAATTCGCATATAATAGTAATCGGAAGAGCCGGAGATGCATTTTATGCAGTATGAAAGCGAACGCATTGAATATAAGCAATTGGTGGCAGATGATATTTACAAAGAAGCTATTGCCTTTGCTGTCAATATCACGCCCCAAACGAAAACTGCGCTTGACTATCTTACCAAGTATGGCAAAACGACAGACGAAGAGTTTCAGAAGCTGCTGAATATCAAAAGAGAAGAAATATAAGTTAAAGTGAGGGGTTTTATGGCGCGCTATGATGTAAATAACTATAGGGGATGCTGCCCCCTGTGTTTATATGAAAACTGCGTTGGACCAGTGCCAGAGCAGGGTCCCTGTGTGCGGCGGTATCATTGACGAAAACGAATTGCGCATAAACCTGCAACAGAATTGCGTTCCCGTCGGCTTTGAAACAATGGATATAAAGGATTATACCCGATTTTTGGAAGCACGAAGAGTGCTTATGGCAGAGAAAATCAAAGATTATTACTTTGCATTATGACGGTTCCTCAATATGTTAGTGTGAAAGAAACCCATCAGGGGTGTCTTTCGCGTTCAATAACCCGCTACACAACCTGTAGACTACGGTACGATGGCCTTTGTCTGCAAGTTGAGCTTTTGTTATTGCAAAAATCAGAAATTTATGGATAATAGATGAAGTCAGGTCTGTCGGGCAGATTTGTTCAATAACAGCAGAACAGAAGCCGAAGTTTACGGCGCGACCATGATCGTTTAACCTGCGGATGCATCCCGTGCAGGGACGACCACAATTGCCCACCGATCCGATCGTCAGAAGGGTCCACAAAAGGAGGCGCATATACCATGAGCGAAGAATACATTCCATTCCCCGAGGTGTACGACCGCAGAAAACTGAACGCACTATATCGTGAAATACCACTAAAAGACAGTACATTCCGAACATTGCGCAAATATTTTAATGCCATGGCCAATCTCTATGGCATTATTCCCCTGGAAAAGGCATGGGAGATCATCCACAGCCAATGTCCCCGAATGGTCACTGAATCCGAGTTTTACGCCTTTGTAGAAATTGCCCGGCATGAATGCGAGTGTTTCTGCATTCTGGGCGAGGCTGATATATATACCAGCTTAAAGACCAACGCCCCCTCACAGCGCGATATCATTGACACTGAACTTCTGCTGTCGGACGAGGATCTGTACGGACTCACCAGGGAACATCAACGCGGGAAACGCTACTATATCCCCGGGAAACAGGAGCTTCTTCGTTATGCAGATCCGGACTATTATGAGGTGACACCGGAGATCAAAAAGCTGTCCGAATTCTGTACCGGGAAGCTCAAAATGAGCGAGATGAATGTAGAAGTATTTTTGGCGGAGTTCAATTATAAAATACGTTATATCGATTACTATCCCCATTCGTGGATGCCGGAAATGGAGGATTTCGGCGTTGTTTTTTTCGATCAAAAGCAGGCGGAAAAATTCCTTAAACTGTATCAGGACGCATTCAACAGCGGACGAATGCAGTGTAATCGAGGGGCAACTCCAACGGAAGTGTATGACAGAACTCCTCTGGAACAGCGAATTCCAAAGGCCATAAACTTCGGCCCCAACATCCGCAAGGCCATTGCCGACGGCTCAATGAACGCCGACGAAATGCGGAAGCAGATAATCTCCATGAAGCTGCCCAACGAAGAAGTGCGGCTGGATATGCTCAGGCAAATCGCAGAGATAGAAACCGCGAACAGCCCAAGGCCGATTTCCCGCAATGCCCCCTGCCCCTGTGGCAGCGGTAAAAAATATAAAAGATGCTGCGGAAAAAATCTGCCCAGTTAGGCGATCGCCGATCACCCCACGAACAGCACTCAACGAACTGTTCTCCACTGAATCGGCCAGAGAGTTCCCAAAACAGGCCGATACAGGATGAACACCGTCTGCCGAACGAGGGCAATTTTTGCGGAGCCGCCGATAGGCAGTCGGCTCGCCTGTGTCCCGAATTTACGGCCAACCGGCCCATTTGTGTTGTTTTTCCAAATATATTTGACAAGTACTTGACAATCATATATGTATGTAGTATATTATTAGCGAGCTAATTGTTAGGACGATAACAATTAGCTCGCTAACATTCCTAAGGCGAAATACCAATTTGAGACAAAGGAGGATGGACCTTGTTTTTACCCTTTCATTTGGGTCCCGACGGGCCTCACGACGGCCCCCACGGCAAAGCGCCACCGCCGCCGCCCAAGGACGAAGCTTTCGGCGCCCGAATGTTTCACAAGATCACGATGATCGAAAAACTTCAGCGCAAATGCTACGGGATCATCTTTTCCGAGTCCGGGCTTCATCCCTCTCAGGGTGTTTGCCTGAAAACCGTTTCCCTAAAGCAGGGGCTGAGTCAGCGGGAGCTGGCTGATGAACTGCGGATCGAACGGGCCACGGCTACGGTCATGCTCCAGAAGCTGGAAAAGGCGGGCTTTATCGAACGGCGGCCTGACCCCTCCGACCAGAGAGTTACCCGTATCTACATCACAGAAAAAGGCGAAGACGCCAACCGCCATTCTGACGACGAATGCGACGAGTTCATCGCCGACTGTTTCCAGGGCCTGGATTCCGAAGCTGGCGATAAACTGGCCGAGTATCTCGAGCTTATTGAAAACAACCTTATCGAATTCCTGAAATCCCACGAAAAGGAAAGGAACGAACCAACCCTATGAAGCTTTTTACCAAGTATCTCAAGCCCTATATCGGGCTTTGCGTTCTGGTTGTGGTTCTTGTGGCAGCCCAGTCTCTGTCTGAACTGTTCCTGCCGGACCTGAACGCCAGCATCATCAACGACGGCATCATAACCGGAGACATCCCCGTTATCTGGGCCAAGGGCGCGATCATGATCGTTGTCGCCATTCTGGTCGGCGTGACCACCCTGGGCAGCACCTATTATTCCACCAAGGTCCAGACCGCCTTTGGCCGCGATCTGCGACTGGATATCTTCACCAAGGTCCAGAGCTTTTCTCAGGCAGATGTTGAAAAATTTGGCACCCCGTCCCTCATCACCCGTACCACCAACGATGTCAACCAGCTTCAACAGATGATAGGCATGGTCATGCGTATGATGCTGACCGCCCCCATTATGTGCATCGGCGGCATCTTTATGGCCCTTAAGCAGGACGATCAGCTTTCAAAAATACTTATAGTTATCGTGCCTGTTATTTTCGTGTTCATGCTGGTCACCATGAAGCTGACCCACCCCATGTTCCAGAAGATGCAAAGCCAGGTCGACGTACTTAACCAGGTGCTTCGTGAGCAGCTTTCCGGCGTAAGAGTTATCCGGGCCTTCGTCCGCACCAAGGCGGAGGAAGAGCGCTATGACGTGGCCAACAACGATATGTACCGGGTCACCACCAGAGCTCAGCGACTGATGAACCTGCTCCAGCCCCTGACCACTCTCATTATGAGCTTTGCGACGCTGGCGGCCTACTATATCGGCGCCATCCGGGTCGAGAACGGTATGAACATCGGTAATCTGACCGCTTTTATTACCTACCTTTCTCAGATACTCATGTCTATCCAGATGTGTTCGATGATGTTCCAGATGATCCCCCGGGCCATGACCTGCGCCGGACGTATCAACGCCGTTATGGATACCGTCCCCTCCATCCCCGAGGATGAAGCCGGTATGGACGATCCTATCGAGGGCAAACCCTTTGAATCCATCGAATTCAAAAACGTCAGCTTCGCTTATCCCGACGCCGAAAACCCCGTGCTTAATGAGATAAGCTTCCAGTGCCGTGCAGGAGAAACCACCGCTATTCTGGGTTCCACCGGCTCCGGCAAATCCACCCTTATCAACCTCGTTCCCCGGTTCTTCGATGTTACCGGCGGCAGCATAACCATCAACGGGGTCGACATTCGCGAGATGCCGCAAAAAGAGCTGCGTGACCGCATCGGCTTTGTGGCTCAGAAAGCGTTCCTGTTTGAGGGGACCATCGCCAGCAACCTTGAATACGGCAAAAAGGGCGCCACCGAGGAAGAGATGTGGCACGCTCTTGAGGTCGCTCAGGGTAAGGACTTTGTTTCCGAAAAGCCCGGCAAGCTCCAGAGCGAGATCTCCCAGGGCGGTACCAACGTGTCCGGCGGTCAGCGTCAGCGCCTTGCCATCGCCCGGGCTGTTATCAAGCATCCCGATATCTATGTATTTGACGACAGCTTCTCGGCGCTGGACTTCAAGACCGACGCCAAGCTCCGTCAGGCCCTTGCAAAGGAGACTAAAGGCTCCGCCGTCCTTATCGTTGCCCAGCGTGTTTCGACCATACTTAACGCCGACCGCATAATTGTCCTCGACCAGGGCAGGATCGCCGGTATCGGCACCCACAAGGAACTTATGGCAGGCTGCGAAGTTTATCGCGAAATTGTCCTGTCTCAGCTTAGTGAAGAGGAGGTGGCGTAAATGGCAGTTAACGAAGATGTGGCAAAGGAAAACCGGGAACTACAGCAAAAGCGCCATCAGCGTCACCAGGGCGGCCCCATGGGCATTGGCCGGGTGACCGAAAAGCCCAAAAACTTTAAAACCTCGATCATCCGTCTTCTTGGCTACTTCAAGCCATATATCCTGCTTATTATCATCACCTTTATCCTTTCCGGCGCGTCGACCCTGCTGAATACCTACATACCCAGCGTTCTGGCAGACATTATCGACGTTATCAAGGACGGCCTCGATGTCGGTTCCATGGATATGGAACAGGTCACCTCCATCGTGGCTTTCGCGGCTATCATCTATGTCATTGTCGTTGTGTTCCAGCTGGTCCAGCAGTTTGCCATGATCGAAGTATCCCAGAAAATGGTTTACAGCTTCCGCCAGGAGATAAACCACAAGCTCAACAAGCTGCCCCTGAGCTATTTCGACAACCATTCCCGCGGCGACATCCTTTCCCGCGTTGCCAACGATGTTGAAAACATCGCCATGAGCTTGCAGCAGAGCCTGAACCAGGTGGTCACCGCTATAATCACCGTGGTCGCAGTCGTTATATTTATGATGATGCGCTCCGTGCTGCTGACCTTTGTTTCCTTCATCACCGTTGGCCTGTGTATCCTCATGACCAAGGTCATCGCCAAAAAGGCGAAAGGCTATTTCACCGAGCAGTGGGCCTCCACCGGCGACCTGAACGGCCAGATCGAAGAAATGTACACCGGTCACAACATTGTCAAGGTGTTCAACCGTCAGGAAGAGGCTGCCGAACGCTTTACCAAAGAAAACCAGCGGCTGTATGAATCCAGCTTCAAGGCTCAGTTTATTTCCGGCATCATTATGCCGGCCATGAGCGTGCTGAACAATCTGAACTATGTTGTCATCTGCGTTATCGGCGGTATCAAGGTCATCGCCGGAACCATGACACTGGGCGACGTCACCGCCATCATTTCCTATTCCAAGCAGCTGATGCAGCCCATTATGCAGACCGCCAACATCGCCTCCACCATTCAGTCCACCGTAGCCTCCGCAGAACGCGTATTCGATCTGCTGGACGCTGAGGAAGAAGTACCCGAGGCCGAAGAACCCATAACCCTGGTAGAACCCAAGGTCATCCGCTTCGAAAACGTTGATTTCAGCTATAAGCCCGACACCAAGCTTATTGAAAACCTTAATATCGAAGTCAAGCCCGGCGACATGATCGCCATAGTTGGTCCCACCGGCGCAGGCAAGACCACCCTGGTCAATCTGCTGATGCGGTTTTATGAGATCGACGGCGGCGCCATCACCATCGACGGCGTTGACATCCGTGATGTGACCCGTGAGAATCTCCGTGGGCATATTGGCATGGTCCTTCAGGATGCATGGCTGTTCAACGGTACTATCCGGGACAACATCCGCTATGGCTTCAACCCCGACAAGGGCGAACCCACAGAGGAACAGATCATCGAAGCTGCCAAAGCAGCCTATGTTGACCACTTTGTCAAGACCCTGCCTGACGGATACGACACCGTTATCAACGACGACGCTACCAATATCTCCCAGGGCCAGAAGCAGCTTATGACCATCGCCCGGGCTTTCCTGTCCGATCCCAGCATCCTTATTCTGGACGAGGCGACCTCCTCTGTCGATACCCGTACTGAGGTACTTATCCAAAAGGCTATGGCAAAGCTTATGGCCGGACGTACCAGCTTCGTCATTGCTCACCGCCTGAGCACTATCCGCGATGCCGACACCATTCTGGTCATGAACAACGGCACCATCATCGAGCAGGGCAACCACGAGCAGCTGCTGGCGGCCAAGGGCTTCTACTACGACCTTTACAACAGCCAGTTCCTGGGTGCTACCGTTGAAGAAGAAACCACCGAGGACGACAGCTCGTCCTTCAGCGGATTCCCCAGCTTTGCCAAGTTCTCCGGCAGTGGCAGTTTCCCCAGTGCCGGATTCCCCAGCGGAAAGTTCCCCGGCAAAGGCAAGCTGCCCGACCTCTCCAAGCTTAAGAACGGCGAGAAACCCGAAGGCTTCCCTGACTTTAAAGATGGCGAGAAACCCGAAGGCTTCCCACCCTTCAAGGATGGCGAAATGCCTGAAGGCTTCCCACCCTTTGGCGAATTTGCGGCTCCCGATGTTTCTCAGGAAATAAATGAGAAGCAGCGCGAAGAATAGATATTGAAAAGAAAAGCCCCCGGAGCGTGAAGAACTCCGGGGGCAATTTTAATTTCAGGGGTTAGAAAACAGAAATCATGGCAATATTTGCCTGTGCCACGATTTGTTTTTATTGTTACAGCTTTGTCAATAATCGTTTTTCCCCTTGATACTATGGCACAATCTGTGGTAACATATCTATAGATATGGTCACCCGGCATATTGCAGGCCGCTTACAGGAGGATTTATGAACATTCATAACATAACCGATCAGAATCTGTCCACCATCGAATTTATCAGAAAGCTCGAGGCCGAGCCTCAGGAAACCAGGATCGTTAACTATTGGATATATCTCAACCGGGACCGTCTCAAGCGGCTTAATCGGCGGGCCATAACCGATCCCGTCCGGCTTGCCTATCTTATTCAAGAAGCCACGCTCAAGAACGACCTGGACCAGCTGGTTATCCTCAACTATTATCGCAAAAAGCTGAATGATCGATGACCCATCCGGGCAGCTCAAAGAGACTGCAAAAGGCTCCGTTACGGGCTTTTTGCAGTCTCTTTGTTGTGTTTACCCGCGATCGCCCCGTTTTATGCCGAAACCCGGCTCATGGGTTTTAAACTGCTACACAGAACAAAAAATACTACTTTACCCCGGGCGGTTATATAGCATAAAATTAGATTGAGTAACGATCTTCTTTCTCAATACTCCTTTGTTTCCCGGAGATGCGGTCAGTCTTCCACCGCATCTCCCCCGGGAAGCTTTGTATTCCACAGTCCTGTGTTATCCCGGCCCTGGGCCGGAGAAAATATTGAAAATAGAAATGCCAGAAAATCGAAAGGAATGTTACCATGAGCTATTGCAAAACTGCCGCAAAATTTGGCGACGAGTATGTCAAGTATTATCCCGGTGTCTACAGCGAAGAAGACAAAGCCCTTATCGACGGCGCCGTAGCAGACCGCAAGGCTATTAACGACCGCGGTCCCGTTAAGGTATCCGAGCTGGTAGGCCAGACCCTGCCCGAGACTACCCCCGGCATCAGCCAGCCCAGGGGCCACCACGGTCCTCCGGGAGAAGGCCACGACGGCCCCATGCCCAAGGCCGGTGACCCCACCGTCATTACCGACGAAAGCATCAAGCGTACCGGTCAGCAGAAGGGCTGGGAAAATCCCCTGTGGTGGGACGATGACTATGCCCGCAGCATGGGCTATAAATCCGCTCTGATGTATCCTCTGGGTATGACCATTTCCGGCGACTGGGGCGGCGCAATGCCCGCTCAGCTGAGAGACATTCTGGCTGTCAGCGGCCTGAACCGTATCCACTATTTCTACAAACCCGTTTACGCCGGTGACAAGCTGTATTCCATTGAAAACAAGCGCGAGCTGACCGATATCACCCCCTACATCGAAGGCGGCAACGAATACCGCACCTTCCGTATGTACGGCGCAGGCCAGGTTTACAACCAGGACGGCGAGCTGGTCGGCGAAAGCATCGGCTTTGTTAAAGAAAGCCTGAAAAAATATGTCAACCTGCCCGAGGGCTACGACGGCTCCACCTTCGACGACAGCTGGGATTGTCCCGACTGGTGGGAACGCAAGACCCATCAGTACACCGACGAGGACTGGGAATTCATCAAAGAACAGTGGGCTAACGAAAAGCGCCGCGGCGCCGAGATCCTTTATTGGGACGATGTTACTGTCGGCGAGTTCATCCCCTCCAAATATGTCGGCCCCATGACCGGGTTCGATCTGGGCGGCCGTTTCCAGTTCTACAATGGCGACAAGTATAACCTGACCATTAAAGAAAAGCTGGCCGATCCCGAGATCTCCAAAACCATGTACAAAAACCAGTATGGCATCTGGGTCGACAAAGAGGCCGACACCATGACCTCTCCCGGACCGGGCTTCAGCTTTATCGACCGCTCCATTTTTGAAAACAGCACCTGCGCCGCCTTTGCCATCGACATGCTGTTCAACTGGATGGGCGACCACGGCTGGATGCAGAAGATAGCATGGGATATTATGGGCGTGTTCCCCGGCTTCGAGGGCCTTATCCCCGATCATCCCGACGAACCCATGTACCTCAAGCAGGTCCCCGGCTTCGAAAACTATCGTCCTTTCAGCCACGGTCTGGCCGGCGATATGTGCGTATGCAAAGCCTGGATTAAGAGCAAATATGTCAAAAACGGCGAGCATTACGTCGATCTGGTCTGGTGGTGCGAAACCTTCGACGGTTATGTATTCGAAGAAGGCGAATTCACCGTTATCCTGCCCAAGAAATAAGACCCCTCATTCTCCCGGGACTTTCTCCCGGGAGAATTTATATTTCGTCTGTTTATATGCCCCCGGGAAGCGGGTCTGCCGATTGACAAGCCTGTACCATGATTGTATAATATGTTCAGTTTTAACAGAAAGGATAATAAAAATGGAGCATAAATATTCTCATATACTTACTCCTGTGCGTATCGGCAAGCACGTGCTGAAAAACCGCCTTATAAACTCAAAATGTATTCCCGAGGGCATCCAGGGTCCCGAAAACTTCCCCGCCGAGTCTCATATTGACTTTGCCGCCAACCTGGCCAAAAACGGCGCGGCCATCGTAACTCTTGCCCCCGGCAACTACAAGGTGAACAAGGTCAAATCCTCCTTCACCAGCCCATTCAACATGGACGACCGTTACGTTTCCCGCTATTATCGCCGCATGATCGACCGTATCCACGCCTACGGCAGTCTGGCATCCGCCTCTACCATGACATATTTCCCCGGCGACGTGGCTATTTCTGACATTCGGAACGAATCTCTTCTGCCCGAAAGCGTCCGCAATCTGGGCGGCCCCGAAAGCCTCAAGGGTCGCGACGGCAAATATCTGCCCGAAATCACCAAAGAAGGCATCGAAGCCATGAAGACCTCCGTTGTCAAGGTTTGCAAAAAGCTGCAAAGCTGCGGTTTCGACATGATAAACATCTATATGTCCTACAATGCTTCCCTCATGGCAAAGTCGCTGTCCCCCATCCTCAACCAGCGTGTTGACGAATACGGCGGATCTCTGGAAAACCGCGCCCGTCTGGCAAAAGAGCTGTTCAGCGCCATAAAAGAAGCCTGCGGCAAAGATTTTCTTATCGAAGTCCAGATCTCCGGCCGCGAGCAGATCGAGGGCGGTTATACCACCGAGGATCTTATTGAATACGCCAGACTGTGGGAAGGTCTTGTTGACATTTATCAGGTCCGTGCCTGGACCGGCGACATGACCCACGCCAGCCACTATACCTCTCCCAAGGAGGATCCCACCAACCTGAAATTCGCCGCCGCCATGAAGGCCGCCGGTGTTCCCGCTCTGGTGGCTCCTGTAGGCGGTTTCCAGGACCCCGACCTTATTGAAAAGTTCCTGGCCGAAGGCAAATGCGACCTGGTCGCCATGGCCCGTTCCTTCATCTGCGACCCCAATTATGGACTCAAGATCCTCGAAGGCCGGGGCGAGGACGTGGTCCCCTGTATCCATTGCGACAACTGCCATCAGGCGTTCTGCTCCGTTAACCCCCAGGTGGGCCTGAACCATGTCTGGCCCAATATGTTCGACCAGCCCCGCCGCAGCAAGAAAGTCGCCGTTATTGGCGGCGGCCCTGCCGGTATGAAGGCCGCCTTCACCGCTGCCGAAAGAGGCCACAAGGTCACCCTTTACGAAGCTTCCTCTGTCCTTGGCGGCCAGCTGATCCATGCCGATTATATCGACAAAAAATGGGCGCTGCACGATCTGAAGGAATACCTTATCCGTCAGTGCATGAAAAACGGCGTTGATATCAGGCTCAACACCAGAGCGACTGCCGAAATGCTGGAAAAAGAAGGCTACGATGCTGTTATCGCTGCCTGCGGCGCTGTTCCCAAGGAAAGCCCCGTCCCCACCGAGGGCGACGTTAAGGTCTGGGCGCCCATGGAGGTTTTCGGCAAGGAAGCCGAACTGGGCAAAAATGTTGTTATCGTTGGCGGCGCTATGGCAGCTGTTGATACTGCCCTTTACCTCTGTGCCGCCGGTCACCAGGTAACCATGCTGACCCGCAGCAGCGTTGCCCACGACTGCAACAGCCACGCCACCGGCGCTATCAAAGAAGTTATCCGCGCTACTCCCGGCCTGACCATAATCGAAAACGCTGAAACCACCTTCATCGGTAACGGAGTTGCCAAAGCCACCGTCACCTCCGGCGGCCCCATGGGCGGTATGCCCATGATGGATCCCGACGATATGCCCGATATGCCCGACGATATGGGTATGCCCATGATGGGCGGCCCCGGCGGTCCCGGACCCATGGAGCCTCCCAGGAAGGAAGACATATCCGTCCAGTTCGACAGCATCGTTGTATCTGCCGGTCGTCGCGCACTGGTAGGTCAGTGCTATGAATTCGCCGGAGTTGCCCCTGAGTTTGCCATCGTTGGCGATTGCAATATGCTTTCCTTCGAGAGCCTCCAGCATGGCGGCAACGCCGAGAAGGACGATACCGCCAACGGCACCATCCGCCACAGTATGTTCACCGCTTACACCGCTGCCCTCAAGCTGTAAAATATTTAAAATAGCGTTAAACAGACCCGGACACAGGCCGCTTTAAGCAGTCTGTGTCCGGGTTTTTTGTGTTTCAATAGCAACATCTTCCATGGATTATTCCCCTGTAAAGCTCGCAAACTTATTTTGCGGGGCGATGTCCCCGGCCATGACGACGTCCCGGCGGCGTCTGTCAGCAGCTGACGATCAAATAAGTGGTTACCCAAGGCTACAGAAAGGACCAGAATCCATGAACAGCATAAATGTCTATTCTGAAATCGGCCCGCTTAAGCGGGTGCTGCTCCACCGCCCTGGCGGCGAGCTAGAAAACCTTATGCCGGAGCATCTTGACCGGCTTTTGTTTGACGATATCCCATATCTGAAAGAAGCCCGTCGTGAACACGACGAATTTGCCGCCCTGCTCAAAAGCCACGGCTGTCAGGTGGTTTATCTCCAGGAACTGGTTGCCGAGGCTATTATTGACAACCAGGTCAGGGAGCGGTTCATAAGCGATTTTATTAACGAGACCGGCATAAAGACCTCGTGGGAGATGGATTTTTTAAAAGAGTATTTTTCCTCGCTGGACACAAAGGCCCTTATTGAGGCCATGTGTGCAGGCGTAAGAAGATCCGTCGCCGACGAAGCGGAAAACCAGAGCCTTGGCAATCTGCTGAGTCTGCTGGAAAGCGACTATCCCTTTTTGACCGACCCCATGCCCAACCTGTATTTTACCCGGGATCCCTTCGCATCGGTGGGCAGCGGAGTAACTATCCACCGCATGAGGAATCACGTTCGCACCCGGGAATCCCTGTTCGCAAAATATGTTTTCACCCACCATCCCCTTTATAAGGGTACCCGCGTGTGGTACGACCGGAACGAAGTTTCGTCCCTTGAGGGCGGAGATATTCTGGTGCTGTCGCCTCAGGTGATCGCCATCGGTATATCTCAGCGCACCAGCGAGCAGGCTATTGAAAAATTTGCCGCTCAGGTGCTGAGCGAGGAAACCAGCTTTGAAAAGGTTTTGGCCTTTAACATTCCCAAGGAACGGAGCTTTATGCATCTGGACACCGTGTTCACAATGGTGGACAAAGATAAGTTTACGGTCCACCCAAATATTCTGAACGATATTTCTGTGTTTGTAATAACGATGGACCCCGCCCGCCGGATACGGATAGCTCAGGACACCGGGGCTTTGGAAGATATACTCAAGCGGCACTTGCAGCTGGACAGGGTCACTCTTATCCGCTGCGGGCGCAAAAGCCGTATAGATGCTGCCCGGGAGCAGTGGAACGACGGCAGCAACACCCTTTGCATCGCGCCCGGCCAGGTGGTGGTATACGAAAGGAACACCCTTACCAACGCCCTTTTGGAAGAAAACGGCGTGACCATTTATCCTATCGACGGCGCAGAGCTGTCCCGGGGCAGAGGCGGCCCAAGGTGTATGTCCATGCCTCTGGTCAGGGATCCGGTCGTTTGACTATCATAAAACATTTGGAGGAATCGACAATGGCTGTTAATTTAAAGGGAAGAAGCTTTTTGACTCTGGCAGATTTTACGCCCCTGGAAATACGCTATATGCTGGACCTGGCTCACGACCTTAAGGCAAAAAAGCGGGCAGGTATCCGCTCCGAAAATCTTAAGGGCAAAAACATCGTTCTGCTTTTTGAAAAAACCTCGACCCGCACCCGCTGCGCCTTTGAGGTGGCCATAGCTGACGAGGGAGGACACGTTACTTTACTGGATCCGGGCAGTTCTCAGATGGGCAAAAAGGAATCCCTGGAAGATACTGCAAGGGTGCTGGGGCGCTTTTTCGACGGTATCGAATACCGCGGGTTTGAACAGAAGGTGGTAGAGGATCTGGCCAGATTTTCCGGAGTTCCGGTTTACAACGGTCTGACCGATATGGATCATCCCACCCAGATACTGGCAGATATGATGACTATCGAGGAGCATATTTTCAAACCCCTTAACAGGATCAAGCTGGTATTTGTGGGCGATATTCGCAACAACATGGCCTACGCCTGGATGTATGGATGCGCAAAAATGGGGATGCATTTTGTAGCCTGCGGCCCCGAGAGTCTCCAGCCCGACCCGGAGATACTGGCCCGGAGCCGGGAGATAGCACAGCAAACCGGAGCAATTATCCATATTGACCACAGCTTTGACTGCCTTAAAGGAGCCGACGTTATATACTCCGACATCTGGGCTTCCATGGGTGAGGAAGACAAGATCGCCCAACGGGTGGAAATGCTGCGGCCTTATCGGGTAACTATGGAGCTGCTGGAAAAAACCGGGAACCCCGATGTCCGGTTCATGCATTGTCTGCCTGCCTTCCACGATCTGAACACCACCTTCGCTCAGGCTCAGAAGGAGCTGGATATTCGGGAAGTCACCGACGAGGTTTTCAGAAGCCGACACAGCATAGTTTTTGACGAAGCGGAAAACAGAATGCATTCCATCAAGGCCGTTCTGGTGGCGACTCTGTGACCCGGTTCAAAATGCCCTCTGCCTATACCATTTTGTTTGTCATACTGGCCCTTGCGGCCATGTTGACCTGGATCGTCCCGGCGGGCCAGTATGACAAAACAGCCGACGGTCAGCCCGTTCCCGGGACATATGCTCCGGCGGAGCAGAACCGGCAGGGGCTGGGTCAGCTGTTGACAGCGTCGGTCACCGGGTTTTACCAGGCGGCAGACGTGGCGCTGTTTATCCTGATGGTAGGCGGTTTTTTGGGCGTTGTGATGGAAACCGGCGCAATAACCGCAGGTATCGAGGGGGTCATTGCCCGCCTCAGGGGGAAGGAGCTGTGGCTCATACCGGCTCTGATGGTGCTGTTTGGCCTTGGCGGCACCACCTTTGGAATGTGGGAGGAAACAATAGCCTTTTTCCCTCTGCTTATCCCGGTCTTTCTGGCGGCAGGATTTGATTCGATGACCGCAGTAGCTGTTATCCTGCTGGGCGCAGGGGCGGGAGTACTCTGCTCAACGGTCAATCCTTTTGCCACAGGCATAGCCTCCGGATTCGCCGGGATCTCCATGGGCGACGGAATAGTCGTCAGGCTGATACAGCTGGTGGTGTTTGAGGCGGCAGCCATATGGTATGTTATGGCATACGCAAAAAAGATACGCTCTGCTCCCGGCCGAACGGAGCCGCCATCAGGCAGACAGGATCTGACTGGGCGGGACAAGCTGGCGCTGGCCCTGTTCGGGCTGACATTCCTGATAATGATATATTCGGTCATCCCCTTCGATGATCTGGGGATCACCGCTCTGCCTGCCCTTGGATGGTGGTTTGACCAGCTTTCGGCCCTGTTTCTGGTGGCGGGAGTTGTCATCGGTCTGGTAGGCGGCTTGAAGGAAGAAAAACTGGTGAGCAGCTTTGTTTCGGGAGCCGGAGAGCTGCTGTCCGTCGCGCTGATAATCGCCGTATCCCGCGGGATAACGGTCATAATGGATCAGGGGATGATAACCGATACCATATTGTCCTTTGGAGAGCAGCTGTTAGGCCGGTTTTCGTCAAAGCTGTTTGGGCTGATCGTGTTTGCGCTGTACCTGGTCCTGTCGGTTTTTATTCCCTCGACCTCCGGGCTGGCGGCGCTGTCGATACCTGTTATGGCGCCTCTGGGGGACTTTGCTCAGGTGGCCCGGAGCGTTATTGTTACAGCATTCCAGTCGGCCTCGGGGATAGTTAACCTGATAACCCCCACCGGCGCGGTAGTCATGGGCGCCTTGACCCTGGGCAAGATACCCTATGACCGGTGGATAAGATTTTCGTGGAAATATGTAGCAGCTGCTCTGGCAGCATCGGCTCTGGTGGTGTGGGTGATAAGCTGAGATATTCTCCGCAGTCGGTTCACCATCCCAGCAGGCAGCCGTCGGCAGTTCCGGTTATGGTGACCTGTATCACCTGACCGTGCAGATCGGCATCAGATCGTATCCGAACCTCGCAATAGTTGGGAGCGTGGCCCCGGAATATCCCGTCCTGCCCCCGCTCAAAAAGCACCGGGAATGTTTTTCCCACGCAGGAGCTAAGGTAGCCTGCCTTCATTTCCGCAGCCAGCTTACCGGCTCGGGCAGCCCGCTCCTCTTTAACAGATTTCAACACCTGATCAGGCATGGAAGCGGCAGGTGTGCCGTCTCGTCGGGAATAGGGAAAAATGTGCATGGACGCAAAGGCGCATTTTTCAATAAATGCCAGAGTCTGGGAAAACTCTTCCTCAGTCTCACCGGGGAAGCCGGTTATCATGTCCGTAGTGATGGCGCAGTCGGGGTAAAACTCCCGAAGCAGCTGGACAGACTCGTAATATCTGGCGGTATCATATTTCCGGCGCATCCGGGAAAGCGTGGCGTCGCATCCGCTTTGCAGGGCCGGATGAAACTGAGGACACAGGTTTTCAAAAACCGATGTGCGGCGGCAGAAATCCCGGGTTATGGTCCGGGGTTCCAGAGAACCCAGACGAATACGCATATCCCCGGCTTCGGGGCATATGGCTTCTATCAGCTCGGCCAGACCGGTGCCGTCCTTAAAGTCCACGCCGTAGGACGATATCTCGATACCGGTGACCACCAGCTCCTTATACCCCTCGTCACGCAGGCGGCGAGTCTCCGCCACCGCTGCTTCCAGCGGAAGGGAACGCACCGGCCCCCGGGCATAGGGAATAATGCAGTAGGAGCAGAAGTTGACGCAGCCGTCCTGAACCTTCAGCATAGCCCGGGTGCGTCCGCTGAGGCTCCCGGCGGGGAGAAATTCAAACCGGCGGCGGGCCATAGAGTTATCCACCTGAACAAGGGGCTGGCTTCTGTTGGCCGCCGCCTGCTCCAGCAGGGAAACAAAGTCCTTCCGCTGGCCGGTACCTGCAACCAGATCTACCCCCAGCGCCTTAACAGCCTCCGGGTCCGTCTGGGCATAGCAGCCGCACACGGCCACCACCGCCCCGGTCTTCTGGGCCCGGCGTATGGCCTGACGGGATTTTTTGTCGCTGACAGCGGTAACCGTGCAGGTGTTGATAACATATGCGTCAGCCTGAGATTCAAAGTCTGTCAGCTGATGGCCCCGGGCCACCAGCTCCGATTCCAGCGCCTGAGTTTCATATTGATTGACCTTGCAGCCAAGAGTATAAAGCGCAACTTTCATATTGCATTTACCCTTTCGTGAGGATATAATGTTTTTTCAGGGGTTAGGGGTCAGTAATTTAGTATTGACTAATCCCTGATCACTATGCCCTAACCCCTGACCAATTATATCATAAGGAGCGGTATTAATGAAAGAGTTTCAGGTATTATTGACCTCCATCAATCATGTAAAAGATTTTGTAACAGCCGCGTCCATGTGCAGCTGCGACATAGATGTTACCTCCGGAAGATACACCATCGACGCAAAAAGCATTATGGGTCTGTTCAGTCTGGACCTTTCCCGGCCTATCAACATCCGGGTCCTGGGTTCCGACCAGGAGGCAGAGGCGTTTTACAGAGCCATCGAAGAAGTTGTCTGCAAATAAAGGATACATAATAATGACAGAAAAAGAAAGAATGGCCACAGCTATCAAAGATTATAACAAAACACTTATGGCCGGAACCGATGACCTTTTTCGGGGCAGGCTGGATTCCCATTTTGTCGACTGCGATCCGGAAAAGCGGACCCTTACCCAGGCTTACGACCTGACCTCCTGGTCTTCCAACTATCGCGGCGTGACCCATGGCGGCATGACCGCATCGGTTTTTGACCAGTGCATGGGTATGCTGGCCTTCTGGTGTGCCGGCGGTATGGTCTGCCAGACTGTCAACATGATGATAACCTACCTCAAGCCGGTACCCCTGGACTGCCGTCTGGTGATACGCTCAGTCTGCTCGTCCGCCGGGAGAACTCTGGGCAGCTTTACCGCCGAAGCATGGATCGAAGGCGCCGAAGACGTTATCGTCGCCACCGCTACGTCAACATATTATTTGAAATAAGTGCCGGTGAACAAAGGGCAGATACCCAACTTGTAGCCAAAGGCCCGGTGGCCTTTGGCTTCAAATGGTCCCTGATGCAGATATAAAAACCGCCGGAGGTTCGGCAGCCTCCGGCGGTTTTTATTGTTTAAGAGAAGGAGAAATGATTTAAAATATCCTGTGACTATATATTACCACAACGGAAAATATTTTGATGTACGGACATTAAACAATGTTTGAACTAATTGTAAATGACCCGACAGGCTTAAAAGTGACCGGCATCCACCGCAGCGAATGGATATCTGTTCCGTACCCTTGACATTTTCGGCATAAAACGATATTATAAGAAGGTTAGTAAAATAGAATAACTGAAAGGAATGATACCATTGGCAAAGTCTAAAGTCACCACCGTTGAAGAAGCCATCAAGACCTATTGCTTTGACGGCATGACCGTACTTCTCCCCGGTTTCGTTAACGTCGGCGTTTCCGAAGTCCTTATCGAAGGCCTTATCGAAGCCGGCATCAAAGACATCAGCGTTATCTCCAACAACACTTCCGTCCCCCATCGTGGCATCGGCAAGCTGGTCGACGCCAACGTCATCAAGAAGATCACCGCTTCCCACATCGGCAACAACGCCGTTACCGTCGAAAAGGTCGTTGCGGGCGAGATCGACCTGACCTTCGTTCCCCAGGGTTCTCTGTGCGAAAAGGTCCGTGCCGGCGGCGCTGGCATCGGTGGCGTTCTGACTCCTACCGGCCTGTACACCCCCATGATGGACGGCAAGCAGGTCGTCGAATGGGACGAAGAAGCCGGCAAGTTCGTTTTCCTCGAAGGCGAGATCGTTCCCGATCCCACCAAAAAGCGCTTCATCCTTGAGCTGCCCCTCCATGGCGACGTTTGCTTCGTCCATGCCT
>CAYLKH010000042.1:0-19781 GCA_964384255.1 uncultured Oscillospiraceae bacterium | reverse complement strand
TAAGAACGGTTTTGCCAAAATCGCCGGGATTAGCGCTGTTGTGGGAAGTCATAGCTTATTCTCCTTTATTTTCGATAGCGGTGATCTTGTCTACCCGGCGCTGATGGCGGCCACCCTCGAACCCGGTGTCCAGGAAGGTGTCTACCATGCGCAGAGCAAGGTTTTTTCCAACCACGCCTGCCCCCAGAGCCAACATGTTGGCATCGTTGTGGCGGCGGGTCATTTCGGCAGAAAACGGATCGGCGCAAAGAGCGCAGCGGATGCCCTTAACCTTGTTGGCGGCGATGGAAACGCCGATACCGGTGGTGCAGACTACAATGCCCTTCTGGCACCGGCCATCGGCTACGGCTCTGGCGGCAGCTTCTGCAAAGTCGGGGTAATCGCAGCTGTCGGTGCTGTGGCAGCCGACATCCAGGACCTCAAGACCCCGGGAGGCCAGATGCTCCTTGATTTGTTCTTTCAGGGCGTAACCGCCGTGATCGCTGGCAATTGATATCATAAACAGCTCTCCTTGTCTATTATTTAAGCAACCCCCATAAGCTGGTGGATCGCTTAAGGCTTATTGTTGATATCAGGTAATGGGGCGGCTGAAAACTCTGTGCCGGTTTTCTCCGCAGGTCCATTATCCTCCTGCTGATGCACCCCGCGAAAGCATGTCCGCTCGCGGGGTGCATCAACCTTTTCGATTGGTTAGTGGGTCATTACTACAGGCAGGTCAGTCGACCCTTTCGTCGCCCCAGAAGAACAGGGCCACGGTACCCGGACCGGTATGGCTGCCGATGGTGGTGCCGACGGAATAGATCTGGACCTTACCGTTGAGCTTTGGGAATCGGGCTTCGACCAGGTCGGCCACAGCACGGGCGTCTTCATAGCAGGCGGAGTTGCAGATATAGCACTTGCCGCTGTAATCCAGGCGGTCTTCGGCCTGCTCTTCCATTTTCTTTTCGATCTCTTTAATGACCTTGTCCTTGCCCCTTATTTTGAACCGGGGGATAAGCTTGCCGTCGTGGCTTACGTCCAGCAGCGGGCAGATCTTCAAAACCGTGCCGAACCAGCCGGAGACTCTGGTCACCCGACCGCCCTTGACATAGAAGGTGAGGTCGGAGGAGAAGAACCAATGGCGAAGCCTGCGCTTGTTGGCCTCGGCCCAGTCTACCAGCTCGCGGGCAGACATCCCCTGGTCCCGCAGATCGGCCAGCTTATCCATCAGCAGGCCATAGCCCGAAGAGGCCGCCAGAGAATCGACCACATATATTTCCCGCTGGGGATATTTTTCCCTCAGCATATTTGCGGCCACGCAGGCGGAATTATAGCTGCCGGAGATGCCCGAAGAGAGGGAAAGGTGAACTATGTCCTTCCCGCTTTCCAGAAAGGCGGTGAAATAATCTACATATTCGTCAACATTGACCTGAGAGGTCTGAGTTTCGGCTCCGTCTACCATGGCCTGGTAAAACTGGTCAAAGGGGATGGTCTGGCCCAGGTCGTCGCTATATTGGACGCCGTTTAGCGAATAGTGGAAGCATATATAGCTGATGTTTCTGCTTGCAAAATGCTGGGGAGTAAGGTCAGCTGTGGAACAGCAGCTGAGAATATATTCTGACATATGTGTATCCTCGCTTATTACGTAATCTTGTGTCGCATATTACATATGGAGTATACCACAACCGGGACGCTATGTAAAGGAAAAATTAGGCTAATTAACCGGCACCGGCCAGCCATAGCCGGACGACTATTCTGTTATCCCTGTTACGCTGCGGCATTTGCCGGATGCGTAATATACAATGGAGATCACTCCTACGCAGAAGGACGCCACAGGTGTCCCCCAGGCCACGCCGTCAAGCCCCATGCCCAGAGTTATGCCCAGCACATATGCCACCGGCAGGCGGAACAGCAGCGAGCTGCTGCAATTGAGTATCATGGGGAAGGTCGTGCGGCCTGAACCCACAAGAAAACCAATAAGCGAACCCATAAACGGGACAAACAGATAGTCGATGCTGCAAATCCTGAGATACTTTACGCCCAGCTCCATCATCTCCATATCCGATCCGAACAGGCGCATCAGCGGCGCGGGGAACAGCTCTACCAATGCAAAAATGACGAGGTTTATGGCCATGGTCAGCAAAAATCCCCAGTGCATGGTGGACATAGCCCGATCGGGCTTGTCCGCGCCGAAGTTCTGGGCGCACATGGCAGAGATCGCACTGCCGAAGGAAACCGACGGCAGAATGGCAAAAAGGGTCACCTTGTGCGCGCCCGCCAGAGCTGCGGCGGCGGTGACACCCATGGTGTTGACCATTATGGTCAGCAGCAGAAAGGCCAGGGTATTGACCGCGTTCTGAATGGTGGTGGGGATGCTGGTGCGCAAAAGAATGGGGAACTGCTCTTTGTCTATCCTGATGGAGGACGGACGAAAATCGAAGACAAAATCTGTCTTCCTCAGGTGGATTATGCACAGGAGCATACTGACACCCTGAGCGATGACGGTCGCCAGCGCCGCGCCGAAGGCTCCCATACCCAGCCCGCCGATAAACGCAAGGTCAAGGACGATATTCACCACGCAGGCGATGCAGATAAAAACAAAGGGCCGATTGCTGTCGCCCATGCCCCGGAGTATGGCGCTGAGGGTGTTGTATCCAAAGATGAAAACAAAACCTATGGAACAGACGACAAAATATATCAGCGCTTCGTCCATAGCCTCGTCAGGGGTTTGCATCAGGGCGAGTATGCCTTTGGCAAAAACCATCGAAAGGATCGTGGCCGCCAGGGCCAGCATGATGATAAAGGCCGTCAGTGTGCCAATAACTTTTTGGAGCTTTTCGTTGTTTCCGCTGCCGCGATACTGGCCGATGATGACCGTTCCTCCCAGACAAAAGCCAATAGCGATGTTGGTTATCAGCGAAATGTACTGGGCGCTGATGTTGGCCCCGGCCAGAGAGATGGTCCCGGCGAACTGGCCAAGGATTATCAGATCCACAGCGCTGTAAAGGTTTTGAACAATGCTTGAAAACACAAACGGCAGAGCAAAGAGCAAAAGCTGCTTCGGCACACTGCCCTCTGACAGGTTTTTACCATGAGACACAGGCGATCTCTCCTTTTCTATCAGTATCCGGGGTCAGGATCCGGCCCCTGGCCTTCCATTTCCCGGGTAACGTTTCTTATCCACTTTTTGCTCAAAAATCTGGGGATACCAAAGACCATTTTCAGTATCTCCTCGCCGTTAAGGCAGATATAAACGGCGGTTATGCCCCAGTTCCACACGAGGCCGCTGAGCGCCGCCAGCGGGACCGACAGGAAATACATAACGCAAACGTCCAGCACAGCCGCAAACCTGACATCGCCGCCGCCCCGGAGAACACCTACCACGTTAGTGGTGTTAAAGGCTTTGGCCGGGCTGGCAATGACCATAATAAGCAGCATTGTGTTGGCGATGGCCGCCGCATCGGCGGACAGGTCAAACAGAGGATAGACCAGCGGCTCCATAACAGTCAGCCGCAAAACCAGCAGCAGCAATCCCGCAACGATGCCTAAAAACACGGATATACCGTTGATGGCAGAGGCGGTGGAATATGCGTTGTCCATATCTTTTTTGCCCACCTCGTTGCCTACCATAATGGCTGCGGCGTTGGAGCAGGCAAAGGTCACAACCTGCAAAAGCCTGTCCACATTTCCGGCGATGGTATATGCCGCCAGAATAGCGGTAGAGCCTGACATATGGCCCAGAATGACAGAATACATGGAATATCCCAGTGACCACAGAGTCTCGTTCAGCACCACGAAGGAGCCGTATTTGAAAAAGTCTTTCGTTATAACCATGCCGGGCCGGAAAACATAGTGCAGATCCAGCTTGAGAGATTTGCGGCGGCTGAGGACAACAATGGTAATAATCAGCTCCATGGCCCGGGATATGGTGGTTGCCAGAGCCGCACCGCTGACACCCATTGCGGGAGCGCCCAGCTTGCCGAAGATCAGCACCCAGTTGAGGAAGGTGTTCAAAACGGTGGAAAAGCCGTAAATATAAAGCCCGGGACTGGTGTCTCCTGCGCAGCGATAGGTGTTGATAAGTACGCCGGTAACGCCGTTGAAAATATACGATGCAGCCACGATCCGGGCATAAGCCGCGCCGGCTTCATACAGCTCGCTGTTGTTGCTGACCAGACTGACCAGCCACTCGGCGTTGAACAGAGCCACAACAGTTACGGCCACCGACACGACCAGAGAAAAGTAGATCCCCACACCCGCTACCCGGGAGATGGTTTTCTCGTCCTGCTTGCCCCAGTATTGGGCTATCAGCACTCCGCACCCGCTCTGGATGCCGAAAATCACAATGGTGACGACGAAAAACGGAGTGTTGGCCATGGTTACGGCGGCCAGCTCAGTCTCGCCCAGCATACCCACCATGAACGAGTCGATGACCGACAGGGTGGAGGAGATAAGGTTTTGGGCTGCTATGGGCAGCAGTATGGACATAAACGCCTTCATAAAGGCTTTGTTGATTCCTGTTCTTTTCATAAGATGACCTCAAAAGCAGTGAATATTACAGACTGTAGACAAGGGTCGAAAGCGGCCGTAACGGAAAGGGAGACGGTGTGAAAGAAAACCCCATCAGCTCAGCCTGCCCATGGCCTGCCTGAGAGCAGACAAAAAGGCCAGGGCGTCCTCTTCGGTAGAGTATTTTGAAAGGGAAACTCTTATGGACCCGTCGATCATCCGGGGGTCAAGGCCCATGGCCGACAGCACATGGCTGCGTTTGCCTTTTGAGCAGGCGCTTCCGGCGGATACATAAACCTCATTTTCCTGAAGACAGTTGATAAGCCCCTGACTGCGGACCCCCGGAACGGAAATGTTTATTACATGGGGCGCGTCGTGAGCGCCTATGACCTGAGCGCCCTGGGGAAGACCGCTGATAATAAGCTCTTTCAGCCGGGCCATGGATTCCAGATCCCGGCTGAGGGTCCCGGAGCCTTCGTTACAGGCCGCAGCCAGGGACATTATGGCGGGCACAGGCTCGGTCCCGGAGCGTTTTCCGGATTCCTGACCGCCGCCAAGGATAAGGGGCTTAAGGTTGACCCCCTTTTTGACCACCAGCCCGCCAGAGCCTTTCATGGCATGGATCTTGTGACCGCTGAAGGTGAGCATATCCACGCCCAGATTTTTGAATTTAAAGGGGAGCTTGAAAAATCCCTGAACAGCATCGGTATGGAACAGGGCGGAGCTTCCGGCGGCCTTCACCGTCCGGGCCATGGCGGAAATATCGTTGACAGCGCCGGTTTCGTTGTTGACCATCATAATAGAGATAAGCACCGTATCCGGCCGCAGGGCAGCCAACAGGCTCTGCGCGCTTATGCGGCCTGCTTCGTCCGGTTGAAGACGGGTGACCTCGTAGCCCTGAGACTCCAGATATGCGACCGGTTCCAGCACGCCGTGATGCTCAATGGCAGAGGTTATGATATGGCGGCCCCGATGGCGACCCTTTTCCGCCCCGCGGATAATGGCCCAGTTGTCGGCTTCGGTCCCGCCGGAGGTAAAATAAAGCTCTTCCGGCTGGCAGCCCAAAGCGGCGGCCACGTCCTTCCGGGCTGATTTCAGGGCGGTTTCGGCCATAAAGCCCAGCTCGTGGACCGATGACGGGTTTCCAAATCCGTCGGTCATGGCGGCAAGAGCCGCATTGACAGCGGCCTGACAGGGCCGGGTGGTGGCGGCATTGTCCAGATAATGCATAGTAAAGCTCCAACTTTGTCAGATGATTTGAGCCGTTGGTTCCCGGCTCGACTAAAATAGTATTGTATGTTCTAAGATTAGAAAAGTCAAGTTTTGCGCAAATATATATTGCATTATAAAAGATTTTGTGTAAAAATATAGGTTGCGCCTTTTGCGCAAAAGTTTTGTTATTTACAACTGAAAGGGATGCGTTTTTATGCCAAGCCTCAGAAACATAGCCATTATTGCCCACGTTGACCACGGAAAAACTACCCTGGTCGACGAGATGCTTAAACAAAGCGGTATCTTTCGGGAGAATCAGGTGGTCGCCGAGCGAGTTATGGACTCCAACGACCTTGAGCGGGAGCGGGGCATTACCATCCTTGCCAAAAACACTGCTGTTCAATATGGCGACGTTAAGATAAACATCGTCGACACTCCGGGCCATGCCGATTTTTCCGGCGAAGTCGAACGCATACTGAAAATGGTCGACGGCGTTCTGCTGCTGGTCGACGCTGCCGAGGGTCCCATGCCCCAGACCCGTTTCGTTCTGCAAAAGGCTCTGGAAATGGGCCACAAGGTGATCGTTGTTATCAACAAGATCGATCGCCCCGACGAGCGTATCGACGAGGTCTGCGACGAAGTTCTTGAGCTGCTGCTGGACCTTGACGCCACTGAGGACCAGTTCGATTCGCCCACCCTGTTCTGCTCTGCCAAGCAGGGTATCGCTACCTATTCTCCCCATACAGAGGGGGTAAACCTTGAGCCGCTGTTCAAAACGATCGTTGACTATATCGACGAACCTGTCTGCAATGTTGACGGCCCGTCCCAGATGCTGGTGTCGTCCATCGACTATAACGAATATGTCGGCCGTATCGGCGTTGGCCGTATCGAGCGGGGCCAGCTTAAGCGGAACCAGGAGATAATCGTCTGCGATTACCACGACAGCGACAAGAAGATAAAGGCCAAGATCGCCGCCCTCTATGTTTACGACGGCCTTAACAGGGTGCCTGTTGAGGTCGCAAACGCCGGTGACATCGCCTGTATTTCCGGCATAGCCGATATCACTATCGGCGAAACCGTGTGCGATATCAACGCGGTGGAGCCGCTGCCCTTTGTCAAAATATCCGACCCCACTATCGAAATGACCTTCTCGGTCAATGATAGCCCCTTTGCCGGGCGGGAAGGCAAATATGTCACCTCCCGAAACCTCCGGGACCGGCTGACCCGCGAGCTTATGAAGGACGTTTCCCTCCGTGTCACCGAAATGGGTACCGACGCATTTAACGTGGCCGGTCGCGGCGAGCTGCACCTTTCGATACTTATCGAAACCATGCGCCGCGAAGGCTATGAGTTCCAGGTATCTACTCCCCGTGTGCTTACCAAAGAGATCGACGGCAAGGTCTGCGAGCCGCTGGAACGGATGGTGGCCGATGTGCCTGACGGCTGCGTGGGCGCCGTTATCGAAAAGCTGGGTTCCCGCAAGGGCGATCTGCTTTCCATGACTCCCATGGGCAACCGCACCCGTATCGAATTCCTTGTGCCGTCCCGGGGCCTGTTCGGCTATCGCAACGAATTTTTGACCGATACCAAGGGCGAGGGAATAATGTCTTCGGTGTTCGACAGCTATGCTCCCATCCGGGGCGACATTTCCCGCCGCAGCGGAGGCTCCCTTATCGCCTTTGAAAACGGCGACGCAACTACCTATGGCCTGTTTAATGCTCAGGAGCGGGGCGTGCTGTTTATCGGTCCCGGCACTCCGGTTTATGCCGGTATGGTAGTCGGCCAGAACGCCAAGAACGACGACATGAGCGTCAACGTATGCAAGAAAAAGCAGCTGACAAATATGCGCGCCGCCGGAAGCGACGACGCTCTGCGCCTTACCACCCCCAGAAACCTGAGCCTTGAGCAGTGCCTTGAATTCATCGCTGACGACGAGCTGCTGGAAGTCACTCCCAGCAGCCTGAGGATAAGAAAACGCCTGCTGGACCATGCTGCCCGTATGCGCGAAGCCAGCAAGAATAAGTAATAATTCAGGGGTTAGGATTTAGGGGTTAGGGATTAGGGAACGCAGAGGGAAACAATTGCGAAGTTTTTGAGCAGTTGGGCAGAATTGTCATTGCGAGGGCGAAGCCCGTGGCAATCTCACCCCTTGCGAATTAGAGCAGTACCGAAAAACGCATTGATGGTCCCATACCGTCCTTAGATCCTAAATCCTGGATCCTAACCCCTAACAAAACAGGAGGTACCCATGCCCAACGGAATAGTGATAGTTAACAAGCCCGAGGGCTGGACATCCCACGACGTAGTGGCAAAGCTTCGGGGCGTATACCGCGAGCGCCGCATTGGACACGCCGGTACCCTCGACCCCATGGCGACGGGAGTTTTGCCGGTGTTTGTAGGCCGGGCGACCCGGGCGGTGGAGTTTATGGAATCTGCCACCAAGGCTTACAGAGCTGGACTGCTGCTGGGGCTGACCACCGACACTCAGGACATTACCGGTCAGGAGCTGGAGCGTAAGCCTGCCAACATGACTGCCGTGCAGGTCGAGGCGGTTTTGCCCCGGTTCCGGGGCCGGATAACCCAGATCCCGCCTATGTATTCCGCTGTCAAGGTCGACGGCAAAAAGCTGTACCAGCTTGCCCGCAAGGGCCAGACCGTCGAGCGCAAGCCCCGGCAGGTGGAGATATTTGCGCTGGACCTGATTTCCGGCAGTGGAAACGAATATGCCCTTGATATCGAATGCTCCAAGGGGGTATACGTCCGCACTATCTGCGCCGATATCGGCGATGCTCTGGGCTGCGGCGGCTGCATGAGCAGCCTTGTCCGTACCCGGGCCGGGGAATACACCCTTGACGATGCCGTGACCATGGACCAGATATTGGCCCATAGCGAAAACGGTACCGCCGAAAGCCTGCTGCGGCCGGTGGACTCCCTTTTTGACTATCCCCGCCTGACTGTGGACAGCGCAGGGGAGAAAAAATGCCGCAATGGCAACGCTTTTTCTACCGATGCAGACGATGGCCTTTACCGGGTCTATTCGTCTGACGGGACTTTCCTTATGGCCGGACGCGCCGAAAAAGGGAAAATGTACACAATAAAATCGTTTTTCGAGGTTTGACCATATGACTAAACGAGTAATAGCGCTGGGCTTTTTCGACGGTGTCCATATAGGACACGGAGCGCTTTTGAACATGGCGGTCAGACGGGCCGGTGAGCTGGGGGCTGTTGCCGCCGCCGAAACCTTTGACGTTCATCCGTCAACGGTCATCTCCGGCCGGGACATGCCCCTTATCAACAATATGGCTGACCGCGAAGCCCTGATGAAGGAGCTGTATTCCGTAGACGAGGTCATCTTTACCCATTTTGACCAGGCGGTGATGAAGCTGCCCTGGCAGGATTTTATCTGCCAGTATCTGGTGGGACGCTATGGCGCGGTCCATCTGGTTTGCGGCCACGACCACCGTTTTGGATATAAGGGGCTGGGAGATGCCCAACAGCTGGAAAACTATTGCAAAACCCACGGCATGGGCTGCGATATTATCCCCAAGGTGGAGCTGGACGGGGTCACCGTAAGCTCTACCCATGTCCGGACCCTTATTGAGGCGGGGGAAATGGAGCAGGCCGCCCGCTTTCTGGGTCACCCTCACCGCATCAGCGGGACCGTGGTGGATGGCCGGAAGCTGGGCCGGACCCTGGGCATACCCACGGCCAATATCCTTATGGAAAACGGGACTCTCCAGCCGGCTCGCGGAGTTTATGCCTGCCGGGCATATGTCGACGGTCGGGCTTACAGCGCGGTGACCAATATCGGCGTTCGCCCCACCGTGGACGATTCTGAGCTGGTGACCGTAGAGCCATATATTCTGGATTTTTCAGGCGATATTTATGGCAAATCTCTGAGGCTGGACTTTTTTAAATTCCTTCGCCCGGAAAAGAAGTTTGCTTCCACCGACGAGCTTAAAGCCGCCATCGCCCAGAACGTTGACCAGACCCGGGAGCTGCTTGGATAAATCCCTGCATATTTAAAAATCACAGGCTGTCAAACCCGACGGCCTGTGATTTTTTTGTAATAGCTGATTTGGCAACGGCTTATGGGATGCGCCCTCAGTGACCTGTGGTTTGACTATCGGTTACCTGAGGGGCAAGAAAATTGCGAAGCTCTGCTTTCCCGGGCGGGGCGGGATATCATATTCGCCAACGTATAGACAGAAATGACCATAAACCTTAACTAACAATAGAAAAAACCAGGACCCTTATCCAAAAGACAGGGTCCTGGTTCGTATGGTGGACGGTGAGGAACTCGAATCCCCGACCTTCCGCACGTCAAGCGGAAGCTCTACCAGCTGAGCTAACCGTCCATATTGCCTGATTATATTATCGCATAATTCCCCATTTGTCAAGAGTAAATTTTGGCCCAGGCCAAAATAATTCCCCCGGGCATAGCCCGGGGGAAAAGGTCAGCGCAATCGGGCCGCTATGCGTTGGCGGCCACCCAGTCAGCGCCGGATATAGCGCCCATCTCTACCCATTCGGTGAAGGACGGGACCTTAAGGACCTGGAACATAAAGCCCATGGTCGAAACCTCATAAAGCTGTTCCATGGTTTCGCACTGCATGATGGCTTCTTCGTGTTCAAGGGAGTCGCCCTCTTCGGGGGCAAGCTCCCGGGCGATCTGGCAAAGGAACTGCTGATAATCGGCCCATTCATAGTCGGTAGCTTCGGGAGCAGCAGGAGCCTCTTCTTCGGATGCGGGCATAACGATTATGTTGCCTTCGTATTCGCCGGGACCTTCAACCAGCTGATAGTCAACATATATCTTGCCGTTGACCTTGCAGTCGGTGCCAACGTTCAGATAGGTCAGGTAGCTGGCTTCGGTCACGGTCCAGACAGAGCTGTTGACCATGGTCAGCCTGAGCTGGCTGCCTTCCAGGGCGGCAAAGGCGTTGGTGCAGCGGCCGACCAGATAGTTGTTGTTTTCGTCAAACTTGCCGTCGGTCACCTGGTTGGTCTGGATAGCGGTGGTAACAGCGCCGGTGATGGTGGAGCTGTCCATACTGATCTCCATAACGGCGTCGCCCTTGGTGCCGCCGGGCTGGGACTGGACGATGTCGCCGGTCAGGTCGCTGGACTTGATATCTACCGTGACTTCAAAAGCGTCGTAAATGGTTCCCGCTCCGGTATCGTCGTTATACTGAGCCTGGATCATGGGGCCGTTTTCAACGTTTATCTCAGAATCCTCGATCCGGACGTCGGAGCCACGGCTCTTGATCTGGATGCCGCAGTATTCGGCATTGATGACAGACCCGTTTTTCAGATATATCCTGGAAATGAGGCCAAAGGGCTGATGAGTAACGATACCGTATCTTTCGGAGTTGATAACGGTGTTGTCAAGCTCGCAGTGGCCCTCGGCGGCGCAGATGATGCCCATATCGGCCACATTGAACACGCTGTTTTTGAAATATTCTTCGCAGGGGCCGATGGAATATGCTCCGTAGCCGTTGGTTTTAGTCTCGATGGTGCAGCCGTCAACATACATTTTGCCGCTGTCCACATCGTCGGTAGCCAGAGCGCCCCACATTTCGGAGATGATGGTGCTGTTGTTATAATACGAGGTGCCGGAATCCACCATACAGGTGGCGCGGCAATAGCCCAATACGCCCAGAGCCTTGGGAGGACTGGTCATGCCGGCTCCGGAAACGGTGGGGGCGGTGGCGGAGGTATAGCCCCCGTCGTTGCAGTAAAAATAGCTGTTGTTAACGGTCAGAGTACCGTTGTTGCCTACAAAGGCGGCGGTACGCAGAATGCCGTTGGTGTTGACGGTCACATTGTTCAGAGTCAGCTTGCCGTTGTCGGCTGCGGCAAAGGCAGAGCCGATGCCGGTAAAGTCGTTGCCGCCGATGCCGGTCAGGCTGACTTCCATATTGGACACGGTGTATTCGCCGTCGCCGCCGACACGGACAGCGCCGAAGCGCTGGCCTTCGGAGGTGACGGAGCCGCCGGTAGCGCCCTCGCTGTTGTAGGCCACGTTGTTCAGAGCCTTGAGGACGGATTTTTCAGCAACAACGCCAGTCTCGTCAACGTAAAGAGCGACCGCCATGGTCTGCTCGTTCTTTGAGCCGTGGCTTTCGTAGATCGCGGTGACGTTTTCGGTGGAGCAGATAAAGACCTTACCGTCGTATTTGCCGGGAGCGATGTCCTTGTGAACTCCGTCGACTATCATGGTCAGGGTGTAGCCTGAGGCGGTGGCAAAACAGGTGTTTTCGCCTATGGTCAGGGAATCATATTCGACCGTTTCGCCCCCGGGGATATAGTTGACCTCAGGCAGGCTTGCGCTGCCGTCGGAAAGCATGAGGGCGGTGTAGATCATCAGGGCTGCCTCGTCCCGGGAGATGGGGTCGTTGGGGCCGGTGGTGATGCCGTCCATCAGCTTTATCCTGTTGGCGGCGTTGATGGTGTTTTCCAGCCATGCATCGCCCGTAAGGCCGGTAGTACCCATAGCGGCCAGCAGCAGCTTGGCGGTTTGAGCCACGGTCACAGAGCCGTCGTAGCCGAAGCTGCCGTCGCCCAGACCGTTGATTATACCCTTGTCGGCGCAGAAATTGACATAGTCTTTCGACCAGCGGTCGTCAACGTCGTTGAATCGGCCTTTGGTGCCGGTGATTTTTTCACCGGTGGCCAGGGTGACGGCAACGGCGATCATTTTTGCCATTTGCTCCCGGGTGATCTCGGCATCGGGGTCAAATTTGTACGAGCCGTCGGCCTGCTGGATGCCGTTGATTATGCCCAGATCCACCAGAGTGGTTACGGCAGCTTTGTTTTCCACCGCCGAATAGTCCCTGAAATCGGGCGCGGCCCCAAAAGCGCCGGTGGCGCAGACGGCCATAAGCATGGCAACTGCCAAAACCAGACACAGGAGCCTTTTGAGTCCTTTCATTTGAATTCCTCCTCATTTTTTGGTGTGCAGGTAAATGCGGGCCAAAGGTATTATCTCAACTTGTAGCCAAAGGCCTACGTACCTTTGTCTACAGCCTGAAGATATTATCTCTGACTGCTATATGATGGATTATATCACCATGGCATAAATTAGGCAATTGTCAACTTATCCTGCTGTGGCCGATTGTCCTTGCCGGGACGGATAAACAGCATTTTTCGGCGGCTGATGGACCCATTTCGTCAAAATGACATATCAAAACAAAAACTTTTTTCTTATGTTGTATGAATTCGTATCTTGTGGATTGCCGCGGCGGTATGGTAATATTGTATCAAAAGGACAGCGCGGCCAACGGCCCGGTCGTCGGCCGCCGGAAGCCCGATATTAATATTCTGATAAACGCTGCGCGTCATAATTTGGAAAGGAAGAATTACAGATGAGCTTTGATTTCGACAAGGTCCATGAGGAATGCGGACTGTTTGGCGTATATTCCCCTGTTGAAAGCGACGTTGCTTCCACCACTTATTACGGTCTTTTCGCCCTCCAGCATCGGGGCCAGGAAAGCTGCGGTATCTGCGTTGGAGACGACGGCCTTTTCCGAACCTATAAGGACGTTGGTATCGTGAACGATGTGTTTACTCCCGACGTTATGGCTTCCCTGGGTACCGGCAACATGGCTGTTGGCCATGTGCTTTACGGGACCGAATACGGCAGCGACCGGGCCAACGCTCAGCCCATCGTCGCCAACCACATCAAGGGCCGTATCGCCGTTTGTCACAACGGTAGCCTGGTCAACTATGTTGAGCTTCGGGAAGAGCTGGAAATGCAGGGTTCTCTTTTCCACACCCGGTCCCAGGCAGAGGTCATTGCCTGCGTACTTATTAAAGAACGGCTTACCGCACCCTCTATCGAGCAGGCGCTTAACCAGGCTATGAACCGCCTTAAGGGCGCATATTCTCTGGTTATCATGTCCCCGTCAAAAATCATCGCCTGCCGGGACGAAAACGGCTTCCGCCCCCTGTGCTATGGCCAGACCGGGGACGGCCGATATGTCGTCGCCTCCGAAAGCTGCGCCCTCGATTCCGTGGGGGCGACCCTTATCCGGGACCTTGACCCCGGAGAGATTCTTGTTTTTGGCTCAGACGGAGTGACCTCTATCCGCGACCATTGCGGAAAGGCCCACAGCCCCTGCGTTTTTGAATATATCTATTTTGCCCGGCCCGACTCTGTGGTGGACGGCTGCTCTGTCCACGAGGCCCGGCTCAGGGCCGGAGCTTATCTGGCGCTTGAGCATCCTGTTCAGGCAGATATAGTCATCGGTGCGCCGGACAGCGGCCTTGACGCTGCTATGGGCTTTGCCCGCCAGTCCGGGATACCATATGGCATCGGCCTTATTAAAAACAAATATATCGGCCGGACCTTCATTTCCCCCGGCCAGAAATCCCGGGAAGACAAGGTTAGGATAAAGCTCAATGCCCTGTCCCACGCCGTTAAGGGCAAAAGAGTCGTACTGGTGGACGATTCCATCGTTCGCGGCACCACCTGTAAGCTTATTGTAAAAATGCTCCGGGATGCGGGAGCCAGGGAGGTCCATATGCGCATCTCCTCGCCGCCCTTCCTCAACCCCTGCTATTACGGCACCGACATCGATTCCAAGGACAAGCTTATTGCCTGCAAATACTCCGTTGACGAGATAGCGAAGATCATCGGGGCCGATACCCTTGGATATCTTTCCATGGACGCTGTTACCAAAATCGCTGTTGGCAACTGCAAAAACTTCTGCGTTGCCTGCTTCAATGGCGAGTACCCCACCGAGATACCCAGCGCTTCCAGCCAGAGCCGGTTTGAAAAGCGCATCAGCGAATCGAAGTAATAGGATTTAGGGGTTAGGATTTAGGATTTAGGGACGTAAGAGGGAAGTTTGTGCGCAGATACTTCGCAATCGCTTGCCTTTACGTTCCCCTAGCCCCTAAGTAACCGCTGAATAAATCATGAACAAATTATGGCCGGATGATTTTCCGCTCTGCTGCCCGGAATCTCCTTGAAATACACAAAGTATTCCTGCGTCGATTCCAGTTGCATAGCGAAAAATCCTCTTGCCCATAATTCATCCCTGATTTAATCATCGGTTACCTAAATCCTGATCTCTAATCACTAAACAAAAGGAGATTAACAATGAGAGCAGTAGTAACCGTAGTCGGTCTGGACCGGGTCGGCATAATCGCCGAAGCCTGCACGATCCTGGCTGCAAAGAATATCAATATTCTCGACATCCGCCAGACCGTTATGGACGGTTTGTTCACCATGACCATGGTGGTCGACACCACTAATGCCACAGACTCCTTCGAAAATGTCCGTCAGGCCCTCCACGAAAAAGGCGACCAGATGAAGGTCAGCTTCCGCATCCAGCGGGAAGATACCTTCACCGCCATGTATCAGGTGTGAGCTACCGGTCGGGAAAGGAGCTAAATTATGATAAGTCATAAGGATATACTCCGCACTGTTGAGATGATCGACCATCTCCATCTTGACGTGCGTACCATAACCATGGGCATTTCCCTGCTGGATTGCGCCCACAGCAGTGTAGCGACCTGCGCCGACCGGGTTTATGACAAGATCATGCGCCGGGCCGAAAAGCTGGTTGAGACTGGCTGCGATATCGAATCCGAATTTGGCATACCCATTGTCAACAAGCGCATATCCGTTACCCCCATCGCCATGGTGGCCGCCGCCTGCCATGAATCCGACTATACTCCCATCGCCGCTGCCATGGACCGGGCCGCCAGGGACTGCGGGGTCAACTTTATCGGCGGCTTTTCCGCTCTGGTCCACAAGGGCTTTACCGACAGCGACCGCCGACTTATAGCGTCTATCCCCAGCGCCCTGTCCGCAACCGAGCTGGTATGCTCATCGGTAAACGTGGCCACCACCAAGGCGGGCATCAATATGGACGCTGTCGCCCTTATGGGCAAAACCATTGTAGAAACCGCCGGACAGACCGCTGACAAAGACGGTATCGGCTGCGCCAAGCTGGTGGTTTTTGCCAATGCTGTTGAGGACAATCCCTTTATGGCCGGAGCCTTCCACGGCGTAGGCGAGCCGGAGTGCGTTATCAATGTTGGAGTTTCCGGCCCCGGCGTTGTCCACAATGCGCTTAAGGCCGTTAAGGGCGAAAGTTTCGACGTTGTGGCCGAAACTATCAAAAAGACTGCTTTCCAGATAACCCGAATGGGACAGCTGGTGGCTCAGGAGGCATCCCGCCGCCTGGACGTACCCTTTGGCGTGGTAGACCTATCTCTGGCTCCGACCCCCGAACGGGGGGACAGCGTGGCCCGGATACTTGAAGAAATGGGTCTTGAGGTCTGCGGGACCCATGGTACCACCGCGGCTCTGGCGCTGCTTAACGACGCTGTCAAAAAGGGCGGCCTGATGGCTTCGGGCCATGTTGGCGGCCTTTCCGGCGCATTTATCCCCGTCAGCGAGGACGAGGGCATGATAGCTGCCGCATCCTCCGGGGTGCTTACTCTGGATAAGCTTGAGGCCATGACCTGTGTCTGCTCCGTGGGCCTTGACATGATAGCCGTTCCCGGCGACACCCCGGCGGAGACCATATCCGCCATAATCGCTGACGAAGCGGCCATCGGTATGGTCAACAATAAGACCACCGCCGTCAGGGTCATACCCGCTCCCGGCAAATCAGTTGGCGACACGGTAGAATTTGGCGGCCTGCTGGGCAGCGCACCTATTATCCCGCTCCATCCCGAAAGCTCCCGGGACTTCATCGCCCGGGGTGGCCGGGTCCCGGCTCCCATGCAGAGCCTGAAAAACTAGGCAACCGCCGTCAGAGCGCCGGTTACCCCGGTAATAACGATCTGGCGAATTTAATAACAGCTGATAAAAAAACCTCCCTGCCGTAAGGATCATGTTTGCAGGACGCAAACGCTTTCCGTGCGGCAGGGAGGTTTTTATTATGTCGGCTTCGGTTTGAATACTTTATACCTTTGGCTACAGGTTGATTCAAGCTGACTTATGGCAGATCAGTCTGACAGGGAATCCGCGATAGCTTTGAGGATAAGGGTTTTCAGCTCAAGGTAGCTTCCGTCCCAGCTGGCTCCGGCAGCGCCGGGATGGCCGCCGCCGCCCAGTCGGGCGCAAATGTCTGACGAATTGGCTTTACCGGCACTGCGCAGGCTGCATTTCGATTTGCCGCCCTCAAGCTCCCGGACCATAACGCCTATCTCAACCCCTTCTACCACCCGGGGGAATCCGGCAATATCGTCGATATCGTCGTCGGTGGCGCCGGTCTGCTCCATCATCTGTCGGGTGAGGGTCATGACACACACCCGACCATGGGAATGCATCTCCATCCCGGCGGTCAGCAGGCTTTCCAGCTTTAGCCGGGCAAGGCTTTTGGTGCCGAACATGACCTTGTTGATGGCATAAGTGTCAACTCCCGCAGACTTGAGCTCAGCTGCCGCCATAAGGGTGTTGGCAGTGGTGTTGCTGTACTGGAAGCAGCCGGTGTCGGTGCTTATGGCCAGATACAGGGCATCGGCGCATTTGCCGGGAATATTGCCCAGAAGCAGCTTAACAAGACTCAATACCATCTCTCCGCAGGCAGCGGCTGAGGAGTCGACCCAGGTTTCGGCGGCGTAAGGCTCGTGAGAGCCGTGGTGGTCGATAGCAAGGTCGATCCGTCCCAAATACTTTTCCGCTCCGACGCACAGCATACCGGCGCTGGCACAGTCCACCGAAACCACGCTGTGGGGTTCAAAACCGTCGTCAGCCATAAGACCGCCAAAATATGGTTCGTATTTCGGCGTAAAGTCAGGGTTGTTCAAAATAGCGGCAGTTTTGCCCATCAGTCTAAGGCAGCGGCAAAGGGCGGCGGCACAGCCGATAGTATCGCCGTCGGGCCGGACATGGGTTATGACCAGCACATTGTCCATGCTCCGGAGCATATCCGCAGCTTTTTTAAGCTCCATTACAGATCCTCCTGGCTGTCAAGCCCTTCGATCATTTCGATCACCCGGGTGCCGCGGACGATGGAATCATCAGCCTGGAAAATGAGTTCGGGCGTGTTCCTCAGCCGCAGACGGCTGCCCAGCTCACGACGCAGGAAACCCGATGCGTTTTTAAGCACCTTCATGATCTCCTTTTCGTCTTCTTTGTTAAACACGCTGATATGGACCTTGCAATATTTAAGGTCGCCTGTGGCATTAACTCCGGTTATGGTGACCAGTCCTCTGCTCATGCGGGGATCTTTCATCTCGCGCAAAAGCTCAGACAGCTCTCTGCGTATTTCTTCGTTTATTCTTCCGCTTCTGTTTGAAGCCATGGCAAAACCTCCAATTCAGGGGTTAGAGGTTAGGATTTAGGATCCAGGGATACGTTTGGGAAGACTGTTGAAAACATCTGAGCGTTCAGATAATTCGCAATTGCCGCCCCATTGGACACTAATCCCTAAGTAACCGCTGATTAAATCCTGAATAAATTATGGCCGGGAGATTTTACGTTCTACTGCCCGGAATCTCCTTAAAATACACAAAGTATTCCTGCGTCGATTCCAGTTGTATAACGAAAAATCCCCTCGCCCAGAATTCATCCCCGATTTAATCATCGGTTACCTAATCCCTAAATCCTAACCCCTGATTTACTATTCTTTTATCTGCTCCATCTTGAAGCATTCAAAGATGTCGCCTTCTTTGATGTCGTTATATTTTTCGATGCTCATACCGCATTCGTATCCGCTGGCGACTTCCTTAACGTCGTCCTTAAAGCGGCGGAGGGAAGCCAGCTCGCCTTCGTGGATAACGATACCATCACGAACCACGCGAACGCCTTCGCTGCGGTTGATGGTGCCGTCTTTAACGTAGCAGCCGGCGATGGTGCCGATGCCGCTGACCTTGTAGGTTTTGCGAACCTCGGCGTGACCGGTGACCACTTCGCGGAACTTGGGATCCAGCATACCCTTCATGGCGGCCTCGATCTCGTTGATGCAGTCGTAAATTACGCGGTACATTCTCATATCTACGCCGGAGCGGGCAGCGGAGGCTGCGGCGGCAGAATCGGGCCGGACGTTGAAGCCTACTACAATGGCGTTGGCGGTAGAGGCCAGCAGGATGTCTGATTCGTTGATAGCGCCAACAGCGTTGTGGATGACCTTTACCCGGACTTCTTCGTTGCTTATCTTTTCCAGCGAAGCCTTGACCGCCTCGGCAGAACCCTGAACGTCAGCCTTGACGATGATGTTCAGTTCCTTCATTTCGCCTTCCTTGATGTGGGCGAACAGGTCGTCAAGAGTTACGCGGCGGTTGGCGTTGGCGGCGGTTTCCTTAGCCTCGGTCTTGCGTTGTTCAACCAGCTCACGGGCCATGCGCTCGTCTTCAACGGCGTAGAAGGAGTCACCAGCCATGGGTACCTCGCCCATACCGGTTATCTCAACAGGTACGGAAGGACCGGCGGTTTTGACCTTGTTACCCTTGTCGTCGGTCATGGCACGAACACGGCCCACAGCGGTCCCGGCGATAATGATATCGCCCTGATTCAGGGTGCCGTTCTGGACCAGCAGCGTGGCAACGGGGCCGCGACCCTTGTCCAGACGGGCTTCGATAACGGCGCCTCTGGCGCTGCGGTTGGGGTTAGCCTTAAGCTCCTGCATCTCGGCCAGCAGGACCAGGTTTTCCAGCAGGTTTTCGATACCTTCGCCGGTTTTGGCGGAGATGGGACACATAATGGTGTCGCCGCCCCATTCTTCAGGCACCAGCTCATATTCGGTGATCTGCTGCTTGATGCGATCGGGGTTTGCGCCCACCTTATCCATTTTGTTGATAGCCACAACGATGGGGATGTTGGCGGCTTTGGCGTGGTTGATAGCCTCAACGGTCTGGGGCATAATGCCGTCGTCAGCGGCGACCACAAGAATGGCGATATCGGTGACCATTGCGCCGCGGGCGCGCATGGAGGTAAAGGCTTCGTGGCCGGGAGTATCCAGGAAAGTGATGGGGCTGCCGTTGATCTCAACGCGGTAAGCGCCGATATGCTGGGTTATGCCGCCTGCCTCGCCCAGAGCGACACTGGCAGAACGTATCTTATCCAGCAGAGAGGTCTTGCCGTGGTCAACATGACCCATGACCACAACAACGGGGCT
>CAYLKH010000041.1:0-19845 GCA_964384255.1 uncultured Oscillospiraceae bacterium | reverse complement strand
CGGCGCACTACCCAAGTTTTCGCAAAAATCTCGCGGGGTGCGTCCCTAATCCCTAAATCCTAAATCCTAACCCCTACCAGGGCAGTTCCCTTAAGCTGCTCTTTCTCTTTAATCATCAATAAGGAACCTTTCGACCATGTCAAGCTGCTCCTGGGTATTGACCCCTATTATGCGCTGCCCCAGCTCGGCAGAATAGACATCTATCTTGCCCCCATCCCGGCGTATCATCTCGGGAACATCGGTCAGATAATATTCGTTTTGCGAGTTGTTACAGGTAAGCCTGTCAAGCATTTTCAGCAAAGTCGGGCAGTGGAAAACGCATATCCCCAGATTCAGCTCCCGAATAAGCTTTTGCTGAGCGTCACAATCCCGGTCCTCGACTATTTTGACAAATCTCCCGGCATCGTCCCTCACAATGCGGCCATAGGGCAACTCCATGTTCGAAACTCCGGAAAGGATGGTGCAAAGGCAGTCGTTTTTCCGGTGATGGTCCAGCAGCTGGCGGTAAACGGTGCCGGGTATAAGGGGCATATCGCCGTAACACACCAGCACGTCGCCGTCAAACCCCTGGAGATATTCCCGGGCGCACATGACCGCATGGCCGGTACCCAGCTGAGGCTGCTGGAGGGCTGCGGGATAGTCGGGAAACGCCTGACTGACCTTTTCGTGCATATATCCCGTAACGAGGACGGTATTTTCCTTTGGCAGAAAATTCAGCTCGTCCAGCACCCAGCCCAGCAGAGGGCGGCCCGCCGCCATACGCATGACCTTGGGCAGGTTAAACTGCTCGCTGTGGAGCCGTGTTCCCTTGCCCGCGGCAAGGACAACGGCTATGGTAGAATTATAATTATTATTGCTGTTCATCGTTGACTCTCCGATCAATAAATATCCTGTTATTCGATAGGTATCCACA
The DNA here is from genome assembly GCA_964384255.1 of uncultured Oscillospiraceae bacterium. Lineage (GTDB taxonomy): Bacteria > Bacillota > Clostridia > Oscillospirales > Oscillospiraceae > SIG469. The sequence continues at coordinate 18,932 of CAYLKH010000041.1, read as the reverse complement.
CTTCAAAATAGCCTGTCAGTCTGTCGTTGTCAAGTACCGAGGTTATCAGGCTGCCCTGAGCAGGACCGGCTATCTTATAGTTGTGGGTTCGGGCATAGTCCACCAGATAGTCAAGATGGCGCGGAGAAAACGCCCCCTTGCCGGAGCTGGAAAAAATCGAGTATACGCTGTTGACCGACGGGATCCTGGCCACCACTTCACTTTCTTCAACGCCAAAGTAGGCCGCGTGTTCCATGGAAAGGGAAAATCCCCAGTAATATTCCTCCGGGCTGCCCGGCCCGTTCAGCGCCTGGACCGGCATCTCGAAGCAGCGGTTGGAAAAAGGCATATATTTCAGCCATTGCAGAGCCACCTCCTGCAATTCGGGGCTGTTGTCATAATAGAAATTGTGGCGGTGGAGATATCTCAAAACCTCCGGGCTTTGGGCCAGAGTACATTTGCCCAGCCAGCGGCCGATTTTTTCGATACGCCCGCGATGCTCCTCAGACCGTTTTAAAAGCATCTGGCTGTGGGCAATGGTCTGCTTAAGCTCGTCTTCGGTTTTTAAAAACAGGTTGGAAATATCGTCGGCTGTGTAGGAGCTTATCATTTCCGAAACCTGGTCGATAGCATAGCCGAAATTTTTGTACCACAGGCAATCCAGCAGAAAATTGATATCCCAGGCGTCGTAATATCGATAATCGTTGGTTTTGTCCTTCCTGGGCTTAACGACCCCCTTTTTTTCATAATATCTCAAAAGGTCGGCCGATATTCCCAAAATGCGGGAAACGTCGCCGATCTTATATGCTTTGTCTTCCACTAAAGCACCTCCTGAATGTGTCAGGGATTAATGCGCTATTTCCCACATCCCTAACTCTTGATTCCTCAGTTAGTTTATTATATAGTTAAAGAGGAAATTTCACAAGGCATTTTCAAAAAAAGTGCTTGACCTTGGAACTGTTCAAAGGTTTACAATCAAGCTGTATGAACAAAAAACTATAATCAGGAGGAAACCACCATGGCATACATGCCTCTCGACAAATCCAAATTCTATCTCGACGATTCCACCATGCCCAAAATCTATGACCTGTCCCAGCCCTGGGGCGTCGACACTCCTCTGTGGCCCTTCCCCGGCGCACGTCAGGACCTCCAGTTCCCCAGAGGCCAGTATCTTGGCCGCTTCCATAAGCGCACCATGACCTACACCGGCACCCTCCATGCAGGCACCCATATGGATGCCCCCAACCACGTTCTCCACGAAGAAGAAGTCGACCGTGAGCGCAACGGCTACACTCTGGCCGAGATTCCTCTGAACCGCTGTATCGGCGAAGGCGTTATTGTCGATATGCGCTATCTGAAGGACGAATTTGAAGAAAAGTGGAACGCCGCCGGCGGCGATCCCGCCAGGATGGGCAACATCTGGCACGAGATCAAGCCCGCAGAGGTCGAAGCCGCTCTTGCTAAAGACGGCCTTGAGATCAAGCCCAATGACTGGGTCGTTATCAACACCGGTTTCCATCATTACTGGAGACAGAACAACGACAAGTATTACAACTACTATCCCGGCCAGGGTCCCGAGCTGGCCAAGTGGCTGATGTTCGAAAAGAAGATCAAGGGTATCTCCGGCACCTGGGGCGCAACCGACGCTCCTCTGTGGCACGATCCCCTGTCCGAGCAGATGCCCTGGCTTGACAAGGCTTATCGCAAGGCCACCGGTCTTGACCCCACCGTTACCCATCCCGACTACGAACCCTGCCACCGCCTGTATATGCAGCACGGTGTCTGCACCGTTGAAAACGCCGGCGGCGATATCGACGAGGTCACCGGCAAGAGAATGGTCATCGCCGCTATCCCCTTCCGCTGCGAAATGGCCGACGGCGGCTTTGTCCGTCTCGTCGCCTGGGAAAAAGGCTCTTATTAATTCATTAGGGGTTAGGATTTAGAGATCAGGGCAATATTGTGGGTAGCGATTGCGAATTTGCCTGGGCGCTCAGGCAGGGCGTGTTTGTCATTGCGAGGGGTGAAGCCCCGTGGCAATCTCACCCCTTGCGCGATGAAGAAACTTGCGTCAAACCCATAGTCCTGCGGTTACAGAGAAAAAATAAAATCCGTGCCGCAGGCACTCCTTCCCTATATCCTAACCCCTTCTATCCTGTTGTCAAAACACCTTCCCCAATGCACAAAGCTCCATAACCCTTTACAAACGAAAGGTCAATTAACAAAAATGTCTTTTGAAATCAGAAAAATCGCGGTGCTGGGTGCCGGGACCATGGGTCCCGGGATCGCTCAGACCTTTGCCATGGGCGGATGCGACGTGGTCATGTGGACCCGCAGCGAAGCCACCCGCGAAAAGGCTCAGGCCTCTTTGGCCAAAAATCTCCAGGTTTTCGCGGAAGAGAATATGCTGGGCGGCAAAACTGCCGAGGATATTCTGTCTCACATCAGCTTTGCTTCCACCGTAGCCGAGGCTGTTGAGGGAGCCGACATGGTCATGGAAACCATCGTCGAAAAGAAAGACGCCAAGGCCGAGCTGTACGCTCAGCTGGCAGAGCTTCTCCCTGCCAACGTCATTCTGGCATCCAACACCTCCGCTCTCAACATATTCGAATTCATGCCCGAAAAGCTCATGGGCCAGGTAGTCATTGCCCACTGGTATGCACCTCCCCAGCTTATACCCCTGGTCGAAGTCGTCAAGAGCGAGTCCGCTCCTCAGGAAATGGCCGACGCTGTTGTTGCCCTTCTTGAAAAATGCGGCAAAACCGCCGTTTTGATGAAGCGCTTTATCCAGGGCTATATCGTCAACCGGCTCCAGCAATGTCTCAACCGGGAGATATTCTTCCTTCTGGATAACGACTATTGCACCCCCGACGATATCGACCGGGCATCCAAGGCCAGCTTTATTCCCCGGGCAATGGTTCTGGGTCTGTGCAAGCGGGCCGACTTCGGCGGCCTTGACATGACCGCCAACAACTATCGCAACCACAGCTATACCATGCCCGTTCACGGCGACGAAATGCCCCACGTTCTGGAGCAGCACGTCGAAAACGGCGAGCTGGGCATCAAAACAGGCAAAGGCTTCTACGACTATACCGGCGTTGACATCGCAAAGCTTATGGCAAAGCGTGACCATCAGCTGTTCGAAGCCTTCCGTCTGGAAAAGGAAATGATGGAAGACCCGGTTTAAGTGGTCAGAGGACAGAGAGCAGAGAACAGATAGTCCCCTTTTTGTCATTGCGAGGCGCAAAGCGCCGTGGCAATCTCCAAACTTGTATATGCGCAAATTTGCGGCAAACGAGTACCCTTGTGAATATGGACTCTGATCCCTGACCCCTGATCCCTACTACACAAAGCGTTTCCGAGCCGCCTTTCCTAAGGGCAATGCCTATGGATGGGCGGCCGGGGTCATTGGAGAAATCCTGTGGCCTTCCCTGGGCGCACTGCGCTCCCGAAAAGGAAAGGCTTCATTGATCCATCAGCTTTATAAATTCTGCTGTTTGGAGTAAAAACATGAACGAAAAAACTGCAAGAGATCGCAACAACGAAGATAAAGTGTGCATTGGCCCCCTGTCCAAGGGCGGCGGCAAGATCATCGATTCCGTGGATTCCGGAAACATGGTCGCCGTAGTCTCCGGGACAGAGATAATGTACGTTTTTCTTTACAGAAAGCAGTATCAATGCTTTATCCACCCCATGAACTCTGAAGAAGGAAGGCACAAGGCCTTCGAGCCTGACGAACGCAACCGGGCCATGCTCAAAAACCTCGATTCAGCTGCGGATCACCTTTTTGAGATAAGCTTTGGTCCCACCATGGACTTTATGGGTGTCATGGTGGCAGCGGAACGGGGGATAATCAATCTTCTGGACAGCATCGGCCAGCTTCCGGCCGAGGATTTAGATTTCATGTCGCCTTATGAGGCGGAAAATGGAGGAAACACATGAAGACTTACAAATTTCAGGTCCGCAGCACCCGTCGCGGCTTCACCGAATGGGCCCTGGCAATGGAAGACGGAGTAGAGGTCAAGCGTATCGACAGAGACGTATGGCAGGAAACCGTCCGTCAGTTCCGCGAACGGGTCGGCGCCCAGCTTGAAGCAGAGGGCTATGTACCCGAAGAACATCAGTATACACTGTAAATAAGGCGAAAGGCGGAAAACAATGAAATATATATCTGTTTTGATCCAGCACCACGCCGGTCCTACAGCAGGTGTGCTGATCGTCAAAAAATCCGGGGGGCCATGGCAGTTCCCCTGCGGCAAGGCTCTGGGCGAAGAGTCTGCGGCCGAAGCCGCCCAGCGTATCGCTCAGCAGCAGCTGGGTATGGCCATCACCGTCGGCAAGCTCGCCATGATCGGTCACAAAAAGCCCACAGACGGCACCGTTGAGCATATTGTCTGCGGCAACATCACCCACAACACCCACACCAAGTGCGATTACCACGAATATTACGAAGCAGTAAACAAATGGCAGACCGAGCCTGTCAGCGGCGAGTATGAAGAGTTTGCCTGGGTCCATCCTTCCCAGCTGGGTAAATATGGATTCGACGGAGACGACGCCAATTTCATGGCCAAATACGACCCCTGGATAAATGGCGGCACGATCCCCGACAGAAGAATGTATTAGGAGGCAGACCGGAATGAAAAAATACTTTTATCAGGCTGCCAAGCATCAGCTGGAAAAGCCCACCGAACCCCAATATGTCTCCTGCGCGCCTGCCACGGTCATAGTTTTTGCCGACAGCAGGCAGGAAGCTGATCGTCTGGCTCAGGAAAAGCTTGAATGTCAGTTCTACGGCACCGGTCTGGTGCTGGGCGCTCCTCAGCTGGTCAAAGAAGCTGACCTGCCGGTGGACTGGAGCTATGGCTACGGCGAAAACTGCCGCCCCGGCGACGCTGAGTCTATGGCAGCGCTTAAGGCCGGCAACGTAATAAGATAAGGAGGTCGTACTGTGGAATTAGTTAAAAAATATCTTCTGCATCTTCCTGAAGGCAACGTTATCATGACCAAGGAAGAGATCTTTGCTCATGTCAGACAGTTCCTTAAGGATCACCCCAGCGAGCATATCAATGCGTTCCGCATCTGGTACGAAAATTTTGAAGGCTGTGGTATGCCCGGCTCCGATGTGTATGACTGCATCGTTGAGTGCATCCGCTCCATGCCTGAGGACTGGAAGGATATCGGCCCAATGCGTATGGAACGCTATGGCGTTGTTGACCCCACCTTCCTGAACCTCCATTATGCCGAGCGCCAGAAGAAGTTCCCCGCTCCCGGCGGCGAGGTCGAGATGCTGCTGCATCAGTATCATCTGGGCAAGCATTATAAGGGACCCGACGGACGCGTGTTCTGGATCCCTGTTATTGAAGACTTTGATATGCGCTGCTTCGAACGTGTAGACGGCAAGTACGTCGGCACCATGGTCGAGATAGACCCCTATTCCGACTATGCCCGCCAGATGGTCGAAGTGGAATAAGGAGGGAAACATAATGGCAGAAAACATCGCTCTGCGCTCTGTTTCCAAAGACGAGCGCATCACTCACAGCGTGTGCGTAGGCGGTCCCATGACTCTGCATACCTACAACGGCGTTATCCGCCGTGTGCGTCCCATCGTCCTGACTGACGACGATCCCGCAGGTTGGGTCATTAAGGCTCGCGGCGAGCAGTATACCCCCCAGCGCAAGACCACCATGTCTCTGCTGGGCTACTGCGAAAGGGACAAAACCTATGCCTACGACCGCATCAAATACCCCATGATCCGCGAAGACTTTGTGGAAACTCCCGATGGCCAGAACCGCAGCACCGAAAACCGCGGCAAGTCCGGCTATCGCCGCGCTTCCTGGGACGAAGCTCTCAGCCTGGTAGCCAGAGAGATCAAGCGTCTGCAAAAGACCTATGGTAAAGAAACCATCACCGCCTGCACCTCGTCCCACCACAGCTGGGGTCTGGTAGGTTACAAGATCTCCCTGTTCAAGCGTTTCTTCTCCATGATGGGCTACACCCGTATCGCCGATAACCCCGACTCCTGGGAAGGCTTCCATTGGGGAACTCCCCACTCCTATGGCTATTATTGGCGTCTGGGCGGACCCGAACCCTATGATATGCTGGAAATGGCCATGCAGAACACCGAAACCATCATCTGCTGGTCCACCGACCCCGATACCACCCGCGGCGGCTATTCCGCTCAGGAATCTGCTCTGTGGCGCTGGTGGATGAAGGAAGCCGGTATTGAATATATCTATATCGATCCCTTTAACAACTATACCTCCGTCAAGCACGCCACCAAGTGGTACGGCCCCCGGATGGGTACCGATGCCGCCCTGTTGGAAGCTATCGCCTATGTCTGGATCACCGAGGATCTGTACGACAAGGAATATGTGGCTCAGCACGGCCACCGCTTCGACGAGTTTAAAAACCATATTCTGGGTCTTGGCCCCGACGGCACTGCCAAAACTCCCAAGTGGGCAGAGGAGCTGACCCTTATCCCCGCCATGGATATCAAGGCTCTGGCCCGTCGCTGGGCTACTTCCGTCACCACCGGCGGTTCCGGTATGCGCGGCGGATTCGGCGGTGCCTGCCGCAGCTCCAACGGTACCGAATATGCCCGTCTGATGACTCTGCTCTTTGCCATGCAGGGCATGGGCAAACCCGGCCGCGCCTTCTGGTCACCTGCCTGCGGCGGCCCCATGAACTACAACTTCTGGTTCGGCGGCTACTCCGACCCCCTGTCTTCCATCGCCAACGCACCCATTTGCGACAATCCCCCTGTCAACACCGTTGAACAGGTGCTTTATCGTCCCAACCTGCCCGATGCCATCCTTGACGGCCATTACGAATGGTACGGAGAAGGCTTCTGCGGCGGCGGCGTTGACCTGGAATTCACCCGCCACGTTTACCCCATGCCCGGATACAACAAGGTCCATTGCTTCTGGCGTTACGGCGGCTCCTTCTTCGGCACCATGCTGGACACCAACAAATGGGCCAAAATGTACAAAAGCCCCGAGCTGGAATTCGTTATCAACCAGGATATCTACATGACCCCCGAGACCCGTTATGCCGACGTTATCCTGCCCGCCTGCTCCAACCTGGAACGTATCGACATCGGCGAGGTAGGCAACTCCGGCAACGGCGGCTACTGCTCACATTCCCAGACCGGCAACAGCTGGCAGGTCATCGTATATCAGGACAAGGCTATCGAACCCATGTGGGATTCCAGATCCGACTTCTGGATATTCTCTCAGGTAGCTGCCCGTCTTGGCTGGGGTGAAGAATTCACCGAAGGCCGCGATGAAGAACAGTGGGCCAAGCGCTTCTGGCAGTTCTCCGATCTGCCCAAGCACATCTCATGGGAGGATTTCAAGAAGAAGGGCTACTACATCCCGCCTGTATCCTATCTCGAAGAGAACAAGGACCCCGAGACCGGCCTGTACGAGAACTGGGACCGCTATCCCGGCTTCCAGTGGTTCGCCGAAAACCGCGCCTGCGACACCATGAACCACAAGGTGTTCCAGGAAGAGGGCAAGCTGGGTACCTTCTCCGGCAAATTTGAATTCGTTTCCGAATCCATCACCTACTGGGCGCCTGACGACGAAGCCCGCCGTCCCATCCCTCAGTATCAGGATTCCTGGGAAGGCTTCAAGTCCCTGTCGGCTGACAAATATCCCTTCGGCCTTATCTCTCCCCACCCCAGATTTGACTATCATACCCATTACCAGCAGCACGCCAAATGGCTGTGGGAGATCCCCAAGAACAGAGTTATCATCAATGGCAACCCCTATCTGGTCTGCCACATCAACGCCAAGCTGGCTGAGGAAAAGGGTATCAAGGACGGCGACGTGGTCCGCATCTTTAACGACCGCGGCAGCAACCTGATGGTCGCCCGTGTCACCTATCGTCTGAACTACGAAACTATCCATGCCTATACCTCCTCCGGTATCTACAACCCCGTCAAATATGGCGAGGTGGGCAGCACCGATAAGGGCGGCAGCATAAACATCCTGACTCCCGGCAGACTCATTGGCGAATACGTTCCCGGTATGTCTCCCTACAACTGCAACATCGACATCGAAAAGAGCGAACCCGACCCCGTTTACGGCCAGGGCTTCGAACACATCCTGGACGCTGTGGATAAGCAGCAGCTGGAGACTGAACGTCCTATCCGCACTTCGATGGAAGCTGACCTGCTCTTTGGCGAAAGAGAGCAGTGGCTGCGCCAGCAGTTGGAAATGAAGGAGGTCAAATAATATGTGGAAAAAACCTATGAAAAAGCCCGGTATTGCCATTAACTCCGCCCGCTGCATGGCCTGCTACGCCTGCTTTATGGCCTGCAAGGACGAACATTGCGGCTGGGACAGCGCCCTGACAAAATCTCAGCCCGAGCTGGGCCAGTACTGGATGAACATTGTCGAATGGGAACGGGGCGATAACGAACGCCGTGTCAAGACCGCCACTGTCCCCACCCCCTGTTCTCACTGCGACAGCCCTGCCTGCATGGCCGCCTCCAGGGACGGAGCCGTGTACAAAAGGGAAGACGGTATCGTCATCATCGACCCCGAAAAGTCAAAGGGCCAGAAGGCCATCGTCGATGCCTGCCCCGTAGGCGCTGTTTACTGGAACGAGGAGCTTCAGATCCCCCAGAAATGCACCATGTGCGCCGAGCTGCTGGACGATCCGGATTATCCCGGCTTCGAACCCCGCTGTGTTGAGGCATGCCCCAACCAGGCGCTGGTATTCGGCGATCTGGCCGACCCCGACAGCGAGATCTCCAAACTCATCGCCGCCAACAAGGTAACTCAGCTGGAATGTCTGGGCGACATGGGCAGCCAGGTTGTCCACCTGAACATCCCCACCGCATTCCTGGCCGGTACCGTAGCCTATCCCAAAGAGCTGGAAGAGGTCTGCATCGGTGCAAAGGTTAAGATCACCTGCGACGAAACCGGCGAGAGCCACGAAATGGTCACCAACTGGGCCGGTGATTACGAGTTCGAGGACCTTCCCAGGAACATGACCTGGACTGTTGAGATAAGCTTCGACGGCTTTAAGCCCGTTATCTACACCGGTGAGCGCACTGACCATGACCACTATGTAGGCATCACCTATCTGGAACAGCTGTAAAAACACCCCCAGGCTGCGGGAGCAAACGCTCCCGCAGCCTGTAGGTGACCGCAGGCCTGACAGAAAACACACCGCGCTTTCGCTTTGAGAAGAGCCAATGACCTGTCATTGACCCTTCTCAGGATGAAAACCAATATCCAATATTTAAGGAGATATAAAAATGACTACTCATGACGTTGTTGTCATCGACGGCTGTCGCACCGCCGTAGGCTCCATGGGCGGCACTCTGCGCCCCATGAGCGCCTGCGATCTGGCCGAGGTCGTTATCAGGGGTCTTATTGATCGCAACGACCTTGACCCTTCCGTGGTGGACGAGGTCCTTCTGGGCCAGTGCCGCCAAACCTCTGACGAACCCAACATAGCCCGGGTGGCTGCTCTTGCCGCCGGTATCCCCGACTCTGCCTCCGCCTGCACCGTTATGCGGCAGTGCGCCTCTGCCATGACCGCCGTCCAGAACGGAGCCATGGAGATTATGTGCGGCCTGTCCGACGTGGTCATCGCAGGCGGCACCGAGTCCATGTCCAACGCCGTATTCTATCTTCGCAACGCCCGTTATGGCGTAGGCAACGGCAACACCGAGCTGGTGGACGCCGTTACCGAAGGTCAGTTCCGCAGCCAGCCTGCCGAAATGTATGGCCGCTACAACATGGGTTCCACCGCCGAGAACATCGCAGAGACCTATGGCATCACCCGCAAAGAGCAGGACGACTTTTCTCTCCGTTCCCAAAGGCTTGCTATCGCCGCCATCGATTCCGGCCGCTTTAAGGACGAGATCGTCCCCGTGACCGTTCCCCAGGGCAAAAAGAAGCCTCCCATTGTGTTCGACACTGACGAATTTGTCCGTCGCGACACCAATGAAGAAAAAATGGCCAGGCTGAAGCCTGTTTTCAACATCGTTAAAGACGATCAGGGTCGTATGTACAACACCTCCGAGCTGACCGGCTCCGTCACCGCCGGCAACTCCTCCGGCCGTAACGACGGCGCTTCTGCCATGCTGCTGATGAGCGCCGAAAAGGCCGAAGAGCTGGGCTATAAGCCCATGGCGAAAATAATCGGTATGGGAACGGCCGGATGCGATCCCAGACTTATGGGCCTCGGTCCTGTTTATGCTGTTCCCAAGGCTCTTAAGGACGCTGGCCTCACCATGGACGATATCCAGCTTATCGAACTTAACGAAGCCTTTGCCGCCCAGTCTCTGGGCTGCATCAAGCTGCTGGGCTGGGAAGACAAGATGGATATCATCAACGTTAACGGCGGCGCCATCGCCATGGGCCATCCCGTAGGCTCCTCCGGCTGCCGTATCATCGTTACCCTTATGCACGAAATGAAAAAACGTGGCCTGAAATATGGCCTTGCCACCCTTTGCATAGCAGGCGGCATGGGTCAGGCTGTAGTAATAGAAATGATTGATTAGGATTCAGGAAACAGGATCCAGAGATTAGGGGCCGTAGAGGGAGCCGAATGCGTATTATTTGAGGTTGTAGGGCAGAACTGTCATTGCGAGGCCGAAGGCACACCTTCCCTGACCCATATCTAAACTGATATGCTAAACCTTTCCCAAACGACCCCCTGACCCCTAAATCCTAAATTCTAACCCCTGAAAAACGAAAGGACGATAATCATGGCTAAATCCAACAAACTCATCATCCAGTGCTGCCTTTGTGGCGCAGGCACCCGCCGTGAAGCGGCTCCCACCGTTCCCTATTATCCTGACGAGATTGCCGAGCAGGCTCTTGAGGTCATCAAGGCCGGCGCTTCTGTTGTTCATATCCATGTCCGCAAGGACAAAACTCTTGACGACGGCACCTTTATGCCCGGTTACAAATCCATGGACCTTGAAATGTTCCAGCAGACCTGCGACCTTATCCGTCAGGGCATGAAGGAACAGGGTCTGGACGCCATTTTGAACCTGACCACCTCCGGCGGCGAATACGAGGACTATAAGCGTCTCCAGCATCTGGAAGCCTGCAAGCCCGAGATGTGTTCCTTCGACCCCAATACCCTTAACTGGTCCAACAGCTACATCTTTGAAAACAGCCCCCGTTTCCTGAACCTGCTGGCTCAGGAGGTCATCAAGGTCGGGGTCAAGCCCGAATTTGAGATCTTCGATACCGGCCACATCGACTCTGCCATGTACTATGTCAACAAGCACGGTATCCCCGGCAACCCCCACATGCAGTTCATCATGGGTGTTGGCGGCTCTATGCCCGGCACCGCCGAAAACCTGGCCTTCATGGTGGGCAAACTGCCTGCCGGTACCACCTGGTCCGTATCCGGTATCGGCAAATGCCATATGTCCATGATGCTGGCCGGTCTGGCTCTGGGCTGCGACGGCCTTCGTGTCGGTCTGGAAGACAACGTAGTTTACGGCTACGAAAACGGCAAGAAGATCCTGGCCACCAACCTGTCCCTGGTCCAGCGCGCCGTTGAGCTGGGCAAACTGGCCGGTCGCGAGATCGCCACTGCCGACGATGCCCGCCAGATCCTTGGCATAGCCAAAGCCGAATGATCCCAAAATAAACCGAATCAGCCCCCATACTTGACTGACATCCGCAGAAACGAAACGTACCAACGCTCACGCCCACGGAAAATGCTCCGCCTCAGGCGGCAGCCAAACGGTTCAGCCAGATATGGGGGCTTACTATATATTGCCGGACAGATTGAAGAAATGGAGAAAAAGAAGTATAATGTATGGTAGCCGCCGATCAGTTCAGCGGCTGCACAGGTAACAATGGAGGGATGAAAGTGAACGTACAGCTGATCATTATTATCGTTTATTTTGCGTTGACCATAACCATCGGCTTTGTGTCTTCCCGGAAGGCCACCAGCTCTGCCGCCTTCCACGGCGCTCAGATGGGCGTTGCCGCCATCGTATGCACCTCGGCGGGCGAGTGGCTGGGCGGTACCGCCACCACCGGCGTTTCCGAATATGGCTTTGTGTACGGTCTGTCAGGAGCGTGGTACACTATCGCCAACGGCATCGGGGTCATGCTTCTGGCGCTGTGCTTTGCAAAGCTTTACCGTTCCATCGGCTCCGTAACTGTTCCCGGCATCATCGAAAAATTCTTCGGTGTCCACGCCAGAACCGTTTCCAGCATACTGCTGACCATCGTTATGCTGGCGGTGGGACTGAGCCAGATGATAGCCGCCGGTAAACTGGGCCAAAGCCTGATGGGTTTTGAATTTACGCCTACTGTAATAGTGTTCGCCCTGATTTTTATCGTTTACACTCTGGCTGGCGGCATGAGCGCCGTCGCGTCTACCAACACCATGCATCTATTCGTCATGTACGGCGGTGTGATCCTTGCCATCGTGCTGGCCATGAACAGGATCGGCGGATTCAGCGGCTTTACTCAGGGTATCGCCGCAGTTGAAGCAGCGGAAGAAGGGAAGAACTATTTTAATATGTTCTCCATCGGTATGCCCAGAGTATCGTCCTGGATAATTGCATCCCTTCTGGGAGCCTGCACCGCTCAGGCCGGTATCCAGCCGGTTTTGGCGGCTAAGGACGAATTCACTGCCAGAAAAGCCTGTATCCTCACCGCCGTTGTCGCCGCACCCTTCGGCGTAGGCACCGCCCTGCTGGGTATGGCCGCCAAAGTCATGAGCCATAACGGTATTTTGCTGGATACCGCCGGTCAGGTAGTGACCGACGGCAAGCTGGCCCTGCCCACCCTGATGATGGGTCTGCATCCCGTAGCCGGGGGTATTGTGCTGGCGTCCATACTGGCGGCCATACTGTCCACTGTCTCTCCTATCATTCTGGCGGCCGGGACCATGGTCACCAAAGATCTCTATCAGCGGGTCCTTAAGCCCGGGGCAACGGACAAAGAGGTTTTGCGTATGTCCCGCCTGGCCACGGCCCTGTCAGGGGTCATCTGCTGCGTCGGCGCCATATTCCTGGTAGATTCCAGCAGAGTTCTGGATATCGTTTATTCAGCCTATTCCCTGCGCGGAGCGCTGTTTGTGGTGGTTCTGCTGGGCATTTACTGGAAGGGCGCGTCAGAAAAGGGTGCCTGCTGGGCCATGATATTCACCGGCGTTGTGGCCGTATTCTGGGCGGTGTACGAAATGGTGACCGGCAGCTATCCCATTTTCAGCTGGCTGACCGAAACCTACGCCGCCGTTATAGTTGCGCTGATATCGACCCTTGTATTCAGCAGGTTTTTCCCCAAAAAGTCAGTATGATCGGCAACGGGGCGAAGGCTCCTGCTTTGTCCGGAGAATAAAACGACCCCCACATATGGTTCGCCGCAGTGGCAAACCGTATGTGGGGGATAGTTTATCTCAGGCCGGTCCATCAGCGTATTGCAAGCTTGCGGGTCTTCCATCTGCCGGAAAGGTAATATATGATCCCTATAACAAAGGGGACATATCCTGCGGCCACATTACCATACCAGAAGCCGTGGATACCCATGTTAAGAGTAACTCCCAGCAGGACAGCCAGCCCGATACGGGCAACAACGCCGTCCAGCAGACCGCTGACAAGAGCCAGCGAAGCATGGCCAAGACCGTTGATAAGCGCGTTGAAGGGCGCCCGCAGAGCAAAGCCATAGAAATTGAGCACGGCTATCAGCACATATTCCATGGCCATATCCAAAACCTCGGGGTCAGAATTGAACAGTCCAAATACCTGTCTCGGGAACGCGACCATAATTATCGCCAGGACCGTTGCAATAGCAAGGCAGAACGCCATGGAAGAGCCTATCACCCGATTTACCCGGTCGGTCTTTCCCGCGCCCATATTCTGGCCTATCATGGCGGAGCCTGCGTTGTTGATAGCGTTAGTAACGACGCTCATAACGCTGCCCAGCTTATTGCCAACACCATTGACCGCCGAGGCGACGACCCCATAGGCATTGATGTACGACTGGACAAACAAAGACGATATCATAATGGCGCAGTATTGCAGGCACATGGGGAACCCCAGCCGCAGCAATATCCTGACATATTCCCATTGAAGCCCAAAACTCTTCAGCTTAAAATCGAATCCAAAAGATTCTCTTTTGATAAAAAGGTATATCAGCGAACCGACGAAGGAAACTGCCTGACCGATGACCGTCGCCAGAGCCGCCCCAAAGGCGTCCCAGTGGAAAACCGCCACAAACAGCAGGTCAAGCACCAGATTGATGACCGCCGCCACGGCAATAAACACAAATGGCCGCTTTGAATCGCCCATACCTCTCAGAATAGAGCTGACAACATTATAGCCGAAGATGAAAACCGTTCCCCAGAAGCAGACCACGGTATAATCCATAGCCTGTTCAAAAGCCTCCTGAGGAGTGTTCATGATCGTAAGCATCCAGTTGGCGCCCCAAAGCCCCACAACCGTCATAACAATTGCCAGCAGGAAAATGCAGGTGAACATATTGCCTATCATCCGGCTGACGGATCTCCTGTCCCCGGCTCCCACATATTGGGATATGGTTATCTGTCCCGCCGAGCAGAAGCCCATGCATATAAAGGTGATAAGATGGAGCATTTCGCCGCCGATGGATACGGCAGAAAGTCCCGCGCTGCCCACGAACTGGCCAATTACGACCATGTCTACCAGGTTATATACTGTCTGCAAAAGGTTCGACAGCATAAAAGGTGCAGCAAAGGCGAAAAGCGTCTTCGTCACACTGCCCTGAGTCAGGTCGTTTATCATAGTTTTTTCGTTGCTCAAATGACGATACCTCACTGTTTATTTTTATATCTGAATAACTATAACATATTTGGCGACAAAATGTAAAGAGGCGCAATCGGGAGCTTAGCTCACCATTGCAGGTATTATTGGCAAATAAAAAAACAGCGAATAGAGGCGACCTGTGTTACGGTTAAAGCGGTTCAGCCTAAACCGAAAGGCAGGTGCCTCTATTCACTATGAGTGCAATAACACCGGATACAGGGTCCAGATTTTCTCCCCCCAATGTGCGGTACAGCATTGCCAGGCCGGCACAAAGAGGAAGCGATTATTGACAACCCTACAGGCAAACGACTATTTTGCCTTCCCAGCTGCCGGGACCACAAACCTCTTTGCCGTCAACAAGGATCTTGCCGTTTATGTGGGAGCCGTCCTCCACAGTGAGCCTGTCAAGGTAGCTGGTGTCGGTAACGGTCCATACGGAGCCGCCCTTAAGGGTAAGCTCAACCTCATTGTTGACAGAGGAAGCGGCGACGTTTTTCATACGGCCCAGCAGCAGATGGCTGTCGGTCACGTCGCTGTCGATAAAGTATCCTGCGCCCAGGGGCTTGTCGTCCATGCCCACATGGTTGGCGAAGGACGAGGAAATCTGACCAGTAAGTCTGGCGTTATCAAGGCAGACTACCAGACGCTGGAGACGTTCCCAGACAGCGTTGAAGATACTGCCTTCGACTTCCAGGTTGGACAGGTTGACATAGGTGTCGTGGATACGGTAAGGAGCATCCCACATAACAGGCTCGGCAGTGGGGTTCTCGGCCTTGAAGGCTTCAACATCGCCACGGCAGGCGACTTCCTTGCCGTCGACCATAAACAGGGGGAAGGAATTGAAGGGGCCTTCCTTCTGCATCTTCTGAGCAACATAGGTTTCAGGCAGACGCTCAAGCTTGCTCCAATCGTCCTCTATCTCAGGTACATAATAGCCCTTGGGGCCAAGACCCGCGTCGTCAGAAGTCATCAGCTGATAAAGGACCTTGTCTTTGCCCAGCTGGATATCGGTGCCGTCTACGTTAAGGGTAAAGAAGCAGCCGTCGGGGTCGGATACGGAATAGGATTTGGACAGGAAGGTGGCCCGCTCGGTGAACCATCTGCCGCCCTTGAGGTTAACGCTGCCGCCCTGGTTCTTGTGCCACAGCACACCGTGACGGCCGGAATACATCTTACTGTCGCCATCAACATCGATGGTGGCCTTGCCGGTGGAAAGGATGAAGATATAGTCGGGGCTGATGAATTCCACATCCTCAAAGCTGTTGTGGAAACCGTCGGCATAGTTTACATAGCCGGAATGGCCGATGGCGCTGTCGCCGATGATGAAGCCGTATTTTTTGCCACCACATTCGGGAGTGGCGGTATATTCTGCGGCTTTGGTTTCGTCATATTCTTCCAGAGTGCCTATGCCGGAGAACACGTTCTTGCCGACAAGACGGACGTTGCGTCCGCTGTCAGTGGACAGGGTGGACCAGCTCTGAGCGCAGACGATGCAGTCGTGATAATAAACCTGAGCGTTTTCGATGGCGTTGGTGCCGCGGTTGTTGCCGTTAAGGCCCAGCACCCAGGGGCACATTTTGCTGCTTCCCGGTTCGCGCTGAGCGTAAATAACGCTGTTGGAAATTTCGGTGGAGCCGTTGCCGCTGCAAATGATGCAGGATGCCTTGCCCATGTTTTTGATGTCGACCTTGTCCAGCTTGACATCGCCCTGGCCAACGATAGTAACGGCTGCGCCGCCGCCTTCGCTGTTGCCATCGCCGTGGAGATAGAAGCCGGAATCGGAAAGGGTGAATGTTTCGCCCTTTTCGGTGTCGATGATAATGCCGTTGAAAGCGTCGATACCGTCGGACACGACCTTGACATTTTTGGCGCTGCCCTTTTCAAAATCGCCGCTTAGCAGAGCTGCCGTCAGGGACGATGCCTCATCCAGAGCGCCGTTTTTGATAACAGCTGCCGGACGATAGGTCATGGCAGACATCTGAGAACGGTCACGGGTGACCTCATAGGGAGTGTAGACAGTAAGCCTGACATCGCCCCTGTACTGGCCGGGAGCCACAGGAACAGCCACACCGTCTACGGTCATGAGGACGCACAGCTCCCCTTCGCCAACGGGCAGATGGCCTTCTTTAAGCTCGATGCCTTCGGGGAAATGAGCGGATTCGGTCAGATACCAGTCAGTCTCGGGACGAAATTCTTTAAACCCGCCCATACCGGGGAAACCGCCGCCAGGGCCGCCCATGTCAGGTCCGCCGGGTCCACCGGGTCCGCCGCCCATGTCAGGTCCGCCGGGTCCACCCATCATTTCCATTTCTTTTATATCCAATTCAATTTCCTCCTTGAGTTTTTCTTGTTGTGCTATTATACTATATAATGGACCGGTCCGCAACGGACAATTAGGTAAATTCACCAGCGGTTTGGTCCATCCGATGAAGAAAAGAAAAGAATCAGCTGCGGAAGCTGAAATAACGAAAGGAGTATACGCAAATGGCTGAAATGCAAAAGTTTACCCCGGGAGTATACCTTGATTGGGAAAAGGACGAGGTCCAGCTCAGGCTTGACCAGGCGGCAGGCAAGGTTCCTGCCGGAGGCCCAATGGGCGGCTTCAAAATGCCCGACCCCAAGCCCTATACCTTTGAAGAAATTTACGAGTATAACCACAAGTGGGATCCCTTTAACCCCCTGTTCAACGACCGGGAATACGCCATCAAAGCCGGGTATAAGGGTCTGCCCGCCATGCCCGGTTTTGCCGGAATGGCCGGTGCAGGTGTCCAGGGCTTCCCCAAGGACATCGCCAGCAAGTTTTTCTACACCAATGACGGCACCGACATCTATCTCTATAAACCCGTGGTCGAAGGCGACTTCCTCAAAAGGGGCGAAAGCAAGACCGATTTCCGCGAAGTGACCGAGCCTGGCAGCACCGTCCGGGCATGGTACATGGGTGGCGAAGGCACCATGGTGGACGAGTCGGGCAACGTGGTCATCAAGGCCATCGGCAACACCCGCGACTGCTACAGCAAGTTTATCGACGGAACTCCCGACCTGACCTACACCGAAAACATGTCTGCATGGTACGATTATTTCCCGCCCATGCACTACACCACCGACGACGAGTGGGACTATATCCGCGAGCTGTGGAAGAAAGAAGAGATCCGCGGCGGCGACAAGCTGTATTGGGAAGACGTTCAGGTAGGCACCTTCATGCCCGAGACCTGCTCCGGCCCTATCGGATATATGGAAATGATAGCCCTTTATGGAAACCATATGGGCTTTACCCGTGAACAGCTGTCTGACCCCAAGTTCCTGAAGACCCAGTTCCGTGACGCATCCGGCAACTACCTGTTTGAAACCGCCATCCACCTGGGTACCCGCAACTGGCCTAATGGCCGCATGGTCTGGTATAACGACACCGGCGCCCGCCACGTTATGCGTACCGTTACCAACTACATCGGCGACGCAGGATATGTCAGCCGCTTCTGCTGGAGATTCTTCCCCTTCTTCAAGGAAATGCGCACATCCTTCGTGCCGCTGGATTATGACCTTATTACCCGTGTGGTTCCCGGCTATGAAAACCGGCCCCTTAACCGCCACGGATCCGAAGGCGATACCTGCATCGGCAAGGCATATATCTACAACAAGCGCGTTGACGAGCTGGGCCGCCACGTTATCGACATCTGTGCCTGGGGCGAGACTCTTGACGGGGATATCGTCCAGGTTTGCCCCATGGCAGCTGTGCTGCCTTCCAGAGGCGAATAATTATCAACCAGTAGACAACGGCCCGATGGCCTTTCAGCGTGTCAAAATAGTCCATTGGACTATTTTGACACGCTGCGGAACGAACTTAAGTTCGTTCCTGCCGCTGCGGCGGGTTATTGAACGCACTATCTTCCTTTCCGCTGTGGCTACTTTCTTCCTCTGTCTACAGCCTGATAATTATCAGACTTTCCGGGCAGCAGGACCTTGCCTGCTGCCCGGAAACCGAACCGCTAAAATTCTGCGCGTTATCCCGGATGCTTCGCGGAGTGTTGTCGAATAATTCGATTTTGAGTAAAGACACCGCGATTTGAAAAATAGCTCTTGACAAATCATATCACTGATGATATAATTCAAGGGCTGTCTGGGACACGCTGGTATAGCTCAGTTGGTAGAGCAGCTGATTTGTAATCAGCAGGTCGGGGGT
>CAYLKH010000040.1:0-20393 GCA_964384255.1 uncultured Oscillospiraceae bacterium | reverse complement strand
ACTCGAACCCCCGACCTACTGGTTCGTAGCCAGTCACTCTATCCAACTGAGCTACTGGCGCATATGGGTTTTGCGCCTGATTATGATACCACACAGGTTTCAAAAATGCAAGTCCTATTTTTGAAAAAAAGAGTTTTTTTAGCGGGAAGGCATCTGACAGGCAATTCACCGGTCAAATGATCAGCAATTGTCCTCAGCAGCGGCCCTGATCCTGGCATAGATCTCAGGCAGCTTTTCTTCCATATTGAACGACCGCATATCCGGGCCGGTCCAGATATGGAACGTGACTGCGGTGTTGATGGGCTTTTCGCCGCCTTGGGCCCAGGTTTCGTATTGCAGCTCAATTTTGTTTTTTGCATAGGACCTGATCGACGTTTTGACAGTCAGCTCCTGAGGATATCTGGCGGTAGAAAAGTACTGAACATGAAGATCGACCATGGGCGGGTTGATGCCCAGGGCATTCATGTCGGTATAGCTGAAGCCCATTTTTTTAAAAAAGTCCATGCGGGCTATTTCGTACCATATGACATACACTGCATGATGGACGATGCCCATGGGGTCGCAATCGGGATAACGGACTTCCACAGGGGTTTCGGTAATAAGCATTGGCGATTCCTTTCTTTATTCGGCGCTTTCGGCTTCGGCAGCGAGGGCGGTTTCCTGCTCCGGGAGCATTCCGGAATTGACAATAACGCCCATGCCGGTGAGCATATCGGTATCAGTGACCGGGTTGGCGAACACATTGACCTCTACCAGCACGAAGCAGGTGGTAAGGCAGCTTACGTCGGTTATGTTGTTGTAGTCAAGATCAAGGTAATTGAGCTGGGACATATAGCCCAGACCGGTAACGTCGGTTATCTGGTTGTGGGAAAGGTCGATGACGCTGAGCTGGCTGTGGCTGCTCAGGTCAGGGATCTGGGAGATCTGATTCCCGGAGGCGGACATACGCCTGAGGCCGGTCATGCCGGAGATAAAATCGATATTGGACAGGGCGTTGTTATCTGCATACAGGCTTTCCAGACTGGTGCTTTTGGACAGCATATCCAGAGAGGAGATGCTGTTATTGTTGCAGTTGAGGTTGATGAGTCCGGTTTTGTTGGCCAGGGCAGAAGCGTCGCTGACTGAACAGCCGCTGATGTCGAAATCTGTAAGCTGGGTCATGCCGGAAACGGTGCTGATATCGGTCAGTGGATTGTTGCGCAGGTCGAGGACCTGAATGCCGGTCAGGGACCACAGGGCAGAAATATCTTCGATAGCGTTGTTGCCGATGACCAGGGTCTGAAGCTCTTTCATGGATGAAAGGGGAGACAGGTCATAGATGGAGTTGTTGGACGCAGTCAGAGAAATAAGGCTGGTCATGCCGCTGAGAGGTTCCAGACTGACTATTTGGTTGCTGCTGATATCCAGGGTGGTTATGCCCGTAAGCTGGCCTATCTGCTCAAGCTGAGCAGAGGACAGACCGCAGTCTGCCACAGTAAGGGTTTCGAGAGAGGTACACATGGATATCTGGCTCAGGTCAAGACCGGCGGTGGATTCAAACTCCAGGGCGGGCAGCTTGCTGAACCATCGAAGATCGTCGAGACTCTGAACGTCGGCTGGAATGTACAGGGATGTTATTACCCAGAGGTCCTCGGTGGAAAGACCGTCGCTGCTTTCCAGCCCCAGGGCGGTAAGGACCTGGTTTTCGATAGCTGTGTCGGTGAAAGTCACGTCTTCGATAACGTTGGCAACGGTATATTCTGCGCTGGCAAGAGCGCTTACCAGACCATCCTCGGAAACGGAAACGGCATAAACAGAGGTTGTCCCATAGGAAGTAACTATTTCCGTCTCCAGAGCCGGGTTATCCCGGGATGGATAATCGCCATCGGTGGAAACGTAGGCGGTGCATCCGGCATCGTAAGAAACATTGACGGTGAAAAATTCGTCATACTCGCCGCTTTCGGGAGAGATGACCGGGGCGGCCGGCCGTTTTTCAGAAAGCTGGGTCCGGGCATATTCGTTGGTTATTCCGTCCAGCAGCATGGCCGCATCCAACAGCTTGTCCTGGGCAACATAGACCTTTGACAGGGCGACATACAGCGGAACGTTGTCAGGCATATTGTTGAGACCGCTGACGAGGGTATATTCAGCCTTGGTATAGTTGCCGCTTTGGGAATAGGCATCGGCCAGCTTGATAAAAAGCTGAGGGTCGCTGTCGCGCTGGTCAAGAGCGTTGGAATAGCAGTTTATGGCCCGGTTCAGGCGCTGTTCGTCCATGGCCTTGTCTCCGGCGGAAACGTAATAATCGTAGGAAAGGTCAAGGCCGGACCAGAAATAAAGGTAGGCGCCGCCGATGATCGCCAGAATTAAAATGATCGGCAAAGCTATTTTAAAAGCCTTCATGGGAAGTCTCCAATCTATATTATGTAAACTTAAATCTCTTTTACAAAATATTATACAATGTGGTGCCGACATAAGTCAAGCAAAAGGAAGGCTGTCAACCGACCTTTGCAGGCGGTTGACCGACTGCAAGTATTGACGGATTTTTAAGCCGATCGTTACCCGAAAAAAGCGGAAAAGAAAATGTCAGACAGAGGAAAGAGAAAAAATAAAATGTTTTGAATACGTAATGTTTTGATTGACAATGATTTTTCTTTGTGATACAGTAAAATGCACAAAATGACTTCGGCATCGGGGCAAAGATTGCGGCAATATCACAAACAAAAACCAAGAAACTGTGTGCGTTTTCGGGTGTGACCCGGTGCATAGTCAGTTTAAAATCAAATCAGGAGGAAGGTCAACCATGAAAAAACTTATCGTATTTATGACTGTAATGGCCCTTATACTTTCGCTTTTCTGCGGCTGTTCGGGTAAGACGGAAAGTACTGTTCAGGAATCCCAAACCGGGGAAAGCCAGCAGGCGGATACTCAGGAGACTGCCCAGGATGCAGCTTCGGAACCCGCTGCGGTCGAGGAGCCTCAGGTGAATGCTGACATGCCCCTTGAAGACTCTGAGGGCATGATGAACCCCCAAAACATGGGAGTTGAATACATCTACCCTGTGGGAGAGGGACAGACTATCAGCATCTTTAATTCCCTGCACACCAATCTCAGCGACATTACCGAGTATTCACAGTATCCGTTCATGGAATATGTGACCGAGCAGACCGGCTATAAAATGGATTGGACATCTGTGGACCAGGGCGTTTACTCAGAAAAGATCAATCTTTTGCTGGCGTCTGGTGAATATACCGACCTGATAATGAACTTTACCGACGCATCCACTACTCTGGCCTCTGCTTATGAGGATGAAATAATCGTGGACCTTACGGATTATCTCCCGGAGTACAGCCCCAACTATTATGCGCTGCTCACCGCTCAGGGCAACGAGGACTTCCTTCGCGACGCCGCTGACGACGATGGACGTATGCTGTGCTACTGGATGCTGCAAAACTCGGCTCTTATTACCGAAGGCTACTGGGTACGGACCGACATGCTGGAAACCGTGGGCATTACCGAGATCCCCACGACCATCTCCGGTTGGGAAGAGGCCATGCTGGCCGTGAAGGATTCGGACGCATATCCTGACTTCAAGACTGGCCTGCTGATAAACTCCGAAAGCTTTTCCCAGTATTTTTCCTATGCATATGACATCCCTGCCACTCGGGCGACCATGGGTCTTTATCACATAGAAGACGTTGTTCATTCCTGCTATACCGAAGACGCATTCAGAGACTATATTACCATGATGCGTGACTGGTATGCCAAGGGCATACTTTACAGCGACTTTGTGTCCATGGACAGCAACCCCATGAGCGCCGAGGTTTCCGCAATGATAACCAACGATCAGGCGCTGGTGTATTCCGGATGGAACAGCTCTGCCGCCAGCTATAAGGCCAATGCGGTCAATCCCGATTTCGCTGTGGCAGGTATACCTGAGCCTATGCTTGAGGAAGGCGCTGTGGGCCATTTCGCCAATGCCAACCGCCTGAATAATATGCACAATCTGGTAATAACCACCTCTGCCGACAGTGTTGAAGACTGCGTGCGGTTCTGCGACTGGTGGTACACCGGAAAGGGCATTGACCTTTATAACTATGGCGTTGAGGGCGAGGTATGGAACTGGAGCGATGACGGCTCTACCAGAGAATACACCGACCTTGTTATGAATTCTGACGACGGCTACGAGCCTTCCACCGCCTGGAGCCGCTACACTCTTTACGGCAACTTCATCGGCTACAGCAACGAATGGCGAAGCACATGGTCCTATTCCGGCGAAGAGCTGGAAGCCATGGAAACCTGGAACGCCGCTATGGACAATACTTATACCATGCCCTTCAGCTTCATGTCCCTGACAACAGGAGAGACCGAACTTGTGGCTACCCCCATGTCGGATATCGATACCTATGTGTCTGAACACCTGGCTATGTTCGTTATCGGTGAAGAGAATATTGACGACGATGCCGTCTGGTCAGATTATGTGTCCACCGTGGAGAGCCTTGGACTGGAAACCGTAGTAAGCACCTATCAGGATGCCTTTGACCGTTATATGGCAAGATAGAGAAAATACAAGGAGATATCAACTTATGAGCAATCATCGCTATCAAACACTTTTGTCCCCCGTGGCTATCGGCAATGTTATTATGAAAAACCGCATTTGCACAGGCCGCTGCAACTCTCAGGAACTTCAGGGACCGGAAAACTTCCCCTCTGAATCCACCACAAAGTACATAGCAGATCTGGCAAGAAACGGTTCCGCTATGATAACCCTCGCTCCCGGCGACTTCCCGGAATGTAAGGGTACCACCTTCTATGACTGCCCCTTCGACATCACCGACAGGCGGGTACAGAGCTATCTGTTCCGGCTGGTGGAGCGGGTCCATGCCTATGGCTCTCTGGCGCTGTGTTCCATTATGGGTTCCATGCCCATGAACAAGCGCATCTCAGACACCCCTGACCATACCTACTGGCGTCCCGGTCTGCCCGGTCAGCGTCAGCCTGAGGGCCACAACATGGATGAGGGCGAACCCCTTACCAAAGAGGGTATCCAGGAGCTTATTCAGATGCTGGCAGACCATGTTACTTATATGAAGAACATCGGCTTTGACGGTGTCAATATCTATTCCGGCTACGATGCTTCCATTCTGGCCAACTCCCTGTCTCCCGTTCATAATCAGCGTACTGACGAATACGGCGGAAGTATCGAAAACCGCTGCCGCATGACCAAAGAACTGTTTGCCAAAATCAAAGAACAGTGCGGTCAGGACTTTATCATTCAGGCAAAGATCTCCGGCGAGGAAGGTATCGACGGCGGATATACCAACGAGGACTTTATTGAGATATGCAAGCAGTGGGAAGGCCTTGTAGACATTTATATGTTCTGCAATCCCTGCAACGACAACTCCACCAGCGGCGCCTGCTTTGTAGACCCTCACGATCCTCCTACTCTGAAATATTCCCGTCAGTTCAAAGCAGCCGGGATCAAGGGCCTGGCCTGCCCCTCCGGTATGTTCCACGATATGGACGATGCAAACCGCTTCCTGGAAGAGGGCGCCTGCGATATTATCGATATCGCCCGTCCCATTATCTGCGACCCCGATTTCTATAAAAAGCTTCTGGAAGAAAAAGGCGAGGATATTGTACCCTGCCTTTGCTGTGACAAGTGCCACGGCGCTATCTGCTCTGCAAACCCGAGAATGGGCCTTTCCCACGTGTTCAGCGATATGTTTGAAGCCAATCCTGCCCCCAAAAAGGTCGCGATCATCGGCGGCGGTCCTTCCGGCATGATGGCTGCCATAGCGGCCGGAAGCAGAGGCCACCAGGTCACCCTGTTTGAATCCAGCTCTGTCCTGGGCGGTCAGATGATCCATGCTGACTACCTGCAAAAGAAGTGGAATCTGCAAAATTACAAGCGCTGGATGATCCACACTGTGGAGACTACTCCCAACGTTGACATCAGGCTCAATACCACCGCTACACCCCAGATGATAGCCGACGGAAAATACGATGCGCTTATTGTAGCTCTCGGCTCCAAGCCCAGGAAGGGTGTTGTAAAGGGTTCTGACGAATGTCCGGTACCCACCGATGTTTTCGGCAACGAAGCCAAATTCGGCAAAGACGTTGTAGTCGTCGGCGGCGCTATGGCTGCTGTGGATGCTGCTCTGTATCTGGCTGAGACTGGCCACAATGTTACTCTGCTTACCCGTCAGCGCTTTGCCGGTTATGATTATCATTCCCACGGTGCCTTTGGCTTTATGAATTTCCTGGCTCAGTCTGAAAATCCCAGGGTCATCAGCAGCGTTCAGGTCACCGAGATCCAGAAGGGCAAGGTCATCTACGCCGATAAAGACGGCGCTTCCCACGAGCTTGCCTGCGACGACGTGGTATTCTCCGGCGGACGTGACCCCATGACCGAAGAGACTATGGCTTTTGCCGGTCTGACCCCCGTATTCCGTGTAGTTGGCGACACCAACCGTCAGGAATCTGCGATTTACGGTATGCACGAAGGCTCATTCAAAGCTGTTACCGTAAGTTACGACATCCGTCATGCAACCTATACCGGCTACATGGCAGGATATTCTATCTAAATCAATACCGTCCGGGCAGGGCCAGGTCTTTTTGGCCCTGCCCGGATTCGGTCGTCTGACAAAAAACAGAGGTTAAAAAGCAAATTCTCGATTGACAAACGGGAAATTAAGTGTATAATGGAAAGGTACGACTTTGGGCAATTGCTCGAAGTATAATTATCCTTGCTCCTCAAGTATTGTGGGGAGCCATCTGTCCAGAAGGAGGTGCAACCGCATGGCAAAGATTTCCGGCAAATACGAGGTCCTCTATATCATCGACCCCGCTCAGGGTGAAGAAGGTATCGCCGCTCTCGTGGAAAAGTTCAAGGCTCTGGCTGAAGAATATGGTACCGTGACCGAGGTTGACGAATGGGGCAAGCGCAGACTCGCTTATCCCATCAACGATCTGCCCGAAGGCTACTATGTTCTTATGAACACCGAAAGCAAGCCCGAAATGCCCGCTGAGCTTGATCGTGTTTTCAAGATCACTGAAGGCATTCTGCGCTCGCTCATCATCAGCAAAGACGAATAAGGGAGGGCGCGGCAATGTTGAATCACATTGTTCTCATGGGTCGCCTGACCCGTGATCCCGAGCTGCGTCGGACTCAGTCCGGCATTGCAGTGGCTTCGTTTTCTCTGGCAGTAGACAGAGACTGGTCATCAAAGGACACCGGCGAAAAGGCCACCGATTTTATCAACATCGTGGCATGGCGCAGCACTGCCGAATTTGTTTCCAAATGGTTTACCAAAGGTAAGCAGGTGGCAGTCAGCGGCCGTCTTCAGATGCGCGACTGGACCGACAAGGACGGTAACAAGCGTACGACCGCCGAAGTCGTGGCCGACAATGTCTACTTTGCAGACAGCAAGTCTTCCGGCTCGACCCAGCAAAGCTCTTATTCCGACTACAATGCCCCGGCAGCAAACAGCTATCAGTCTTCCAGCTACAGCAATTCGGGCTATGGCAACATCAGCTCCGAATACAAAAGCGAGTATTCCGAAATTGAAGACGATGGCGATCTGCCCTTCTAAGCTTTTCCACAAAATTTAACAGGAGGATACCGTAAATGGCTACCGATAGAAATGTCCGGTCCCGTAAGCGCAAAAAGGTATGCCAGTTCTGCGTTGACAAAATCGACCATATCGATTACAAAGACACCGCAAAGCTGCGTCGTTATCTTTCCGAGCGTTCCAAGATCCTGCCCCGCAGGACTACCGGAACCTGCGCTCGTCATCAGCGTCAGCTGACTGTGGCTATCAAAAGAGCCCGTCATATCGCTCTGATGCCCTATATCACCGACTGATTTGTTCGATCAAAGCAGCGTGCAATCTGTGATTGTACGCTGCTTTGATTTATATTATCGGCAGAAATGTTGCAGTTTTTGCAAAATGTTGCACTTTTGAATCATTCTTTGTCCCTGGTGCAAAAAACGTCACGCCGGCAAAATTGTGTGCCTTTAATGCTGATTTTCAACCAAGTATAATTGCTCCGTTGCCGTAATAAAGTAGCGGCAATAATGAAAGGAGACACTGAAAATTGAAAAAAGCATTAAAACTCGCAAGCCTGCTGCTGGCAATCGTGATGCTGGCTGCCTGCTTTTCCGGATGCTCCTCTAAGGAAGAATCCGAACCTGCCGCTTCTGAAGACGTTGTCACTGAGTCCGCAGCCCAGGAAAACGTCGCCGAAGCCGAAGATACCCCTGAGGCTCCTGCTGAGCTGACCTATCCTCTTTGCGAAGAGACCGTTGAACTGTCGGTCTATGTCACCGAACTCAATCTCCAGGGCAATATAGCCAATGCTGGCATCGATTCCTGGGACGAATTCATATTCTTCGATGCTGTTGAAGAGCTTACCAACGTTCATATTAAGCTGAACGCTGTTACCTTTGCTGCTTTTACCGAGCAGTTTAACCTGTATATTGCCGGCGGCGAATATGACGATATCATCGTTGGCCTTGGTAACCAGTACGTAGGTGGCCTGCCTGTTGCCTATGACAGCGAGGTCATTATGGACCTGACCGATCTTGTTCCCGAATATGCTCCCAATTATTACAATATGCTCTGTTCCGACGAACTGGTCGACAAGCAGTGCCGCAGTGATGGCGGTCTGATCCTTGACTTCAAGTCCACCTACGACGATTATATCTGCAAAAACGGCACCCTTATCCGTGGTGACCTGCTGGAAAAACTGGGCATGGATGTTCCTCAGACCGTCGCTCAGCTGGAAGAAGTGCTGATGGCCTTCAAGTCTGAATTTGACATGGAAAATCCTGTTTACATGGATTCCAACTGCTCTGTTCCTGCCGGTTCCTTTGGCGTCGACTCCTATCAGTGCGGCGGCAGCGACCTGGGCTACTACGTTGTTGACGACGTTATCTACACCACCCTCAGCAGCGAAGGTTATTACAAAGCTCTGGAAACCGTCACCAGATGGTATTCCAACGGCCTTATAAACGAAGATTTTGCGACCGTTATCTTCGACCCCAGAGATCCTGACCTGAACAGCAAGATAATCAACGGCGGCGTTGCCTATTGGGATACCCAGCTGGAAGGCATCGACGATTATAACAACACCTCCACCATCGAGGGTTACAACGCTGTTCCCATGCCCACCCTTGTTGAAAACGAAGGCGATGTTTACCACTTCTCCGGCACCGTTAAGGTCGACACCACCGCTAACGATGTTTGTATCTCCACTCAGTGCGAGTACCCCGAGATCGCTGTCCAGTGGATAGACTACTGGTATTCCGATGCCGGTGTCATGATGTACAACTATGGTGTCGAAGGCGACACCTACGAAATGGTGGATGGCGAGATCGTTCTGGACGACAAGGTCATTAACAACGAATATGGCGTTGATATTTCCAGCTGCCTGAGACTGTATTGCCCCTATGGAAGCTTCTTCGGCGTTTACATGGCCGGGCGCATGGACTTTATGGCTTCTGACCTTTATATGGATGCCAAGGAAGTCTGGGCGCAGAATTCCGACACCGAGTATATCGTTCCCACCGGAGTTGTTCTGACCACAGAAGAATCCGAGGAACTGTCCTTCATCACTGCTGAAATCTCCACCTACGTTTCCGAGCGTATCCCCAGGATCATCATGGGCGAGATATCTATGGACGAGTGGGATTCCATCCTCGCTCAGTGTGAAGAGCTTGGCCTGTCAAGAGCTACCGAGATAAATCAGGCCGCTTACGACCGTTATATCGGCAAATAAAACATAACGCACAAAAATGCCGTTTCCCATAATGGGGCGGCATTTTTGTGTTCCTCTGGGCTGAATGAGTCTTTTAAAACGTCAAAAAAGTGACAGCGGTATCAAAAAAGTAGTTTTTCTAACAATTTGAGGGTTGACATCTATTGCATACTGGAATAAGCTTAAAGGTGCGAATACTGAACGCATAATATACAAGGAGGAAAAATAAATGCTGAAAAAGTATCTTGCTCTGATTCTTGCTCTGGCAATGCTGACTGTCGCATTCGCAGGCTGCTCCAGCAAGACAGAAGAAACTACCCCAGCTGCTGAAGAGAGTGCTTCTGCTGCTGAATCTGCTCCCGCTGTCGAAGAAAGCACCCCCGTCGAAGCTCCTGCTGAAGACGGCGAAGAAGCTGTCGTCGAAGATGTTGCCGACGAACCCGAATTCAGCCCCGAGTATCCCGTATACCCCATCTCTGACGGCGAAGTCCTGACCATGTTTGTCGAATTCCCCGGCTTCCTGGCCTCCAATATGGAAACCATGGAAGAAATGCCCTCTTATCAGAAGGCTAACGAGATCACCGGTGTTGACCTGCACTTCCAGTCAGTTTCTCAGACCGCTCTGGCTGAACAGTTCAACCTGATGTGTGCTTCCGGCTCCCTGCCCGATCTTATCGGCGGCAACGTATCCTACACCAACGGCTCCGCCGCCGCCATCGACGACGAAGTTTTCGTTGACCTGACCGACCTGGTACACACCTATATGGGCGACTACTGGGATATCCTTTCTTCCCAGCAGAGCTACCTTGATTCCGCAATTGACGAAAATGGCTACATGGCTTACTTCATGGCCTTTACCGATGCTTCCTGGTCCCAGCAGGGTCCCCAGATCCGTGCTGACTGGCTGGAAGAATTCGGCATGGATATGCCTGTTACCTATGATGACTACTATGAATATCTGACCGCTGCCAAGACCACCTATGATCCTTCCGATACCTTCATGCTGACCGGTTCTTCCCAGCAGCAGGGCAACGGCTGGGTTGGCGGCTACGGCACCTCCGGTATGCCTAACGAAGGCGGCAACAATATGTTCCTCATCGAGGAAGGCGTCGTTACCTCCGGTTACGTTGTTGACAGCTGGAAGGATTACCTTGTTATGATGAACAAGTGGTATTCCGAAGGTCTCATCAACCAGGACTTCATCTCCATGACCAACGACCCCATGGCTTCCAATGCTGACTCCCTGATCCTGGGCAGCAATGCTGCTCTGTGGTATGCTCAGGGCGACATTATGGGTACCTACATTTCCAAGTCCTCCGACCCCAACTTCGCTCTGGTCGGCACTCAGGAACCCGTTCTCACCGAAGGTGAAATGTTCCACTTCGGCACCAACGGAGAAGGCTCCGCTTCTAACAGCGTTGCCATGAGTACCAACTGCACCAACCCCGAGCTGGCTGCAAAGTGGATGAACTTCTGGTACACCGAAGAAGGACAGACCCTTACCGCCTATGGCGTTGAAGGCCTCAGCTTCGAATATGTCGACGGCGAACCCCAGTATACCGACGCTGTTCTGAACAACCCCGACTTCTTTATGACCAACTTCGCTATTGCTTATTACTGCGCTTCTCAGACTCCTTCTCTCACCAGCTCCACCAAGGACTGGCCCAACTATCGTCAGGAAACCATCGACGCTTTCATGCTCTGGACCGAGTCCGGCGACGATGCTTACGTTCTGCCCTCCAGCATGTCTCTGACTGTTGAAGAGAGCGAACGCTCTGCCACTCTGCTGGCCGATATCGACACCTACGCCGAAGAGAACGTTATGAAGTTCATCACCGGCGAAAAGAGCTTTGACGAATGGGACGATTTCGTTGGCACCATCAAGTCCATGGGCATCGAGGAGTGCATCGAGATCTACCAGGCTTCCTACGACCGTTACGTAGCAAGCAAAGGCTGATTTTAAATGGCCAGGGGATGGAGAACTGTGATCTCCGCCACTGCTTATTAACCTGTAAATACAGCAGCAAAAACCGTCCGGAAAAATCCGGACGGTTTTTGCTATGGCTCTTACGGAAACAAGAGCAGCTATCTGTTACTGAGCCATGTAGCGGTCGTAAGCGGCCTGCTTCAGGTCGATATTTTCCTGCATACCCATCTGATACATAATGTCCAGATATTCCTGCCAGGTCTGTTCGTTCAGCTCTTTTTCGCCGGTAACGAACAGGGAACGAGTTTCGTCACAATAAGTCTCGTATTCGGAGGAGTTGGATGCATAGGTTTCGATCTCGCTGGCGGTCAGCATGGCAACTACGGGATAAGCGTCCCGGTTGTCACGGCAGGATGCCCAGATCTCAAAGGCTTCGGCTTCGTCGCCGCTGTAAGAAACCAGGAGCTTGGAGTTGGAAGCCCAGGAGGGAGTGCTGTTACGGCCGGTGTAGATGGAGATGGCATCGCCTGCGGCAATGTCGGGGTTGTTGGTTACCATTTCGGTGTAATGGGGCTGGCCATCGTCGCCGATCTCGCAGGTCTCGCCAATAACGCCGTAGTTGGCAAGGATTATACCGTCATCAGTGAACCACCAATCCCAGTATTTTACAGCCAGTTCTACGTTTTTGCAGGCGGTAGTGATGGAAACGCGCTCGCCGCCGAAGTCGTATTCGGTGGTGTCAACGTGGACCTTTTCGCCCTTTTCCAGAACCGGGTCATAGCCGGCAACGATCCGGAAATCGGGATCCACAGCCTGACGGACATACATGGACATCATAGGTGCGCCGTTAAAGAATACGCCGACCTGATCGTTGGCGATGTCTGCCATGCCGTCGGATGCCATAGCGCCGGCCTCAGAGGGGAAGTCTTTGGAGATAAGACCCTCCTGGACCCAATCGCGGAGCATACACAGATAGTCGTAATACTCGTCTGCTACCAGTCCGCATTTTACAACGCCGTCGTTCACATACCAGTAGCTTTCCTTAGCGTTGGCAGAGCCGAAGGTGGAGGTGATGCCGTAGCCGCCAACGAAGAAGTTATCGTTGCCAACCAGAGTCGAATCGAACATAATGGGCTTGGAAGCGCCCTTTTCGGTTTTGAAGGCCATAAGAACGTCGTGATATTCGTCGTAAGTCTCGGGCTTTTCGAGACCCAGATCGTCAAGCCAGTCCTGACGGATAAAGGCACCGAAGAAGGGGCCGATAAAGTCGGAGAACAGCTCATAGAAGGATACCACATGACCGCCCACGGTGCGGGTAGCGCTTTCCAGGAACTTGGTCTGAGTGCGGTAGTAGCTGTAGTTAGGGGCGTACTGCTCCAGATAATCGGTCAGGTCGATAACGATCTCTTCTTCAACAGCGTAGTCTGCGCCGTTGGAGAAGTTTTCGGTACCGGCGATAAAGTCGGTGTAATCGCCGGAGGCTATCATCAGATTGAACTTTTCGCTGGAGGTCATGAAGTCGGCTTCGTCAAAGTCGATGTACACGTTAGTCAGTTCAAAGGACTTGTTCCAGTGGAGGTAGTCGGAATAGGACGATACATAGTTACTTGCTGCGCCGCCGGGGCCGGACAGGAAGAATGTGAAGTGGACCTCTTCCTCGGTCAGGGGCAGCTCAACAGCCGTGCGGGTGTCGACAACAGTTTCGTCGGCCACAACGTCTTCCAGGTCTGCGCTGGGGGCTTCGACGGGGGCGGGAGCCTCAGGAGTCGGCTCTTCGGATGCGGGGGCAGAAGCTTCCTCGGGTGCGGAGCTTTCGGCGGGAGCCTTTTCCTTGCTGCTGCAACCAACCATCAGAGCCAGAAGCATACAGACTGCCAGAAGCAGGGCCAGAATTCTCTTTTTCATGGTTTCTCCTTCTTTCAATATAAAAATATTGTATGGATCGCAAACAGAAACTTCGCAAAATCCATACAATATTTTAACATAATTCACCAAACCTTTGCAATCAAAATATTGCAACAGTTTGTATATATAGCTACAATAATGACAAAAATATGGCAAAAATCAGGACTGGTCACATTATGCACAAGAGGATGCAGAAAAATTGCAGCAGACTGCCAATAAGAACAAACACGTGAAAAACGCTGTGGATATATCGGATATTCTTCTTTTTGCCCAGCATATAAAGCACTGCGCCTATGGTATAGGCAATACCACCCAGCAGCAAAAGCATAAATCCCCTCAGCGTTATTGCTCTGATGACCTGGGGCAGGGTCAAAACAGCCATCCAGCCCATGGCAAGGTAGGTTATCATGGAGAACTTTCGGAAAGATTTCAGGTCAATGGCGTTAAGGGTTATACCCAGAGCGGCCAAAGCCCAGATGACCCCGAACATTACCCACCCCAGGGCGGGATAAACTGAGCGAACAGCAGCCAGCGAGATGGGGGTATAGGTACCTGCAATGAGCAGAAAAACGCTGCAATGGTCAAGCACCTGCATGACCTTTTTGCCCTTGAGCTGGGGACTGAGTCCGTGATATATGCTGGACATGGTGTATAATATTATCATCGAAGCGCCGTAGATCGCTCCCGACACAACACCCCATACGTTGCGATGCTTTGCGGCAAACACTACGCATAACGCTGTGGCGGCGATGCCAAAGGCTCCGCCCAGAATGTGGGTGACCATGTTGGCTATTTCCTCGCCGGTGGTATACCCGGGAAGGATACGGTCGCTTAGTCGAGTTCTTTTCATAGTTAACACCTCTTTACAGGATTTTAAAAACCGGATATGCTAATATAATACACCAGATAAAGCGCGATTGCAACAGCAATATTACAATTAAATATGGAAACCGTGTAGAAAAGGCGAAAATGCACAAAACTTTTTGCAAACATTTGAAATTATCTTGCAAATTGCCGGGGACGAATTTGTTGACTTTCCCGGCTGATCGAATATAATAATATATAGAATATAGCTGAGCGTTTCAGAGCTGACGCCAAAAGCGATTGGCCTCCTGATTCGCGTAAGGCATGGAAGACATAGT
The DNA here is from genome assembly GCA_964384255.1 of uncultured Oscillospiraceae bacterium. Classification (GTDB taxonomy): domain Bacteria; phylum Bacillota; class Clostridia; order Oscillospirales; family Oscillospiraceae; genus SIG469. The sequence continues at coordinate 5,678 of CAYLKH010000040.1, read as the reverse complement.
TTTGCCTGCGGGCAGGACCTGTTTTTCACGCTATTTTTTTGCGCCTTGGAGGGCATTGACATGAGAAGTAACGACAAGATCCTTATTTCCGGATATGCCAAGCTGCCTGCTCACATCACGTCCGAAGAGATTTATCACTCTGTTGTTGTTGTGCTGGTCATCGATCTGCAAATGGGGACCATCCTCAACGCAGAGTGTTCCATGACTACCGAGCTGGCAAAGCAGTTCGTTGCCGACCTGCTGGTGGGGTATAATATGGATAACGGACCTGAGGCACTTATTTCCAGATTCGACCGCGTTTATTTCGGTCAGGCAAAGAAAGCCATTGTTACCGCGCTGAAAATGATCTTTGCCAAATACGACGAGATAGTTTCGGAAAAGTAAGACAAGTCAAAGTTTTTGCAGTTTTTCCGGAGGGGCGCCCAAAAGGTTGTCCAGGATCCGGTTTGAGCCTGCCGTCAGAAAGCCTACACCACAGGTGTATTTTCTGACGGTGGGCTTTTTGTGCTTTAAAGGAGAGTTTTAATGAAGAAAAAAAGACTGATCAATCTGCCCTTTATCCACTACAAGCTGGAGCTGCCTGAGCTGCTCCAGGGCGTATTGATGATCGCGGTTGGCCTTTCCACCATTCCCGTTTTGCAGGAAACTCTGGGCCTGTCCTATGAAGCGGCTCTGACCGCTGTTGCCATCGCCGAAGCTCTTGGACTGCTTCATGTCCTTTTTGGCGACCCGGTCGTTCCCGGATGGATAGCCTCGGCCCTGTCGCTGGTGCTGGTTTATCTGGGCGGCTTTGCTGTAGGCATCGAATCTATTCACGCGCTTATGGCATTGCAGCTTATTCTGTCTGTTATATTTATCGTTCTGGGTGTTACCGGACTTGCCCATAAGCTAATTTCTATCGTTCCCGCTTCGCTTAAGGCCGGTATCCTCCTGGGCGCTGCTATCGCCGCCCTTTCCAGGGTCATCGGCGAAGGCGGATATCTGTCCCAGTATCCTCTGTCCGTTGGCTCCGGTTCTATCGTTGCCCTGTTTGTTCTGTATTCTGCCATCTCCAAAAAGGGCAAGCAGCGCAGCCGGGTATACCGTGAGATCACCAAATATGGCATGATGTCCAGCCTGCTGGTCGCCATGGCTGTGGGCTTTGTTTCCGGCGAACTGGAGCTGCCTGTGATCCAGTGGGGGCTGAATCCGCTGAACTTTGGCGAGCTGTTCCGCACTGCCAGCGTTTTCGCCATTGGCCTGCCCTCTGCCCAGACCTTTATTAACGCTATTCCCGTCGCTTTTGCCGTTTATATCATCGCCTTTGGCGAAATAATCACCTCCGAAGCTGTTCTTTCCGAATGCCAGGAAGCAAGACCCGACGAAAAGCTGAATGTAAATTCCAACAAGACAAATATCATCACCGGTGTCCGCAACCTTATTCTGGCGATATTCTGCCCCTTTACAGCTCTGGCTGGACCCCTGTGGGCTGCTGTCACCGTATCTATCGGCGAGCGATATAAGGAAGGCAAAGAATCCATGAAGTCTCTGTTTGGTGGTTTGGGCTCCTTCAAACTGTCCACTGCTCTTTGCGTACTTATTTTGCCCCTTACCGGCCTGCTTCAGCCTGTGCTTCCCGTTGCGTTGGCGGTTACTCTTGTGGTTCAGGCTTATGCCTGCTCCTATATCGCCATTGAACAGGTCAAGGACGACCGTTCTGCTGCCGGCACTGCCGGTATTACCGGAGCCACTGTGTATATTGCCAGCCTGAACTGGGCTTTGGTCGTGGGCATCCTGTCCTATATCCTTATTGAAGGCGGTACCTTCGGTATCGAATTTGGTGCCATTAAGGAAAAACGGAAAAAACCCGCTGCCTTCCATCTCGAAGATCTGGTGGTCACTGTGGAGCAGGAAGCCTATAGCGGCGGTACAGCTATCGCTGAAAAACTGGCACAGCTGCTCGACGTTCCCTGCTATGACCAGGAGATACTACAGCGTGCAGCCAAAATGGGCAACATTTCTCTCGGTGTTTTGCAGCGGTACGACGGTATCCCCATTAAAGGCGCTTACGATTTGGAGGCTGAGAACGAAGGAATGCTGAACCTTCCCACTCAGGGACGTATGGCCTCTGCTGAAATGGCTGCCGTCAAAACTCTGGCTGTGGGAGGTTCCTGCGTAATTGTTGACAGGTTTGGCCGTGCCGCCCTTGAAAATGAACCACACTGCATCAGCGTTTATATCCACGGTGACGAAGACACAAGGCTTGAACGCATGATGACCGAAGATAACTCTGCTTCTGCCGCCATGTTGAAAAAGCTGGATCACCAGCGCCGCAGCTTCTACCACGGTACCGACAAAGATTGGGGCAATGCTGCAAAATATCACATTTGCGTGGATTCGTCCAAAATGGACGAGGACCAGTGCGCAAAGCAGATCTACAGCTACATAATGACGGTCATCAAATCTCAGAATGTGCCTGCCCAGGTCTTTTCCGAAAATAAAGTTCAAAATGCCTGATATGGGTTTAATAAAACCTGAAACTGCCGCAAAGCGATGAAGCTTTACGGCAGTTTTTGCGCAGAATAATAAATATGTCGGACCTGCGGCATTATATCCGAAAGCCTAACATATTTATTATATTAAACCCGCATCACATAGTCAACACTTGCGGGGTTAAGTCTGACCAAATTCTGCGAGATATACAATTTCTGGTTATGCATTTCGTACAAAAATGACTATTGCCAAGAGGATGGATTTGTGATAAATTGTAGTCAGAACAAGAAAGGGTGAGTCCAATGTACAGGTAAGCCTTAGGCCGTGAGATACTTCCGGACCGGTTCTGCGGCTTTTTCCACCTACTTCCGTTTTATATAGATGCTCAGCAGTGACTGAGAAGAAAAATGTATTTAACATGTTACGGGAGCATGACGACCTGAGAGCCGCTGAGTTTGCAGAAAGCGAGGTTAACCAATGATAGAACCTAAAAATTGTAAGAAATGACCCTCGACGGTGGTGTAAGCCGGTTGAGGGTCATTTCTTTTTATTCGGAGCGTTGGCGCCTTTGGTTGGCCAGTTCTCTGCCTTCTTTGCCAGTAACGTGGTCTATAGTCATTTCAAACATACAAAGGATGGAAAACTCCCGTTCGATGGCCTTGCGGTCCTGCTCAGGATCGCCGGGGCCATATTTTTCTGCCAGATATTGGATAGACTTTCGCATTTCATCCTCGTCTTCAAGGACGCGTATTTGCCCGAAGGCGATGACGCTGCGGAAATAGGTGGTGTATTCTGCTGCCACGACATGGTCCATATCTACTACGCAGAAGCTGGCCCTGGTGCAGTTCCTGATGGCATCCAGCTTGTGGCCGGATTTGGCGCAGTGGAAGTACAGCTTCCCGTCGTTGTATGCATAGCTCATCGGAACCGCGTAGGGATAACCGTCGTCTCCCAGCAGGGCAAGGACCCCGGAGCTGGCAGTTGTCAGTATTCGTGCGATCTCTGACTGGTCAAGATGCTGGTTTTTTCTACGCATTTCACGGAACATGGTTATCATCTCCAAATAGATTTTTGCTCATTTTACCACAGAGTTCGACCCGGGTCAATTTTTCGCTTTATTTGATTTCGGTGTGTTGACTGTGTGAGTTTTATGAATTCCGTTCGGGAATAATCGGTATTCTAATTGGAATTGCGGAAATCCCGTGATTATACTATGATTCTATATATACATTTGGAGAAAGGTTACCATTATGAAAAAGACTATTGTTTGCTTGATCCTTGCTCTGGCGACGATGCTTTCCCTGCTTGCCGGATGCGGTTCCAGGGCTGACGACACTGAGCCTGCCGTTACTGAAAGCGTTGCCGCGTCTCCTGCTGACGAAGTATCGGCTCCCGCCCAGAACGAAAGGGAAGAAGAAACCGTCACCGAAGAAGAAACTGCCGAAGAGGTCACTGCCATGCCCGAGGTGGATTATTCCGATGGCCTGGACTTCACCCCCTATCCTCTGGTTGAGGGCGGAGATGATGCCAGCTTCCTGCTATGGACCGACTCTGTTATCGGACTCAGCACCTTCTATGAGGACGGATTTGCCTCCCACCCGGTTTACCTTGCTATGGAAGAATACACCGGGGTCCACATCGATTTCAAAATAACCAACGAAACCACCTCTACTGAGCAGTTCAACCTGATGGTCGTATCCGGCGACTGGCCGGATATGGTCCACCGTATGAACTATAGCGGCGGCCTCGATCTGGCTGTTGAAGAAGATTTTGCCATCGACCTGACTCCTTATCTCGAGGAGTACGCTCCCAATTTCAATTATCTTATCAATCTTGACGACGGAGCTGCCAAGAAGGATGTTGTGACCGATGGTGGCAATATCGTCGCTTTCTATTGCATCAATAATGACGAACCTCTGACCAATCAGGGACTTATCATCCGTCAGGACTGGCTGGACGAGTTGGGTATGGAAAAACCCAAGACCTATGACCAGATGCATGACGTGCTGACTGCTTTCAAAACTGAGTTCGGCGCGACTGAACCCCTGCTGCTGTCTGCTGAAACTAACGTTACTGCTATTATCGGCGGATATGGTACCCTTGGCGCAAGCACTGCCGGCATGAGCAGCTCCGACGGGACCTATTACGTTCAGGATGGTCAGCTTAAGTTCGGCCTGCTGGACGAAAGCTTTAAGGAATATCTGATGATGATCCGCCAGTGGATAGACGAGGGCCTTGTTTCCCCCAGCTATCAGACCGACAACGACAAGCCTCTCAGCAATACCTATACTATTAATATCACCACCGGTGTTTCCGGCGTTCTTCACAATAACACCTCTATGCTGGACGATTATCAGCTGGCTGGCGAGGATTATTACAACGGCGATTTTCTGGTGGAGCCTACATACAATCTGCGGATGAACGAGGACGACACGCTGCATTTCGGCTCCGTTCCCACCTTTGTTAACAGTCAGGGCATCACCATCACCTCCGCCTGCAAAAATGTCGAACTGGCAGTACAGTGGAACGATTTCTGGTACAGCAAAGAAATGACCAGAGTCCAGCGCTGGGGAGTCGAGGGCGAATCCTATTATCTGGACGAAAATGGCGAACCGGCTTGGACCGAACAGATGATAACTCCTCCTGATGGATATAACTCCATGATCTACAACGCGAAATACGTTTTGCAGATCAACCTTGTTTATGATATTTACGGCGATTATTATAAATATTCTGACGCCATGAAGGCTTGCGACGATATCTGGACCGATGGCACCGACTGGGAATACACGGTTCCTTCTGCCGTTGCGATGACTGCCGACGAAGGCTCTGAGTATTCCAGGATCTACGCCGATATCGACACCTATGTTTCCGAAAACCTGTCCAAGTTCATGACAGGTGACAAATCTTTCGACGAGTGGGATGGCTTTATTGCTCAGGTTTACGACATGGGCATTGAGGAATGCATCGAGATATATCAGGCCGCCTACGAAAGATACATGGCAAAGTAAATAATAAAACATAATGGGGCTGCAAAAAGTCTTTTTCGGGCTTTTTGCAGCCCTCGCTTGGACAAAAAAAGAATAGCTTTATACAGGGAAAGAGATGCATCACAGTGCGTGCGCCTCTCTTTCCCTGTATAAAGCATTATCGCCCAGCGAACCGCCGCCGAAGCGCGGCGACCAGAAAGGGGAGGTGAACATGAC
>CAYLKH010000039.1:0-21434 GCA_964384255.1 uncultured Oscillospiraceae bacterium | reverse complement strand
GCCGCCGAAAATTACATATGTGAATTTATTCGCCGCTAACGCGGCGAACTCTACGAGGTTTTTTGACAGTCTCCGGAACGAACTTACGTTCGTTCCGGCTGTTGGGAAGAACAGAAACTTGATGTGCGAGATAATAAACCGGTGACCTCCGGGCTACAATATTAATAAGGAAAGAATTGACGGATTGACAGCTTTGGTGTATTATGACTTTATAATGGAGAGAAGATGCCGCCTTTCCGAGTGCTGATTTTACGGAAAGAGTATTTATACAAGGAGCCTGTTTATGAAAGGACGAGCTGAACAGTATAGTCAGAAATACAAAGACAGAGAGAATTTTAACGACTGGTTTGTTAATATATTCTGGTTTCAAAACAAATGGAAGATATTCGCCGTTGCGGTTTTGGTAGTTATTGTTGGTTTCCTGCTAATCGACGCTTTGAAGCAGGTAAACTATGATACCAGCGTGGTAATTGCTGCCCGCAGCAACATCGACGAGGATGCTCTGGACGAGATAGACTCGCTGCTGAAAACTGTTGTTCCCGATATTGACGGCAACGGCAGGGTCGAGATCGAATATGTGATCATGTATATGGGCGATAGTGATCTGGGCATGAGCAATCAGGAGCGCATCTGGCTGTGCATGACAGATTCCCAATATGCCCTGTATCTGATGGACGAAAGCTGCTCTAACCTTTATTGCGAGCCGTCTCTTGAATATTTTGACAAGCTGGAAACCTTTGGCTTCGAAGCTGATGTAGCCAACGAATGCCGGGTATCCCTGGCTGATTGCCCGATCATGGAAAGAGCGGGACTTGGCAGCCTGTATGCCAGCATTCTTGACCACAGCTCGGTAACTCAAAAGGAAGAGGATATAGCGACTACCGAGGCCGCTGTGGCTATGCTCAATGCCCTGCTTCAGGCTGAATAATATGACTCAGCACATCAGATACCTTCTTATAAAAAGACAACAGAAAGCAAAATATGGCAGAACCACCCAGGTGATCGTTGCTGCCTTTGCGCTGATCATTGTTCTGGGCACTTTGCTGCTGATGTTGCCCGCTGCTTCCCGCAGCGGGCGCAGCCGCGGAGTGCTGACGGCTTTTTTTACGGCCACTTCGGCCACCTGCGTGACAGGGTTGGCCCTGGGCGATACCTACAGCCTGTGGAGTACCTTTGGACAGGTGGTAATAATTTGCCTTATTCAGGTCGGTGGACTGGGGTTTGTTACCATTGCGTCCATCGCTTCGATGCTGCTGAGACGCAGGATCGACCTTCGGCAAAGGCTTATAATAGCTCAGTCATATAACGTTTCCGGCCTCGAAGGAATGGTGCGACTGGTCCGTCACGTGGTGGCAGCCACCTTTGGTTTTGAGCTGGCAGGAGCCGTGCTGCTGTCTGTCAGGTTCGTTCCCCGGTTTGGCTGGGCAGGGGGCATTGCCAGAGGGCTGTTCCATTCCATCTCGGCCTTCTGCAACGCGGGATTTGATATTTTGGGGATACTGTCCCCTGGCTCAAGCCTGATGCTTTATGCATCGGACCCCCTGGTATGCCTGACGGTTGCGGCACTTGTTATCATCGGAGGTCTGGGCTTTTTTGTATGGGAAGATATTCTGAATTATCGAAAAACCAAAACGCTCCGGCTTCATACAAAACTGGTGCTTAGTATATCGGCTATTCTCCTGGCTGCGGGAACAGTTTTTTTCTTTTTCCAGGAAAAGGAAGCTGCCATGAAGGGCATGGGCTTTGGTCAGCGCCTGCTGGCATCCTTCTTCCAGTCGGTGACCTTGCGCACCGCCGGCTATTCGACTATTGACCAGAGCCAACTGACTGACGCGTCCAAACTGTTTTCCATTGTGCTTATGCTTATTGGCGGAAGCCCCGGCTCTACTGCCGGGGGCGTTAAGACTGTTTCCGCGGGCATTATGGTATTGGCCTGTGCTGCTTCACTTAAGGGCAAAAAGTACGTAACCGCCTTTGGCCGAACCATAACCCAGGATCAGATAAGCAGCGCCAACAGCCTGTTTTTGATTATAAGCACTCTGGCAGTGGCCGGAGCCATATTCATATCCTGTACCACGGGCATAGGCGTACTTGACACCCTTTACGAAACGGTATCAGCGCTGGCCACCGTTGGCCTGAGTGCCGGAATAACCGGAAGCCTGAACGCCGCATCCACCATATTGATCGCCGTGTATATGTTTTTCGGCAGGGTAGGCGTTATGACTATTGGCATTGCCTTCATGCTGGGCAAAAAGGATACAGGAAAAACAAAATTCGCCGATGGGCAGGTCTTCATTGGTTGAGTATATGAGGTATTCATATGAGCAAAGGATCATATCTGGTCATAGGACTTGGCCGGTTTGGCGGCTCCGTGGCTACGGAGCTGTTTAAGCTGGGTCACGAAGTCCTGGCGGTAGATTGCCGCGAAGACAGGGTCAACGCTGTTGCCGATTCGGTGACCCATGCCATAACCTGCGATGCCAGGGACGAGGCGACGCTGAAAAGCCTTGGCGCAGGAAATTTCGACTGTGCCGTTGTGGGTATCGGTACCGACGTAGCAGCCAGCGTAATGGCTACGGTGACCCTTAAGGAGCTGGGAGTGAAGCAGGTGATATGCAAGGCGACCAGCGACCTTCACAAGACCGTTCTCCAAAAGGTTGGAGCTGACAAGGTGGTCTTTCCCGAACGGGAAATGGCTCACAAACTGGCCCAGGACCTTTCGTCTGCCAGTATATTCGATTTTATCGAGCTTTCAGATAATTTTGGTATTGCCGAGATCGAGCTGCCTGGGGCATGGGCCGGGAAAACTATTGGAAGCATCGGGATCAGAGCAAAATTCGGTGTCAACATCATCGCGATCAGGGAAGGAAAAGATATCAACGTGTCCCCCGGAGCCGAGTATGTGCTGAAAAAGGATTCCATAATGGTTCTGGTGGGCCGATATTCAGAAATAGAAGCGGTTGAAAAGCTATGATAACAACGATAACATCAAAGAACAATGATCTATTATCCCATATCAGAAAGCTGCAAAGCAGCCGCAGCTACCGCTGGGACAACCACCAGTTTGTTGGCGAGGGTGTTAAGCTGATGGAAGAAGCGGTCAAGGCTCAGCTTCAAATAGCGGTCGCATCGGGAGATTACGAGCTTCCGCCTATGGATGAAAGCGTTCGACAGGTCAGGGTCAGTCCCCAGCTGATGAAAAGCATATCCTCCCTTACCACACCTCAGGAAGCTCTGTTCGTCTGCGCCATGCCGGAAATGACAGAGCCTGAAAGTATACGGTCCGCCCTGGTTCTGGACGGTATTCAGGATCCCGGAAATCTGGGGACCATGATAAGGACCGCTGACGCTTTGGGTATTGAACAGATAATCCTCTGCGAGGGCTGTGCTGACCCCTATAATCCCAAGGTGGTCAGGGCAACAATGGGCGCAATTTTCCGTCAAAAGATGTGTCAGATGAGTCGGTCACGGCTTATCCTCCGGGCGGCAGAGGAAAATGTCAGGCTGATAGCGACCGCGCTTTCAGATACTGCCCGCGATATACGGGGGGTGGATATGAGCGGTGCGGCCGTTATAATCGGCAGCGAAGGCAGCGGCATATCGAGCCAGCTGCTGGATGCGGCGGAGCTGCACGTGATCATCCCCATCAGCGAAAGCTGCGAATCGCTGAATGCCGCCTCTGCCGCGTCTATTGTTATGTGGGAAATGAGAAAAGGTTATTGACGGGAGGATGCTATGTCCGCTTTAAAATACTGGATCTGGCTGTCCAGCCTGGAAAATCTGGGATTGAAGAAAAAGCTTGATGCTCTGCGCTGGTTTGGCGAACCGGAGGGAGTTTACAAGGCTGACGAAAAGAGTCTCAAAATGGTTGACGGCCTTACCGGAGCTGATGTGGAGATCTTAATGGATCGCGACATGGCCAGGGTCGAAGCAATTGCTGAACAGTGTGCCGAAAAGCATATTTCCGTCATTGCCCAACAGGATGCTGCCTATCCTCAAATGCTGAGATATATTGACGATCCACCCCTGGTGCTTTATGCGATCGGGAATCATCTGGATTTTTCGTCCCAGCTTCCTATCGCCGTGGTGGGAACGAGAAAATGTTCGGCCTACGGCGCTCTTTCATCCAAAAGGATGGGGTATCAGCTGGCCAACTGCGGAGCGCTGGTGGTTTCGGGCATGGCCGAGGGTATCGACGCCATGGCGCATCAGGGCGCGCTGCTGGCAGGGAAGCCGACAGTTGCGGTGTTGGGCGGCGGAGTTGACATAATATATCCCAAAAGCAACAGGCGTCTTTATGAAGACATTGTTGAAAAGGGTATGGTCATCAGCGAGTATCCTCCGGGAACGGCCCACAAGAAGGAGCATTTTCCTGTTAGAAACCGGCTGATATCCGGTATGTGCTATGGAGCTGTGGTGGTCGAATGTCCCCTGCGGAGCGGATCGCTCATAACAGCCCGGCGAGCGCTGGATCAGGGCAGAGATGTGTTTGCCGTCCCCGGCAACATCGACAACTACATAAGCGCCGGGAGCAATCAGCTGATAAAAGAGGGAGCTGCTCTGGTCACCAGAGGATGGGACGTGGTTTCGGAATATGCCCATCTTCGACCGGACAGGGCGGTTTATAAAAGAGATACTCTGGACATAAGGATCGATTCTGCCGTCCCTGTGAAAGAACCCAAAATCGAGACGCCAGAACCCCAAATTTGCCAATCGCCAGACCCTTCGTCCCCCGGAATCGACAAAAAAGAGATTGACAACGGGGAAAACAGGGCTTATCATCAACGGATAGACGGGTTGGATCCTGACTCCATGGCGGTGATCGAAGCCATCGGCGCCAAGACCCGCCATGTTGATGACATTATTGATATTACTCAGCTTAAGGCCGCCAGAGTGCTGGCATCGCTGACTTTGCTCGAAATTAAAGGGATCGTTAAGCAGAGCAGTGGGAAGAAATATTCTCTGGCAGACCGGAAGAAGCAATAGATCTGGAGGAACAAAATGCCGAAAAAGAATCTGGTGATAGTGGAATCTGCCACCAAAGCCAAAACCATAGGAAAGTACCTTGGAAGCGATTATCAGGTAAAGGCCTGTCTGGGCCATTTACGCGATCTGCCCAAGAGTACTATGGGCATTGACTTTGAAAACGATTTTGAACCCGATTACCAGCCGCTTAAGGATAAACAGGATATGATAAGAGAGCTTCAGGCTGCTGCCGATTCAAGCTCGGTCGTATATCTCGCAACTGACCCGGACCGGGAGGGCGAGGCTATATCCTGGCACCTGAAAATACTCCTTGGGCTTGACGACCAGAAGGCCAAAAGAGTTACATTCAACGAAATAAGCAAAAAAGTCGTTATCGAAAGTCTCAAGCACCCCCGAGCTATTGACGAAAACCTGGTGGATGCTCAGCAGGCTCGACGCATCCTTGACCGTATTGTGGGTTATCAGCTCAGCCCCCTTCTTTGGAAGAAAATACGCAGGGGCCTCAGCGCCGGACGCGTCCAATCGGTGACGACCCGTCTGGTGGTCGACCGGGAGGAAGAAATACGCGCCTTTGTTCCCGAAGAATACTGGACCATCGACGTAATGTTTGAGCTTATTGGTAAGCAGGGAGAATACACTGCCCGCTTCCACGGGATCGACAAAAAGATGGAGCTGAACTCCCGGGAACAGGTGGACGAAATAATATCTGCTACCCAAAACGGACCCTTTACGATAAAAACCATCAAGCGCGGCGAAAAGAAAAAATCGCCGCCGCCCCCATATATAACCTCAACTCTCCAGCAGGATGCCTCAAGAAAGCTCAACATGACCCCTAAAAGGACCATGACCATAGCTCAGCAGCTTTACGAAGGGGTCGAGGTCGAAGCGGGAGCGGGTCCTGTTGGCCTTATTACCTACATGAGGACCGACTCTCTGAGACTCTCCGAAGAGGCGCTGGCAGCAGTGAGAGACGAAATTATCCGCCGGTACGGCAGCGATTATTATGCAGGACAGCCCCGACACTTTAAGGTAAAAAGCAACGCTCAGGACGCTCACGAGGCTATTCGACCCACTGACGTAACTCTGGACCCGGAGAGTATCAGGGCCAGCCTGACCAACGACCAGTACCGTCTTTACAAAATGATTTGGAGCAGGTTCGCTGCCTGCCAGATGGCTCCTGCGGTTTATGACACGGTGGTGATCGACACTCAGTCTGCCGGATACCTGTTCAGGGCCAATCATCAGGCCATGAAGTTCCCCGGATACACCGCTGCTTACGAAGAAGGCAAGGACGACGATAAAAACGAAAAGAAGCAAACACCCTTGCCTGAGCTTAAGGAGGGCGAGGAGGTCCGGCTGCAAAAATATGAACCGCAGCAGCATTTTACTCAGCCTCCTGCCAGATATACAGAGGCGTCCCTTATCAGCGCCATGGAAGAAAAGGGTTTTGGCCGTCCAAGTACCTATGCTACCACGATATCGACCATAATCGACCGTGACTACGTGGAGAAAAAAGACAAGAACCTTTATCCCACCAAGCTGGGCGAGGTCGTCACCGGCCTTATGAAGGACAAATTTACCGACATTGTTGACATCGGATTCACCGCCGGTATGGAAGAAAACCTTGATAAGGTCGAAGAAGGCACCATCGGCTGGAAACAGGTCCTGAGAGATTTTTATGGAGACTTCCACCAGACCCTGGAAAAGGCGGAGGAGGATCTGAAGGACGTGCGTATCAAGGTTCCTGATGAGGTGACTGATGAAATCTGCGAGCTTTGCGGCAAAAACATGGTGGTCAAAAACGGACGCTTTGGCAAATTCCTTGCCTGTCCCGGATTCCCCGATTGCCGCAACACAAAACCGATAGTCGAAGTGATGCCCGGTCGCTGCCCCAATTGCGGCAGCCGTATGCTGAAACGCAAAAGCAAAAAAGGCTATGCCTATTACGCCTGCGAACGATATAAGGATTGCGGATACATGACATGGGATGTTCCCACCAAAGAGGATTGTCCGGTTTGCGGAAACACCATGTTTAAGAAATCCGGACGTGGGCAGAGAAAGCCCTTCTGCATCAACCAACAATGCTCCAACTTTACTCCTGAGGAAAAGCGGGGAGGATACAAAAAGAAAACCGTTGAGCCTGCGGCAGAAGAAGCTCCATTCGACCCTCAGAAGAACGACAAAACCGATGCGCCTGCTGACGAAAAACCCAAAAAGAAAAGAACCACCAGAAAGAAAACTGCTGATGAACAATAAAGCTACCGTTATTGGAGCCGGCCTGGCCGGCTGTGAGGCTGCGTGGCAGCTGGCCAAACTGAATATTCCGGTAACTCTTGTAGAAATGAAGCCGGACAGGAAAACTCCGGCTCACAGCGCCGATACTTTTGCGGAGCTGGTATGCTCCAACTCTCTGCGCAGTGATCGGCTTGAAAATGCTGTGGGCCTGCTTAAGGAGGAAATGCGTCGCCTCGGGAGCCTGATAATCCAGTGCGCGGACGAAAACCGTGTGGAAGCCGGTGGCGCTCTGGCGGTGGACAGAAACGGCTTTTCCGCTGCTGTCACTGCCAGGATCGAGAGCTGTCCCCTGATCACTGTTGAGCATCGGGAAGTGACCGAGGTCCCGCGGGAGGGATGGACCATAGTTGCGTCCGGACCGCTGACCGCTGATCCTCTGGCCGACGATATCCGCCGCTATTTTGGCGGCGCGGAGTATCTGAGCTTTTTTGATGCGGCGGCTCCTCTTATCAGCTTTGAAAGCATTGATATGGCAAACGCGTTTTTCGCTTCCCGATACGATCGCGGTACTCCGGATTATATCAACTGCCCCATGGACCGTGACCAGTATATTGCTTTCAGACAGGAACTGATGGCTGCTCAGCAGGCCAATGTCCACGGCTTTGAGGATAGCAGCGTGTTTGAAGGCTGTATGCCTATTGAGGTCATGGCTCGCCGTGGAGAGGATACCATGCGATATGGCCCTATGAAGCCTGTGGGACTTAAAGACCCACGAACAGGCAAAGAAGCGTACGCGGTGGTTCAGCTAAGAAGGGATAATCAGAGTGGCACAATCTACAATATAGTCGGGTTTCAGACTCATCTGAAATTTCCAGAGCAAAAACGTGTGTTTTCCATGATACCCGCTCTGAAAAACGCTGAATTTTTGAGATACGGTGTTATGCACCGCAATACTTACATCGATTCTCCAAGGCTTCTGGAAAGGAACTTTTCAGTCAAGGGAGAACCGCGGCTGGCCTTTGCGGGGCAGATGACAGGCGTTGAGGGCTATGTGGAATCCGCTGCGTCCGGATTTACGGCGGCGGTGACTATGGGGTGCCGGATCCTGGGCAGACCCGAACCGGACTTTACTGCAAAAACTGCCATAGGCGCTTTGGCGGCCTATGTGTCGGACCCGTCAGTTACAAAATTTCAGCCCATGAATGTTAATTTCGGGATCATGGAGCAGTTGGAATACCGGGTCAAAGGAAAGAAAAACAAATATGCAGAGGTTGCCAGACGATCGCTTGAGCTGATCGACCGTATGGTGGGAAAGGATGAAGCAGATGAAGATAATTGTTGACGCCATGAGCGGTGACAACGCGCCCCAGGCGATGGTCAATGGTGCGCTTTTGGCCGCTAAAGAGCTGGAAGCTGATATCATCCTGGTAGGACGGGGCGAGGACATTTTGCGGGTCATGCAGCAGCAGGGGATCACTACCCTGCCCAGGGGCGTTGCTATCTCCAATGCCACTGAGGTCGTTGATATGACCGACAGCGCCGTTTCTGTGCTTAAGGAATATCCGGATTCGTCTATGGTGCGCGGGCTGAAAATGCTGGCAGAGGGCGAAGGCGACGCTTTTGTTTCTGCGGGTAATACGGGTGCGCTGTTGACAGCAGCGACCCTTACGGTAAAACGCATTCGGGGTATCCGCAGAGCCGCCCTGGCCCCTGTGTTGCCTTCGGCATCCGGAGGTGTAGTGCTTATTGACTGCGGAGCCAATGCTGAGTGCAGCACTGAATACCTGACCCAGTTTGCCTTTATGGGCAGCTATTTTGCAAAAAAAGAGCTGGGTATCGAAGCTCCCAGAGTCGGACTGCTGAATAACGGGACCGAGCCTACCAAGGGTACCGAGCTGCAAAAGAAGACCTACGAGATACTTAAACGGGCCGGAGAACAGGGAAAGCTGAACTTTGTGGGCAATGTCGAGGCCAGAGGAGTCCCTAACGGCGAGGTCGATGTGGTAGTTGCTGATGGCTTTGCCGGTAATGTGCTGCTCAAGTCCATCGAGGGCGTTGCCATCTATATGAGCGGAGAGCTGAAAAGCATCTTTAAAAAGAACATAATTACCAGGCTCGCCGCGCTTATGGTCGGTTCCGGGATCAAAAACATGAAAAAGAAAATGGACTATAACGAGATCGGCGGAACAATGCTTCTGGGTATCTCAAAGCCGGTTATCAAGGCTCACGGCTCCTGTAGCGACTATGCTTTCCGCAGCGCTATACTCCAGGCCGCCAGAGCTGTAAACTCGGGCATATGCGGCGATATCGCCGACAATATCGATGACATAAAGGCGGCGGTACAATGAAGGAGATCCAGCAGAAAATTGGATATACATTCCGCAACGAGCAGCTGCTCAGGGCGGCTTTTGTCCACAGCTCCTATGTGAACGAAAACAGGGGACTGGTCAGCGAAAGTAACGAACGCCTCGAATTTCTGGGTGATTCGGTGCTGGGATTTATATCTGCCGAAAACCTTTATCTTTCCAACCCTCACACTCCTGAGGGCGACCTTTCCCGAAAAAGGGCGTCTTTGGTATGCGAAAAAAGCCTTTACAAAACCGCTCAGCGGCTGGGATTTGGCAAATATCTCCTTCTGGGCAAGGGAGAGGAGCATAACGGCGGACGCCAGCGACCGTCCATATTGGCCGATGCGGTCGAGGCGGTCATCGCTGCCATGTACCTTGACGGAGGGATCGAGCCTGCCAAGAGCTTTGTGCTGAGACACGTACTGAGCAACGATGCTTCCAACGGAGATTATAAAACCCGGCTCCAGGAACTGGTGCAGCGGGAAAAACAGCAGATACTGGAATACAAAATGGCCGGTCAATCCGGCCCGGATCATGACAAAAGCTTCAACTTCCAGGTCCTGCTTAACGGTACAGTTGTTGGCGAGGGCAGCGGAAAGACAAAGAAGGAAGCTGAACAGATGGCGGCCAAGGCAGCTATCGAAAACCTTTATATGACCGACTGATATGAAATTTCCGAGAGCGTGCATCTCGGAAATTTCGCTTTGAGGATGTTGATTATGGCAAAGCAAAGGATAATCCCCATTTTTGTCCCCCATCTGGGATGTCCCAGAGCCTGTGTATTCTGCAATCAGCGCAGAATATCGGGGGTGGTGGAGGAGACTACCGCAGCAGCGGTAAAAGTCGAAATTGAATCAGCCCTGGAACGTATTGGCGGCCAGAGCGCGCAGGTGGCGTTTTATGGCGGAAGCTTTACGGCCATCGACAGGGAAAAGCAGCAGTCCCTGCTGGAAGCCGCGTTTGAATACGTCGAGGCGGGGAGAATATCCGGGATACGGGTATCCACCCGACCGGATGCCGTTGACGAGGACGTGGTCAGGCTGCTAAACAAATATTCGGTAGATACTGTTGAACTGGGTTGCCAGTCACTGGACGATAATGTTTTGAACCTCAGCAAAAGAGGACACAGCGCTGCTGACTGTGAGAAGGCTGCACTGCTGCTGAAACGCGCAGGCTTTAAGGTCATACTCCAGATGATGACCGGGTTGCCCGGTGATGACGGAAGCCAGAGTATTGAGACAGCCGGAAAGATAGTTGACATAAAACCTGACGGGGTTCGGATATACCCAACGGTTGTAGTAAAAGACACTGAGCTTTACGACCTGTGGCAGGCCGGAATCTATAAGGAACACACCGTTGACGATGCTGTGGAGCTTTGCGCTCACATATGCAGGATTTTTGATCAGGCGGGCATACCGATAATCAGGCTTGGATTGAACCCTACCAGTGAATTGACAGAAGGAGCGGCGGTGGCGGGAGCTTATCATCCTGCTCTGGGCGAGCTGGTGCGCAGCAGGATGTGGCTGGACAGACTCCGGCGGCTTCTGGATGGGCAGAGACTGCCTCAGAATATTCAAATAACCGTACCCAGGGGCGCGGTGTCCCTTTGCGTTGGACAGAAAAAGGCAAATGTTGAAGCCCTGAAAAGGGAATATGGGCTGAAAAATATTAAATTTGTCCAGTCGGACCAGACAAATGATGTAATTTCCTTGCATTTTTAGCCGCATATTGATAAAATAACTCAGTTGAACATTTATTATTGAGAGGTATGCTCATGTACTTAAAGGCGCTGGAGATTCAGGGCTTCAAGTCCTTTCCTGATAAAACGGTGCTGACATTCGGCAGCGACATAACCGGCATAGTTGGGCCAAATGGCAGCGGTAAATCTAATATATCCGACGCTATCCGGTGGGTAATGGGCGAAATGAGTACCAAGGCCCTGAGAGGCGGAAAAATGGAGGACGTTATTTTTGGCGGCACTATGAAGCGCCCTCAGGTAGGATACGCCGAGGTCTCCCTGGTGATCGACAACAGCGCTGGCATTTTTTCGCTGGATACTCCGGAGATCATGGTCACCCGAAGATACTTCCGGTCTGGTGACAGCGAGTATTATATTAACAAGCAGTCGGCCAGGCTTAAGGACATAGTTGAGCTGTTTATGGATACCGGTCTTGGCAGAGAGGGGTATTCTCAAATCGGTCAGGGCAGGATAGATGAGATAATTTCCGCAAAAAGCGGGGACAGGCGCGAAATATTTGAAGAAGCGGCAGGAATTTCAAAATACCGCCATCGGAAAGAAGAGTCTGAACGCAAGCTCAAAAACACCCAGGACAACCTGACCCGTATCAACGACAAAATTGCAGAGCTTGAGCTGTCGGTGGAACCTCTCAGGCAACAGGCGGAAAAGGCACGGAGGTACCTTATCCTCAGGGATGAGCTGCGGAGCCTTGAGGTCACTGTGTGGCTGGACAGCCTTGAAAAGCATAAGCTTACCGCAGCCAAGACGGTGGCTGATTACGAAGCGGCAAAGCTTCAATCCGACCAGGTTCAGAGTGAACTGGACAGCCTTTATGCCGATTCCGAAACGGTTTCCGGCAAAATGCGCCAGTGCGATCTGGACACTGAACAGGCGAGGGCAGAGCTGTCGACCCTGGAAACCGCAGGGGCTGATATTGAAAGCGCTATAGCGGTCGCTCACACCAACCTTGAAAACTGCCAGACCAATCTGGAAAAACTTCGCAGGGATCTCAGCGACCAAAGCGATAGAAGCGGCGGGATCATGGCTCAGCTGGAGGGCAGATATCAGCGTATTGAGAAGATAAGGCAGGAGCTTAATGAAAACCGGCAGCAATGGGAAGAGGTGACAGCGAGGATTGATGCTCTGGCATCCAGTACAGGTGACCTTAACCAGCGGTTGGAAGCGTTGGCGGCTCAGCAGGCCGACAGGCTGGATCAGGCATCGCGGCTGGAAACGGAGATATCCAATCTGGCGGGCAGCGCGCAGATGCTTTATGACAGAGATGGGGATATCAGCAAAGAACTGACCGGCCTTGAAGACCGGGAAGCTCAGGCTCGCCAGGAGCTTGAGGAATGCTCAAGCCAGCTCAGGCAGGCGGAAGAAAAGGCCCAGTCACTCTCTAACACAGTTAGTGGCTATCAGTTGAGAATGAAGACTCGCGGCGAAAAGGCTGACAGCCTGAATCAGTCCCTTATGAAGCTGTCGGTTGAGAGACAGTCGCTTCAGGGAAGGCTGGACATGCTTGCTGAGATGGAGCGTGAATACGAGGGCTTTAATAAGGCCGTGCGGCTGGTCATGGCCGAAAGCGAAAAGGGAAGACTGAAAAACATCTATGCCCCTGTTTCCAAGCTGGTCCAGACCGATGACCAATATACCGTGGCTATCGAAACGGCTCTTGGCTCATCCATGCAGAGCATTGTTGTTGAATCCGAAACAGATGGCAAAAGCGCCATCGAATTTTTGAAAAAACGAGAAGGTGGCAGAGCTACCTTCCTGCCCATAAGTGCGATCAGGGGCAGCCGCATAAGCGAAAGCGGACTTGAAGCCCAGCCCGGATTTGAAGGAGTGGCCTGCGACCTCGTCAGGTTTGATAAACGTTTTGAGGGCATATTCCGCAACCTTTTGGGAAGAACTGTTATTGCGGAAAATATGGACAGGGCTATAGCCATAGCGAAGAAGTATTCTCATCGATTCAGGATAGTTACTCTCGACGGGCAGGTACTGAACTCCGGAGGTTCAATGACCGGCGGCAGCACCGCCAGAAATTCGGGGATACTGTCCCGGGCTAACGAATTGAAAAGACTTCAACAGCAGCTTGAGATACTCAACACCGACTATGACCGTGTTCAGCAACAGGCTGCGGAAGCTAAACGTCAGGCAGAAGCGGTGGAGTATGAGCTCTCTGTGGCCCGGGATGAGCTTCGGGATGCGCAGGATCAGGTGCTGAAGCTCAGCGGCATTGAAGGTCAGTGCCGCCTGCTGTGCGAAAGCATTGATGACGCGAAAACCAATCTGCGAACAGAAGCAGACGGGCTTGCGGGAAAGCTTGCGGAAAACGAGTCGAGAATAACTGCACTCCGGGAGCAGTGCGGAAGCCTCAGGGCTGAGGCAGAGGAACTTCGTCGGCAATATACCCAATTGGCAGGAAACGCCCGGGAGCTTGAGCAGGAAAACAGCAGCCTTTCAGACCAATTGACGGCCATACGGGCAGCTCAGGCAGCGCTGGAGGCAGAGCAGACTGCCACCTCGGGCGGAATATCCGAGCTTCAAAGTCTTGCCAAAGCCATAGAGGGCGACCGGGAACAAAGCGAGAAAGCGGCTGTAGAGCTGGAAAGTCAGATAGAAAGCATCGTCCAGAGCATAGCTGGGCTGACGGTTCAGCTCGAGCAGAATCACAAGCAGGGCGAAAGCGTCCGCGAAAAGCTGAACAGCCTTATTGAAGGAAAGCTCGAACTTGAGGGCCAGCGCACAAGGCTTGACCGGGATGCTCAGGAGAAGAGTCGCCAGCTTATTGTTGTGTCCAGAGAAACCGCCCGGCTTGAACAGAAAAAGTCCGCCTCCGAGATGGAGGAAAAGCAGATCGTTGACAAGCTTTGGGACAGCTATGAGCTTACGGTCACATCAGCTGAGAAAATCAGACTGGAGGACATGAGCGCTTCCCGGGCAAATCGCCGTGTCAGCGAAATAAAAAAAGAGATATCTGCTCTGGGTACCCCAAACATTGGGGCTATTGACGAATTTGACCGGGTAAATACCCGATATGAATTCCTTACCAGCCAACGGGACGATGTGGAAACCGCAAAAGCTGAGCTTGAGGGGATAATCAACGACATAACCTCCCAAATGAAGGACATATTTGTTCAGCAGTTCGGTCTTATCAACGAAAGCTTTAAGACGACATTTACCGAAATCTTTGGCGGCGGCAAGGCTGAGCTGATACTTGAAGACGAAAATGATGTTTTGGGCTGCGGGATCGAGATAAAGGTCCAGCCTCCCGGAAAGCAGGTCAAGACCATCACTCTGCTGTCCGGCGGTGAAAAAGCCTTTGTGGCTATTGCGCTTTATTTTTCAATACTTAAGGTCAGTCCAACACCCTTCTGCGTAATGGACGAAATCGACGCGGCCCTGGACGACAATAACGTAAGGCGCTTTGCGTCGTATCTGCGTAAGCTGTCTGACAAAACGCAGTTTATTGTGATCACTCACAGGCGCGGGACCATGGAAGAAGCGGATGTGCTTTATGGCGTGACCATGCAGGAGCAGGGCGTGTCTAAAATGCTTACTCTGGACCTTGACCAGATGTCAAAGGAAATGAAGATCAGCTGAGCTGAGAAAGGAAACATACATGGGATTTTTTGACAAGATCAAAGAGGGACTTTCAAAAACCAGAAAGGCTATGAGCCTTGACAACGTTATCGCATCCTTCAACGGTATCGACGACGATTTTTATGACGAACTGGAAGAAAGCCTGATAATGGCTGACCTGGGCGTTGAGACCGCCATGAAGGCGGTGGAGCTGCTACGGGAGCGGGTAGCTATCAATAAATACAAGACTCCCGAAGAGGTTAAGCGGTCTTTAAAGCAGATACTTGTGATGATGTTGAATGTAGGCGACAGCAGCCTGAAAATGGATACAAAACCCTCTGTTATCCTTATGATAGGCGTTAACGGTGTTGGCAAGACCACTACCATCGGCAAGCTTGCCAACCAGTTGACAGCTGGCGGCAAACGGGTGCTGCTGTGCGCCGCCGATACCTTCCGGGCTGCCGCTGCTGACCAGCTGGAAATATGGGCTGACCGGGCAAATGTTGATATAGTTCGGCAAAACGAAGGCTCGGACCCTGCGTCGGTGGTGTTTGATGCCATAACCTCTGCACGGGCAAATAAGGCCGACGTGGTGCTGTGCGATACCGCCGGAAGGCTCCACAATAAGCAGAATCTGATGAACGAGCTTAACAAAATAAGCCGCATAATCGACAGAGAGCTTCCGGGCTGCGACCGGGAAAATCTGCTGGTGCTGGACGCAACCACCGGTCAGAACGGCCTTACTCAGGCCAAGCAGTTCAAAGAAGCTGCCGGTGTTACCGGTCTTGTGCTGACCAAGCTTGACGGTACTGCCAAGGGCGGGATCGTTGTGGCGGTGGCAAACGAATTACAGATCCCCGTAAAATATATTGGCGTCGGCGAGCAGATCGACGATCTGATGCCCTTCGATGCTCACGATTTTGTGGAGGCGCTGCTGTAATGAAGCTTGTTCTGGCCAGTAAAAACAGGAAGAAATTGAAAGAAATGTCCGATATTCTGCAACATCTGGGCGTGGAAATCGTCTTACAATCACAGATAGGCATTGATATCGACGTGGAAGAAACAGGATCGACCTTTGCCGAAAACGCCTTTTTGAAAGCCAGCGCTGTCTGCAAAGCGTCCGGTATGCCTGCCATCGCTGACGATTCTGGACTGGTGGTGGATGCTCTGGATGGTCGCCCGGGGGTGTACTCGGCCCGATATGGCGGCGACAAATGCGAAAACGATACCCAGCGATACGAGCTGCTGTTAAGAGAAATGGAAGGCAAAGAAGACCGCGCCGCCAGATTTGTCAGCTCCATTTGCTGCGCATTTCCCGACGGACATACGGTTACTGCCGAAGAAGCCTGCGAAGGGGCTATAGCTTTTGCCCCCACCGGTGAAAACGGCTTCGGTTACGACCCGGTTTTTAAAGTCGAGGGAACAGAGCTTACCATGGCTCAAATGACAGAAGACGAAAAGAACCTGATTTCCCACAGGGGTAAGGCTCTTAGAGCCTTTGAAGAAAAACTGCGTAAGGACGGTGCAATATGCTGACAAGTAAACAAAGGGCGGAGTTCCGCTCTCAGGCAAACTCACTCAAGCCGATGCTCCATATTGGTAAGGATGGCATCTCAGAGGCTCTCGTGGCTCAGGCCAAAGAGACCCTGCTGGCACACGAGCT
Organism: uncultured Oscillospiraceae bacterium; assembly: GCA_964384255.1. Taxonomy (GTDB): domain Bacteria; phylum Bacillota; class Clostridia; order Oscillospirales; family Oscillospiraceae; genus SIG469. Next base: position 4,879 of record CAYLKH010000039.1, on the reverse strand, counting down.
GGTAAAATGCCGGGTCCTGGAAACTGCTCTTCTGACTGCCAACGAAGCCGCTGATGCTTTGGCAGCCGCTACGGGAGCCGACTTCGTTTCCGCTGCCGGATCGACATTCGTAATTTATAAAAACAATCCCAACAGGAACAACCCCAAACACGCTGTTGCAAAGGTCAAGCGCAACCCTGTTAAGGAGGGGGCAAAGGCCAGAGCGGCCAGAGCCAGGATCCAGCGGGAAAAGAGAAACGAATACTTCAAAAACAAGGCGATAGAAGAAAAAAGCGGAGATAATAAATGAAGCTGGGTATTATGGGCGGCTCTTTCAATCCGCCTCACCCCGGGCATATCCGCTATGCTCAAGGGGCGGCCGACTACCTTAAGCTGGACCGGATACTGATGGTCCCGACTGCCGATCCACCGCACAAAAACCTGGCTGTTGAGTCGCCGCCCCCAGGTGAAAGACTCGATATGTGCCGCATTGCAGCTCGGAAGCATCCCGAGATACAGGTCAGCGGTATAGAGATCGAGCGGGGCGGCAAAAGCTATACTGTGGATACTCTGAAGGAAATAAGGAAAAGCTATCCAGAGGATCAACTGTTCCTCATAATGGGGATGGATATGTTCCTTTCCTTCGACAGGTGGTATATGCCCCGGGACATTTGCTCCATGGCGGTCATTGCCGCCGCCTGCCGGGAGGACAAGGACAGTACCCGCCTTGACCAGGTGGACAGGATGCGCCAAAAGATAGAACAGGAATTTGGCGGCAGCACAGTGCTTATCCCGCTGGAATATGTCGAAATGTCATCAACCACTGTCCGGCGAATGCTGGCACTTGGGTGCGGGGCCGACTGCCTTGACCCGGAGATATACAGTTATATTTGCGAAAAAGGACTGTATACTACCGGAAAAAACAGAAAAGGGCTGCCTGTTGACCAGCTTCGGGACGACGCATTCAGCCTTCACGATCCTGAGCGACTGGACCATGTTGCCGGATGTGAAAAAACCGCGGCAGAGCTGGCCCGACGCTGGGGAGCGGATCAGGAGCTTGCCCGCAGAGCTGCAATTTTGCATGATGTCACAAAAGCGTTAAAATTGCCGCAACAGTTGATATTGGCGGAAAGATATGGTATCATTCAAAAGATAGGCGGGAAAAGGTTCCCCACTGTTAATCATGCGTTTACTGCCTCAGAAGCAGCGCGCCGGGTATACGGCGAATGCGACGAGGTCTGTTCGGCCATTTGCTGGCACACCACCGGCAAAGAGAATATGTCGGTTTTGGAAAAGATTATATATCTGGCGGATTTTATCGAACCCACCCGCAGCTTTGAGGGGGTAGAATATTTCCGCGACCTGGCGTATAAAGATTTGGACGAATGCCTTTGCCGGTCTTTGGAGCATTCTCTTGATTATCTTGCTGAAAGAGGAATGGACATCCATCCGTTAACAAGACGGGCATATGAATTCGCCGCAGCACAATGCGAAAGGAAAGGCATTATATGAAACTGTTCGGCAACAGCCGCAATGGCAAACACAGCAAGAAAGCAACGGCAGCCTTTAACGACACTGCTGACGAAATTGAAGAAGAATCAGAAGAAATGACAGAAGCTTTTTCTGTTCAAAACGATGAGGGACCGGAAGATGATAGCGTTTTCGACCGGGACACTGAGGAACAGGAAGCCGATATTGACCACGCTTCGAGAAAAAAGGGCCTGACTGGCCTGCAAAGAGGGCTTATTATTCTGGTAGCTGTAGTGGCGATCCTGGCGGTCCTCATAGTGGTAATATGGAAAAGCTTTGTTAAGCTACCCGAAATATCCGTTCCCAGCCCTGTGGTCAGCTCGGTTTCGCCTGAGCCTACTCCCGAAAGCACCGGGGGTATCCAGAGCATCGAAACCACTCCGGTGACCAGTGGCGAGCTTGATGTCAAGGTCACCAGTGTGGTGGTCACACCCGTTGGAGACGAGGAAGAGCCTGTGGACCTGGGCGAATTGCTGACCGTTCCCGGCGACCGCAAGGAAGGCTGGTACACCATCCTCCTGGTGGGTGTTGACAAGGGATCTTTTTTGACAGACACCATGATGCTCTGCTCCTTTGACGTTATTAACCACGACATCAAGATCGCCAGCATTCCCCGGGATACATTTATCAACTCCAAAGCCGCAGGATATAAGCTGAACGCGGCATACACCGTGGGATACAACAAGGGCGGTACTCAGGAAGCAGGTATGGAAGAGCTGATGAAGCAGATATCCCTGCTGGTAGGCTTTATTCCTGATGCTTATTGTATGATCAACCTCGAAGCCTTTGTTCAGATAGTCGATATCATTGGCGGCGTTGAGTTTGATGTTCCCATGGACATGGACTACGAAGACCCCTATCAGGATCTTTATATCCACCTGAAAAAAGGAACTCAGGTGCTTGACGGTGACAAGGCCATGCAGCTGGTCCGGTTCCGTAAGGGATATGACGCTCAGGACCTGACCCGAATGGAGGTTCAGCAGGATTTTGTCAAGGCTCTTGCCAAGCAGGTGCTTTCTATCAAAAACACGCTGAAGATCCCCGAGCTTTGCGAAACTGTTTTCGACAATCTTTATACCAACCTCACCGTCGGTAACATCATTGCCTTTGCCCAGGAACTCCTGAAGGTCGATCTCGACAGCATCGAAACCATGACCATGATAAATGAGGATGGCGGATGGAACGGATTGTCTTATGTGTTCCTCTATGGCTATGACATGGTGGATACTGTTAACGCCTGGTTCAATCCCTATGAGGAGGACCTGACTATAGAAGACATTTACATCTATACTCTGGAAAACGGTATTATTTCCCGCAGTCTGCGCTCAACGACATATAACAGCCACGCCTACAGCAATTACGGCACGGCTTCTGAATATGCCACCCATGCCGAGGAGCCTACCGGTCCGGAGGTCAACATTACCCCGGGTGAAGACGTTGCAGCGGTAGATTAAACACTATTTATTGAATTAGGTCAGAAAGGATGAAAAACGTGTTAACACCTAAAGAAGCCGCCATAGTCGCGGTCAAGGCCCTCGATGGAAAAAAGGGGCAGGACATCAAGCTTTTGAAGATCGCTGACCTGACTGTAATGGCAGAATACTTCATTATCTGCACAGGGACCTCCGGAACTCATGTTAAAACCCTTTGCGGAGAGACGGAGCATTTCATGGAGCAGGCTGGGGAGATCCTGGATCATGTTGAAGGCCATCGTTCCAACACATGGGTACTGATGGACTTTGGCAGCGTTGTCGTTCACGTATTTACCGAGGAGGCTCGGAAGTTTTACGACCTTGAGCGACTTTGGGCCGATGCCTACGAGGAAGATGTCAGCCAGTATACCTCAGAAAACTGACATCCCTGCGAAAGACTGAAATTCTGGGCAAAAGAGGGACCGCCTGCTGGTTCCCTGAACCCTTAAACCTTATAAACAAGGAATGATAAAGATGAAATACGATTTTTCCGCCATTGAGAAGAAATGGCAAAAAATTTGGGATGACACTCATGCATACGAGGTAAAGCTGGACAAGAGCAAGGAAAAATTCTATGCTCTGGTAGAATTCCCATATCCCTCCGGCGCCGGACTTCACGTGGGTCACGCAAGACCCTATACCGCCCTGGACGTAGTGGCAAGAAGAAAAAGGATGCAGGGATATAACGTAATGTTCCCCATGGGCTTTGATGCTTTCGGTCTGCCCACTGAGAACTATGCTATTGCCAACAAGATCCATCCCCGCACCGTTACCGAAAAGAATGTAGCGACCTTTACCCAGCAGCTGAAAACTCTGGGATACAGCTTTGACTGGAGCCGCGCTGTTAACACTACCGACCCCAACTACTTCAAGTGGACCCAGTGGATATTCCTCAAGCTGTATGAAAAGGGATTGGCCTATAAGGCAAAAATGCCTGTTAACTGGTGTACCTCATGCAAATGCGTTCTGGCTAACGAAGAGGTTGTGGAAAACGTCTGCGAGCGTTGCGGCAGCCCTGTTGTCCGCAAGGAAAAGAGCCAGTGGATGCTTAAAATTACCGAGTATGCCCAGCGGCTTATTGATGACCTGGACGACCTCAACTATATCGAGCGGGTCAAGATACAGCAGCGTAACTGGATAGGCCGTTCCACCGGCGCCAACGTCAGATTTGCCACCGATCTGGGCGACGATGTTATCGTCTATACCACCCGTCCCGACACCCTCTTTGGAGCTACCTATATGGTAATCTCTCCCGAGCATGAGCTGGTTGCCAAATGGATGGACAAGCTGGAAAACCCGGATGAGGTCAGGGCATATCAGATGGAGGCTGCTTCAAAGTCTGATTTTGAACGCACCGAGCTGAACAAGGAAAAGACTGGTGTCTGTCTCAAAGGCGTTAGTGCAATTAACCCCGTCAATGGTGAAAACATACCTATCTTTATTTCCGATTACGTTCTGGCTACCTATGGCACCGGCGCTATTATGGCTGTTCCCGGACACGATACCCGTGACTGGGAGTTTGCAAAGGTATTCGGTCTGCCTATTATCGAAGTCGTTGCCGGCGGCGATGTGGAAAAAGAAGCTTATACCGATGTGGAGACCGGTAAGCTGGTTAACTCCGGATTCCTCAACGGAATGGAAGTTGCCGAAGCCAAGGAAGCTATCATCAACTGGCTGGCGGAGAAGGGCCTTGGTGAAGCAAAGGTCAACTATAAGCTCCGTGACTGGGTATTCTCCCGCCAGCGTTATTGGGGCGAGCCTATCCCCATGGTCTGGTGCGACCATTGCGGATGGCAGCCTCTGCCCGAAAGCGAGCTGCCCTTGCTCCTGCCTGAGGTAGAATCCTATGAGCCTACCGATAACGGCGAATCTCCTCTGGCTCACCTGACCGACTGGGT
>CAYLKH010000038.1:0-22225 GCA_964384255.1 uncultured Oscillospiraceae bacterium | reverse complement strand
AGCGTTACTGCCGGTATGGCGATTTATGACACCATGCAGTATATCAAGTGCGATGTTTCCACCATCTGCATCGGCCTGGCTGCTTCCATGGGCGCGTTTTTGCTATCCTCCGGCGCAAAGGGCAAGCGCTTTGCTTTGCCTAATGCCGAGATCATGATCCATCAGCCATCTGGCGGAAGCCAGGGTCAGGCCACCGATATCGAGATCCAGGCCCGTCGTATCCTCCAGATGAAGGAACATCTGAATTCCATCCTTGCCGAAAATACCGGCAAGCCGCTGGAGCAGATCAAGCTCGACTGCGAACGCGACTACTTTATGACCGCTGACGAGGCCCAGCAGTATGGCCTTATTGACAAGGTAATTACCAGAAGATAACAGGAGAGCCAAATATGGCAAAGAATGATAACAAAGCTGTTCGTTGCTCTTTTTGTGGCAAGATGGAAAATCAGGTCCAGCGGCTCATTGCCGGACCGGGAGTATTTATCTGCAACGAATGTGTTGAACTGTGTCAGTCACTTTTGGAAGAGGAACAGCTTACAGTAAGCGACCATTCCTGCGAGCTGCCTGATAAACTGCCGGTTCCAAAGGAGATAAAAGCCTTTTTGGACGAGTATATTGTCGGCCAGAACGAGGCCAAAATCGCTCTTTCTGTCGCTGTTTACAATCACTATAAGCGTCTGCTTTTTGGTGACAGCGGCGATGTTGAGCTGCAAAAGAGCAATATCCTCCTTATTGGACCTACCGGCAGCGGAAAAACCCTTTTTGCCCAGACTCTGGCAAAGATACTTGAGGTCCCCTTTGCTATCGCTGACGCAACGACCCTTACTGAGGCCGGTTACGTGGGCGAAGATGTTGAAAACATTCTACTTCGTCTGATCCAGGCGGCAGATTATGATGTAGAGCTGGCTCAGAGGGGAATAATCTACATCGATGAGATCGACAAAATTTCCCGCAAAAGCGAAAGTACATCCATTACCCGCGATGTCAGCGGCGAAGGAGTTCAGCAGGCTTTGCTTAAGATAATCGAAGGAACTGTAGCCAGTGTTCCTCCTCAGGGAGGCCGTAAGCACCCTCAGCAGGAATATATCCAGATAGACACCAGCAAGATATTGTTTATCTGCGGCGGCGCATTTGACGGGCTTGAAAAAATAATCGAATCCAGGACCGACAGGTCTGCCATCGGATTTGGAGCCAACATAACCAGCAAAAAGAGCAAAGATGTTGGAGCAACGCTTAAAGAAGTTCAGTCCCACGATATTCTTAAATATGGCCTTATTCCTGAGCTTGTCGGTCGTCTGCCGGTGGTGGTATCCCTCAATTCACTTACCCGGGATGACCTGGTCAAAATACTGACAGAGCCAAAGAACTCTCTTTGCAAGCAGTATTGCAAGCTTATGGAGTATGACAAGGTTGAGCTGTCTTTTGAATATGCTGCACTCGAAGCTATAGCTGACGAGGCCATCGAGCGGGAAATCGGGGCAAGAGGTCTGCGAGCCGTTATGGAAGGTATTCTGACAGAGCTGATGTATGAGATCCCCTCTGACCCTTCCATCCGCTCCGTAACAATAACCAGAGGCTGCGTAAATGGCGGTGAAGCTCCGTTGATCACAAGAGACGAAGCTCCATTACTACCCGGCCAGAACAACATCTGATCGGCAGTTAAAACCTCAGCTTGCTTCCGGGATCTCCGGCAGCAAGCTGAGACGATATTTCCCATAGTAAACGCGCCTGCCTTACCCGCTGGCGGTTCGCGATTTACCAACTCCTGTGGAGGTACTCATGGCAAAATACGAAATACCAATTTATGAAGAATATCCCGTTATGGCCCTGCGGGGAATGACGATTTTTCCCAATATGCTGATGCACTTCGACGTTGGCAGACAAAAGTCCGCAAGGGCGCTGGATGCCGCAATGCTTGAGGACCAGAAGATATTTCTTTTGACTCAGCGGGACATTGCCGACGACGATCCAGTCAGAACCCAGCTTTATAATGTGGGCACTATAGCTCATGTACGGCAGATTTTGAAAATGCCCGGTGATTCTATCCGGATTCTCGTTGAAGGACTTGCCCGCGGCAATCTCCTTGAGCTTACTCAGGAAGATCCCTATCTTCGAGGAAGTATTGAGGCTATTGACGAAACTGCGCCAGTTTCCAAAACAAAAAAAACCGAAGCTGTTTTAAGAACCAGCTATGACCTTTATGCTGACTATCTTGATCTGCTGGGTAAAAACAACGGCGATCTGTTGCTCAAGGTCATTTCCTCTGCTGATCCGGGGTATATTGCCGACTATATTGCCCAGAATACTGCATTCAAATTTGAAGACAAGCAGGCCATTCTTGAAGAGCTTAACCCCAATCGCAGGCTGGAAAAGCTGAACAAGATACTTGCCAACGAAATCGATATACTCCAAATCGAATCATCCCTTAACGAGCAGGTTCAGGCCAGTATATCCAAAGGGCAGAGAGATTATTATCTCAGAGAACAGCTTAAGGTCATCAGATCCGAGCTTGGGGAAACTGACGAGGATGACGAGCTGGCCGAATACCGGCAGAAAATCAGCAAACTTAAGGTGTCTGACGAGATAAGGGAAAAACTGTATAAAGAAGTGGATCGCCTTGCCAAGCAGGGCTATGGATCCTCTGAATCGTCAGTTATCCGCAATTATCTGGATACCTGTATCGAAATGCCCTGGGGAATAATCACCAGGGAACAGCTGGACATTGACAGGGCGAGAAAGATCCTGGATGCCGATCATTACGGGCTTGAAAAGGTCAAGGAAAGAATACTTGAATTTCTGGCCGTGAAAAAGCTGGCACCTCAGCTCAGTGGGCAGATACTTTGCCTGGTGGGTCCTCCCGGTGTTGGCAAAACGTCGGTAGCTACATCCATTGCAAGATGCCTTAACCGTAACCTTGCCCGCATATCGTTAGGCGGTGTTCGTGATGAGGCTGATATCCGGGGCCATCGAAAAACCTATGTTGGCGCTATGCCTGGGCGGATAATAACCGCCGTTAAACAGGCAGGCTCCATGAATCCGCTGATCCTCATGGACGAGATCGACAAAATGGGTAGCGATTACAGGGGAGACCCCTCCGCAGCTTTGCTGGAAGTTTTTGACACCGAACAGAACATGGCGTTCAGGGATCATTTTCTTGAACTGCCTTTTGACCTGTCCGATGTCATGTTCATAACAACCGCTAACTCCACATCAACGATCCCTCAACCGCTGCTGGACAGAATGGAGATAATCGAGCTTTCCAGCTATACCGACGAGGAAAAGCTCCAAATCGCCAAAAATCACCTTATCCCCAAGCAGCTGAAAAAACATGGACTTAATAAGAATATGCTCCGCATGACTGATGATTCCATTCGAGAGATCATTGTCGGCTATACCCGCGAATCAGGCGTTCGCAGTCTTGAGCGTGAACTGGCCGGTGTTTGCCGCAAAGCTGCCAAAATGATCGCTACCGATGGCGCAAAGCGCATATCGGTAAAGGCAGGGGAGCTTGAAAAGTTCCTTGGCGTTAGAAAGTATCATCCCGAAGCCCAGCGGATTAATGATGAGGTCGGTGTTGTGACTGGCCTTGCATGGACCTCTGTGGGCGGTGAAGTGCTTGAGGTCGAGGTCAACGTAGTCGAGGGGACCGGCAAGCTTGAGCTGACCGGCAATCTTGGAAATGTGATGCAGGAAAGTGTTAAAGCTGCTGTGACCTACATAAGAAGTCGGTGTTCTCAGTTCGGTATACCGGCCGACTTTTATAAAACCCGGGATATCCACGTCCACTTCCCTGAGGGAGCGGTCCCCAAGGACGGCCCTTCGGCTGGCATAACTGTATGCACTGCAATAGTTTCGGCTCTTACAGGAATCCCAGTAAGACGGGATCTGGCCATGACCGGTGAGATATCTCTCAGAGGTCGCGTAATGGCTATCGGTGGACTTAAAGAAAAAACCATGGCTGCATTGAGAAATGGAGTTAAAACGGTGATCATCCCCGCAGAAAACGAGCCTGATCTTGCCGATATTGACCCGCTGGTTCGTAGCGCTCTGTCTTTTATAACCGTGTCATCAGCCGACGCGGTAATAAGGCACGCTCTGGATATTCCCGAACAGGCTCCGGCTAAGGAAGATGTTTCATTCATCCCCAATATTCCGGTTGCCGAGGAAACTGCCATTTCCCTTAAGCAATAGGACGGTATATTACATGAACCTGAACAACGCAGAATTTATCAGATCCGCCGCTGCGGCGGCGGATTTCCCCAGAGACGGTTTGCCTCAGATCATTTTTGCCGGCAAATCAAATGTGGGCAAATCTTCGGTCATTAACAAAGTTCTTAACCGCAAAAACTTTGCCCGGGTCGGTCAAAGCCCCGGAAAGACCACTCATATCAATTTTTTCCTCATTGACAAAAAGGTTTATTTTACCGACCTGCCCGGGTACGGATATGCCAAGGTGTCGCAGGCTGAACGGGCCAGATGGGGGCGTCTTATTGAAACATATTTTAATGAGCCTGAGATGATAAGCCTTGGCATAATGATCGTTGACCATCGTCATAAACCGACAAAGGATGATATGGTTATGGCCAACTGGTTCAAAGAAACCGGTATGCCGTTTGTGATCGTTGCCAATAAGCATGATAAGGTCAAAAAATCTGAGGTCCAGTCCAACCTTCAGCTTATCCGCGAGACTCTGGAGCTGAGCGACCAGGTCCCGATAGTTTCCTTTTCTGCGGAAAAGGGGACTGGACGTGATGAGCTGATGCGTTATATCAACGCTGCTGCCGAGGGTCAGTTATGAGCGCCTTTAAAGCATGGCTGGGGCAGCTACAGTTTGATTATGTTGGCGAGGTTTTGCTGGTCGTTCTGGCCAGTCTGCTGTGTATAACCTTTCACGAATGCGCCCATGGTCTGGCGGCATACGGACTTGGTGACACAACTGCTAAAAGGCAGGGCAGACTGAGCTTAAACCCCCTTAAACATATTGATATTTTTGGCCTTATTATGATGGCCGTTTTCAAATTTGGATGGGCCAAGCCTGTGCCGGTAGATATGCGCAGCTTCAAAAACCCCAAACGTGATATGGCGATCGTTGCTTTGGCAGGTCCTGCTGCAAACATCCTGCTGGCTTATGTGGCGCTGCTTGTTCGAGCTGTCGTTATATTTTTCCTGTACGGTACCACTGCTGGCAATATAATTATTTCGTTTCTTGAATACATGGCTTTGCTTAGTATCGGTTTGGCTGTTTTCAACATTATTCCTATCCCGCCTCTGGATGGTTCGCGGATACTTAATGCGTTTTTGCCCAACAGGATTTATTATAAGCTTATGCGATACGAGCATATCTGCATGATCGCTCTGCTGGTAATTATGTACATTGGGGTGCTTGACACACCACTATATGCCGCGCGAACCTTTGTCACAGGTATCCTTTCCCGTCTTGCGTGGTTTCCTTATACTCTGCTTGACAAAATATTCTGATTTGGATGTGATCATTTGGCTTCCTCGCCTACCTACAGGCTGGAAAGCGTTGTTAAGGCAAAGTCTGACGTGTTGGAGGACTTTGTTGGTCCTCTCGACGTTATCCTGCTGCTGCTGTCAAAAAACAAAATTGAGATAAAAGATATAAAAATCGCTGAAATACTGGATCAGTATCTGCAATACCTTGATCAGATGAAGAGAATGGATCTGGAAATAGCCAGCGAGTTTATTACCATGGCTTCACATTTGGTTTATTTAAAGTCAAAAACTCTTTTGACTGTTGGCGATGACGAACCCGACAGCGAAATGGAGCAGTTTATCAAATCCCTTGAGCAACGGCAAAACCAGGAAAGCTACGCCCAGGTCAAGGCGCTGACTCAGCAGTTGCGCCCCATGTATGAAAGCAGCAAAAATCTGTTGCCTCATCAGCCAGAACCCCTGACGCCTGACAATACCTATAAGTATCAGCACGACCCTGAGGACCTTGTGGATGCGCTGAAAACAATAGTGCTGCGCACCGAACAAAAGCTGCCGCCTCCGGTTTCAGAATTTGAAGGGGTTGTGGGCAGGGAACCATATTCGGTGGATGAAAAAATGATCGATATTATCCGCAGACTTGCCAAAAACGGAGTTATGCGGCTTTCCTCGCTGTTCCGTTTCAGCAGAACAAGGTCCGAGCTGGTGGCGACTTTCCTTTCTGTCCTTGAGCTTTGCAGCAAAGGAAGAATCAATCTGGCCGGTCAGGACAATGACTGCACTGTATTGTATATAGCAGATAAAGGCGGTGAAATGACCAATTGAGTGAATTGAACATTGAACAGAAGGTTTTGGAATCTTCGCTGGAGGCAGTGCTGTTTGCTGCCGGAGAACCGGTAGCTATAGCCCGCATGGCACAGATGCTCCAGGTTTCCGAGGATGATGTTATTTTCGCCGCAGACAAGCTGTCAGATATGTACAGCTTTGAGCGACGTGGAATCCGCCTCATCAGGCTGGATGACTGCTATCAGCTCTGTTCGTCACCGGAGTATGCTGAGCTTATCAGGAACACGCTGGAAACCCGCAAGCCGCCAAAGCTTTCTCAGTCAGCCCTTGAAGCGCTGACCATTGTTGCCTACTATCAGCCCACCACCAGAGCATATGTGGACAAGGTAAGGGGAGTTGACAGCTCCTATACTATTGGCCTTTTGCAACAGCGCGGGCTTATTGAGGAGTGCGGCCGATTGAACGTTCCCGGCAGACCGACGCTTTTCAGAACAACTCAGGATTTTCTGCGGGTTTTTGGGCTTAGCTCTCTCGACGAACTTCCGCCTATGCCCGAAAACGAGCTGCTTGAAGCTCCCGCTTCCGTTATTGCCGACCAAGAGGTAGAGCAATGATCGCTTTGGGTATAATTCTTGCAATATTGGTTATTATTGCTATGTTGCCTGTAGGCGCAAGAGCGCTGTATGACATGGATGGAGCCGGTCTGTGGCTGGTGGTCGGGTCCCTGCGAATAAGACTTTATCCACTGCCTCAAAAGAAAAAGAGGAAAAGTAAAAAACCGGGAAAAAAGAAAGAAGAACCCAAAGAACCCAGCCAGCAGGCTGCGTCCGGCGGAAATGTTGAGCGTATCAAACAGATACTTCAACCGGGTATTGTGGCCGGCAAGCGCTTTTTGAACGGGATCGTCATAGATAAATTAACTGTTTATTATCAGATCACTGACGAAGACCCGGCCAAAGCAGCCATCCAGTATGGAGTTGGATGGTCTGCCATCGGCCTGGTTACCGGGTCGATCGAAAGCGTATTCAAGGTCAGGCAACGGGATCTTCAGGTATTCGTCTCCTTTGAGCAGGAGAGCAAAAAGAGGATATATGTTTTGGCCCAGCTGACTATACGCGTCTGGCGACTGCTATATATTGGAATAGGTTTTGGTATTGAGTTTTTGAAAATAATGCTCAAAAACAGAAAAAATAAAAGCGTAAATAATGCTTCAACTAATGCTTGAAAGGAATGAACAAGTTATGGAACATCATCTGAACGATATGATGGGTACGACCATGTCAAACATTAAGCAAATGATCGACGTTAATACTATTGTCGGAACCCCTATCAATACTCCGGACGGAACCACGATCATCCCGGTTTCCAAGGTCAGCTTTGGTTTTGCCTCCGGCGGCTCTGATTTTCAGGCCAAAAACCAGACCGGCGATTCCAATTTTGGCGGCGGCGGTGGTGCGGGAGTTACTATCACTCCTGTATCCTTCCTTGTTGTCAACAATGGCAATGTAAGGCTTATTCCTGTTTCTGTGCCTGCCAGCAGCTCTGTTGACCGTATTATTGAGCAGCTTCCCGAATTGATTGAAAAGGTTAAGGAAATGCTGCCTAAAAAAGGCGAAAAGCCCGAGGAAGATCCCTTTGTAAGATAACTGTTATCATCGCTCCGTCTGTTAATGGTCGGAGCGATGAACAGAATTATCAATGATAAAAGCTCGATGGTTGCAGATACTAATATCCGGTGATGTTTATGAACCTGAAAAAGATATTTGCAATTGGGTTATGTGCGGCGCTGGTGCCGCTCAGAGCAGCAGCTATTGAACTAAGCGCGGAGGCGGCGATTTGCATGGATATGGACAGCGGACGGGTTTTATATGCCTGCAACGAAAACCAGCCGATGCAGATCGCCAGCACCACAAAAATAATGACAGCCCTGATAGTATTGGAAAACTGCCAGCTTGACGAAAAAATCGTGATCCCTGCCGAAGCTGTTGGTGTCGAAGGCTCGTCCCTTTACCTGGTGGAGGGAGAGTCCATGACTGTTCAAGATTTGCTTTATGGGATGATGCTTCGTTCGGGAAACGATGCGGCTGTGGCGTTGGCCATCCATTGCGGGGGAGATATTGACAGCTTTGTCAACATGATGAACCAGAAGGCAAAGAGCCTTGGACTTGACCATTGCCACTTTTGCAATCCCCATGGGCTGAGTCAACAGGGGCATCTCTGTTCAGCAGGGGATTTGGCTGTAATTGCGGCAGAAGCCATGAACGACCCTGATTTTACCGCTATAGTCTCAACTAAAAGCTATACGTTTGGTAGCAGAACTGTTGTTAATCACAACAGGCTTCTGAAATACTATGACGGAGCAGTGGGGGTCAAAACCGGTTATACCATGGCCGCCGGACGAACTCTTGTGGGTGCGGCTCGAAAAAATGGTCAAACTCTGATAACAGTTACCCTTAATGATCCCAACGACTGGGCAGACCATGCGGCGCTGTTTGACTACTGCTTTGAAACCTATCCGCTTACTCAGCTGGTGGTCAGTGGTCAGGTAATGGCCAGACTTCCTGTGGCTGGATCCAGGGAGGATACTGTTACTGTGGTGGCGGAAGAAGATTTTTACTACCCGGTCAGTGCCGATGAGCAAACTCAAATACGGCTAAAGCTCCCGGATTTTTTGCTTGCTCCTGTAAGCCAGGGGCAGAACGTGGGTTCGGCCGAAATATGTGTGGACGGGACCATCGTTGGACAGGTCCTGCTTACGGCCGGCCACCATGTCAGCGCTAAAGAGCCAGAGGATAAACCATCAGTAATTGAAAGAATTATAGGATCACTGCAATGAATGAAAGACTGCAAAAAATCCTTTCTTCAAGGGGTGTATGCTCAAGAAGAAAAGCTGAAGAACTGATATTACAAGGCCGAATAACCGTTAATGGAGCTGTGGCAACATTGGGACAATGTGCTGACGCTGATGTTGACTGTATCGAAATTGACAGTAAACCCTTGCCGAAAAATACTGGCAAGGTTTACATAATGCTGAATAAGCCGCGAGGATATGTTACCACCCTCAAGGACGAAAAAGGAAGAAGAACAGCCGCATCTCTGGTAGCCGACTGTGGGGAGAGGGTATTCCCTGTGGGACGGCTGGATATGGACTCAGAAGGTCTTTTGATTTTTACAAATGACGGTGATGCTGCAAATACACTTGCCCACCCCAGATTTGAGAAAAATAAGACCTATCTTGTAACTGTTGAAGGCAAAATTGATGGATGCCTTGCAAAACTCTGTAAGCCAATGGCCATTGACGGATATACAACGCGGGGGGCGGAGGTCAGTCTTGTTGACAAGACGCGCCAGGGAGGAAAGCTCCGCATAACCATTCACGAGGGACGAAACCGCCAGGTGAGAAAAATGTGTGCTGCTGTGGGACTTAATGTCACACGACTTGTAAGGACCGAGGTAGATGGTATTTGCCTTGGAGACCTTGCTCCCGGAAAATGGCGTCACCTTACTTCGGAAGAACTTAGAACACTGGGAATAATCTAAATGCAGGAATTTTTGCAATTCCTGCATTTTTGTCTTGCATTGTGGCCGATTTAAGGTTACAATAATTCAGCCAGTTTATTTACAGATTATGATTTGAAATGGAGTTTAAGATGACTCAGGATATTCTTTCGGCGGTTCAATCCGGCATGAGCGGCTTTTCAAAGGGTCAGCGCCTTATTGCCGGATTTATTACCAATAATTACGATAAGGCCGCTTTTATGACTGCCAGCAAGCTGGGCAAAACCGTTGGTGTAAGCGAATCTACGGTCGTGCGTTTTGCTGTTGAGCTTGGATATGACGGATACCCCAGTATGCAAAAGGCCCTACAGGAGATGATCCGCAGCAAGCTGACTTCAGTCCAGCGGCTTGAGGTCGCCAACGACCGCATGAGCGAACAGGACATTGCAGGCAGTATCCTCCAAAGCGATGTTGAAAAGATTCGCCTTACTATCGACGAACTTGACCGTACAGCGTTTTCAAAAGCTGTCACTGAGATCCTCGGAGCAAAGCACATCTATCTGGTTGCCCTCCGCTCATCTTCGGCTTTGGCATCGTTTTTTGGTTTTTATCTGAGCCTTATGTTCGACAATGTCCGCATTGTCAATACTCCGTCCACCTCCGAAATGTTTGAACAGTTGGTTCATGTGGGTTCGGAGGATGTGGTCGTTGCTATAAGCTTTCCTAGATATTCAAGCAAAACTGCCAAGGCTGTGCGTTTTGCCAGAGACAGGGGAGCAAGGGTAATTTCGATTACCGATAGCCAAAGCGCACCGATTGCCGAGTTTGCTGATCGGGTCCTGATAGCAAAAAGCGACATGGTTTCCTTTGTTGATTCTCTGGTGGCTCCGCTGAGCCTTATTAATGCGCTGATCGTTGCCATTGGGAGAGAAAAATACGGAGAGGTTGCCGAAACCTTCTCCGAGCTTGAAAGAATTTGGGATGAATACAATGTCTATGAAAAGGTTCACAGGTGATGTAGCGGTCATCGGAGGCGGTCCGGCCGGACTTATGGCTGGAATAACCGCTGCACGAAGGGGTAAAAGTGTTGTTTTGATCGAGCGCAACAATTCCTGTGGGAAGAAGCTGCTGATAACCGGAAAGGGCAGATGCAATGTTACAAACAACTGCGGTTGCAGCGAGGTTATGACCAACATTCCCACCAACTCCAGGTTTATGTTCAGCAGTCTTGACGCCTTTGGACCGTCGGATGTTATTGAATGGTTTGAATCCCGCTCCGTAAAGCTCAAAACCGAACGGGGAAATCGCGTTTTCCCCCAGTCGGATAAATCATCTGATATTTTGCAGGCCCTTTTGTATACAGCACGGGAAGAAAAGGTTAAAATCATTACCGGGAGGGCAAACAGTATACTGACCAGTGACTGCGCCGTTGTTGGAGTTTCCGGCGATGGATTTCAGGTAGATTGCAGTTCGGTGGTTCTGGCTACAGGCGGGTGTTCTTATCCGCTCACAGGTTCTACCGGTGACGGATATATAATGGCTGAACAGCTTGGACATACGATCGTCGAGCCAAAGCCTTCTCTTGTCCCGCTTGAGGAAGACGGCGAAGACTGCTCTGCAATGCAGGGCCTTGCGTTAAAAAACATATCCGTTAAACTCATTAACCAAAAAGGCAAGGCTGTTTATTCTGACTTTGGCGAACTGCTGTTTACTCACTTTGGGGTTTCGGGACCGGTCGTACTCAGCGCCAGTGCACATATGAAGCCCAAAGACTCCTATCGTTTGAGGATAGATCTAAAGCCGGCTCTTGATGACAAGGCCCTTGATGCCCGACTGCTGCGGGATTTTGATAAGTACCAGAACAGGGATTTTTCCAATTCTTTGTCGGACCTTTTGCCGCGGCTTATGATCCCGGTCATTATCCGGCGAAGCGGCATTCCGGCAGATACCAAGGTAAACTCCATTACCAAAGGACAGAGAAGATCCCTTTTGGAGGCCATCAAACAGTTTGATATTTCCATCTCCGGTAAACGTCCTATCGACGAGGCTATTGTGACATCCGGGGGAGTTAAGACCGGTGAGATAAACCCCACCACTATGGAATCGAAGCTGGTGGCAAGGCTTTTCTTTGCCGGGGAGATAATTGATGTCGATGCCTATACAGGTGGGTTCAATTTGCAGATCGCCTGGTCGACTGCTCACGCCGCCGGTATGGCGGTTTAACACAACTTGCAGACAAAGACCCGAGGGCCTATGTTAGCACTCTCTTTAATACTGATAATTTGGGAGAATTACAAATGAAATACTATTCCATAGCTATTGACGGCCCGGCTGGAGCCGGGAAAAGCACGATTTCCAGGCTATTGGCAGAAGAACTTGGCTTTATGTATGTTGATACCGGAGCTATTTATCGAACTGTTGGATATTATATCCATCTTATGGGCATCGGCTCCCGGGATACAGATGGCGTTCGCCGATTGATCGACGAGGTAAACATCGATATTCATATGGATGAAAGCAATGTTCAGCGAATGATCCTCAACGGTCAGGACGTGACCGAGGAGATACGTACACCTGAAATGGCCAGGTACGCGTCGGACATATCCGCCATGGCTTTTGTGCGCAGTTTCCTGCTGGATATGCAGCGGGATCTGGCAGAAAAAAACAACGTGATAATGGATGGACGGGATATTGGAACGGTGGTTCTGCCCAATGCTGATTTAAAAATATTCCTGACTGCGTCGGTGGAAGAACGCGCTCAAAGACGCTATGAGGAGTATATCGCCAGGGGAGAGAAGATCACTTTCCATAAGGTTATGGCTGATATGACCCAGAGAGATCACAACGACAGCACCAGAAAGGTGGCTCCGCTTAAAAAAGCCACTGACGCCGTTGAGATAGACACTACTGGCGAAACCCCCGAACAGAGCAGTGAACGCATCGTTAAGCTTGTTAAAGAAAGGATCTCCCTATGAATCCATGGTATAAGGCAATATTGCATATCGGCTGGCCCTTTTTTACATTCTATCACCCGATTAAGGTTATTGGGCGGGAGAATATCCCCGAAGGCGGCTGCCTGGTGTGTGCCAATCACAGCTCCATGTCCGACCCCTGCTTTGTGGTTGTTGCTTTTTCTAAAAAACGGCAGCTGCATATTATGGCAAAGGCATCTGTTATGCGGCTCCCGATACTTGGTCCGCTGCTCAAAAAGGCGGGAATATTTGGCATTGAACGTGGTAAGGCCGATTTTACCGCTGTCAAAACAGCTATGAAACTTTTAAAGGATGGGGAGTATGTGCTGATGTTCCCTGAGGGGACCAGAGTTAGAGAGCAGGAGGATGTGGAGGCCAAAAACGGAGCTGCTATGCTGGCTTTTCGCACCGGGGTCCCTATTCTTCCGGTTTATGTCCCCACCAAAAAGCCGCCGTTTCGGCGGATGAAGGTCGTTATTGGCGAACCATATACAATACAGTCTCAGGTACGGCGCCCGTCTCAGGAGGATTATCACAGCTGGGCCAACGAGCTTATGGAAAAAATATATAAGCTGGGAGAGGAACAATGAAAGTAACTGTTGCCAAAACTGCCGGATTCTGCTTCGGTGTCAACCGAGCTGTGGATATGGTCTGGTCGACTGTTAACAGCGGTAAAAAATGCGTGACCTATGGCCCCATAATTCACAACCGACACGTGGTCGAAAGATTTGCCCAGCATGGAGTCTTTGAGCTTCAGGGGCAGCCCCAGCCGGGGACCGCCGTGATTTTGCGGTCCCACGGTGTATCTGCTTCGGTTTATAGCCAACTGGATGAACTTGGGGTAGAATATGTTGACGCGACCTGTCCCTTCGTGGCCAGGATCCACTCCATAGTCAAGGACGCTGAGAACAGGGGAAGGCTGCCGGTCATAATTGGTACCCGGACCCATCCCGAGGTTCAGGCTATTGCGGGTCATTGCAGCAATGCATTGATTTTTCAATCAGCAGAAGAGATCAAAGATCATGCTATGAACAATAATATCGACCCATCCCAGCCCATAACAGTGGTTTCTCAAACCACAAATACCAAAAATAAATTCAATTCATGTATCGAAATACTAAAAAAACTATATACAAATCCCGAAATTTTTGATACAATATGCAGTGCGACGGAAAACCGACAAACGGAAGCTATGGCTCTTGCTGCTTCCTGCGACGCCATGATCGTCATTGGCGACGCCAGCAGCTCCAACACCAGGCGGCTTGCCGAGATCGCGGCAGAATACTGCCCCGTAACAAGTTTTATCGACAACGCTGACGAGCTTGATCTATCCCTGTTTGCAAATTGCGAAACCGTAGGCATCACTGCCGGCGCATCAACGCCGCAGTGGATCATAAAGGAGGTCTATACAAAGATGAGCGAAGAACTCAAAATCCAGGAATCTGCCGAAGAAGTAGTGGAGGCAGTTGAGGCTGCACCCGCAGCAGAGGCTAATTCTGTCGAGGAAGAGGAATCCTTCGAAGCTCTTCTTGACAAGTCCTTCAAAACCTTAAGATCAGGAGAGAAAGTCACAGGCGTTGTCACTGCCATAACACCGTCAGAGATATATGTCGATCTGGGCGCCAAGCAGTCCGGTTACATACCTGTTGCCGAGTTTAGTGACGATCCCACTGCTAAGGTTGAGGATCTTTTCAAGATCGGCGAAGAAGTTGAAACCTATATCCTCAGGGTCAACGACGTCGAAGGCACCGTAATGCTTTCCAAAAAGCGTCTCGACTCTGTCAAGTCCTGGGACGATATCGAAGTCGCCCGGGAAGAGCGCACTGTAGTCGAAGCCACCGTTACCGAAGAAAACAAGGGCGGCGTTGTTGCCAATGTCCGCGGGATCCGCGTTTTCATCCCCGCTTCTCAGACTGGTCTGGCTAAGGATGCTCCCATGAGCGACCTGCTTAAGCAGAAGGTACGCCTGCGCATCACCGAGGTCAACAAGGCTCGCCGCAGAGTCGTTGGCTCTATCCGTGCCGTACAGTACGAAGAACGTAAGGCTGCTGCCGAAAAGGTTTGGGCCGAGATCGAAGAAGGCAAGAAGTATCAGGGCGTTGTTAAGAGCCTTACTTCTTATGGCGCTTTTGTTGATATCGGCGGAGTGGACGGTATGGTTCATGTTTCTGAGCTGTCCTGGAGCCGCATCAAGAATCCTGCTGAGGTCGTTTCTGTTGGCGACAGCATCGAGGTTTATGTAATTTCCTTTGATCCCGAGAAGAAAAAGATATCTCTGGGCTACAAAACTGCCGAAACCAATCCCTGGAACATTTTTGTCAACAACTATCAGGTCGGCGACGTTGCCGATGTCAAGATCGTTAAGTTGATGACCTTTGGCGCTTTTGCCGAAGTCGTTCCCGGTGTTGATGGCCTTATCCACATTTCCCAGATCGCTGATCGCCGTATCGGCAAGCCCGGCGATGTCCTCACCGAGGGCGAAACTGTCCGCGCCAAGATCATCGATATCGACTTTGATAAGCAGAAGATTTCCCTTTCCATCCGCGCTCTGCTTCAGGACGAAGCCGAAGCCAACGTTGGCGAAGAAGACGAGATAGTTGCTTCCACCGAGGATTTTGTGGAAGAAGCTGAATAATTCAAGTAATAAAAGCAGACAGGCGGTTTTGCCTGTCTGCTTTTTTGTCAGTACGCTGACCAGCTGTGCCAACATAACTAAAGGCCGCCTCATAAAGGCGGCCTTTAGTTATGCATATCTGTGTTCAGAACTCTACCTCTTCCGGCTGGACGCCAAAGGCACTGGACGAAGCGGACAGAGCGTCGGCCAGATCGTGTTCAGCTACAAGGATAGAAATGTCAACAGTTGCGGTGGTTATCATTTTGGTCTGTATACCAAATCCGGACAACACTGAAAGTACCTTTCCGGCAACGCCGGGAGTGTGGACCATGTTTGCGTCGAAGTAGTTGACTTTACACATGGCCAAAGAAATATCGCTTTTCAGCCCCGGATATTTCGTTTTTTGAGCGTTGATTATGGGTAGAAGCTGGGGAACACTGTCAGCCTGGAGAGAGAAGGAAACGCTGATCTCTCCGCCCCTGGGAGCGGTTTGACTGATCATGTCAATATTAACACCGCCGTCGGCAATGGCTGTAAGAATTTCGCCAATAATGCCGCTGTCGCATTGAAGCTCCGGCAGGGTGACCAGGGCAATGTTGGTGCAATATGTGATTTTGCTGATAATATTGCTCATTTTAATACCTCTGAAAGAAGATCTGACATATCATACATGCCCGGCTGCGTAACCGAAGCCATGAACTTTCCGGCCCGTACTGCGCCAACAGCAAAAACTTCTCTGGAAAACGCCTGGTGGGAGAGGGTAAGGACCTCATCGCGACCGGCAAACACTACGTCATGTTCGCCAACTATAGTTCCACCCCGGAGAGAACTGATACCGATCTCGTGGTCACCTCTGGGCTGGCGGACCGAGTTGCGTTCGTAGACATATTGAGCGTCGTAGGGAAGAGCGGAGTTGGCAGCGTCCGCAAGCATAATGGCGGTACCACTGGGAGCGTCAACCTTACGGCGATGGTGCTTTTCGATTATCTCAACATCATAGTTAACGCCCAGAACTGACGCAGCTTTTTTCACAAGCTCAAGCATAAGGTTGATGCCCAGAGACATATTGCCGCTTTTGAAAACAGCGACCTTTTCAGAAGCGGCCCTGATCGCTTCAAGCTGATGCTCTGAATGGCCGGTGGTTCCGACCACAAGGCTTACGCCCTTTTCAACACAATAGGGCAACAGACTGTCTAAGGAAGCGGGGGAGGAAAAATCAAGGATACAGTCGGCTTTGCCTGTAAACTCAAAAATATCAGCATAAACCGGGTAATCCGCAAGCTGCTCGGTGCGGCGGTCAATGCCGGCAACAACGGTGACTTCGTCGTCAGCGGCGCACAGCTCGGTCAGTACCTTGCCCATAAAACCGTTACAGCCGGAAATTATGATCTTTATCATTGGAACACCAACTTCTTTTGTATTTTTAAATAATTTAAGAGATAAGCCCTTTGTTATTCAGAGCTTTTTTCAGGGTTTCGAGGTTCTTTTCTTCCATTTCGCAAAGAGGCATACGCAGAACGCCTACGTCCCAACCCATGAGGTTCAGGGCGGTTTTAACAGGGATAGGATTGACCTCGCAGAACAGAGCGTCGATAAGCTCCATATATTCTACCTGCATTTTGCCGGCTTCGGCGTAGTTGCCTTCAAGACACAAAGAGGTCATTTTTGAGGTTTCTGCCGGACAGACATTGGAAAGGACTGATACAACGCCCTTGGCGCCCATGGCCATAAAGGGAACTATCTGGTCGTCGTTGCCGGACCAAATGTTAAGATCATCTCCGCAAAGAGCGAGGGTCCTGGCGACAATAGCTGTGGAGCCGGAGGCTTCTTTGACACCGTTGATGTTGGGGTGGAGGGAAAGCTTTTTGTAGGTTTCGGGAGTAAAGCCGCAACCGGTTCGGGAGGGGACGTTATAAAGGATCATGGGTATCTTGACCCGGTCGGCAATGTACATATAATGCTCGTAAAGGCCCTTTTGAGTGGCTTTGTTGTAATAAGGGGTAACCAGCAGCAGACCATCAGCTCCGGATATCTGGGCGGCTTCGGACATTTTGAGAGCATGAGCGGTATCGTTGCTTCCGGTACCGGCAATTATCTTTACTCTGCCGTCAGCGTGTTTAACTGCGTAGTCAATAGTGGCAAGATGTTCGGGAATGCTCTGGGTCGAAGCTTCGCCGGTGGTTCCGCAGATACAAATCGCGGATACGCCGTTTTCAATTTGAAAATCGATGAGCTGGCCAAGCTTTTCAAAGTCGATAAAATCACCTTTAAAGGGAGTGATCAGGGCAGTACAGGTTCCGGTGAATACAGGTTCTTTCATGGCAATATTCCTTTCTGATCAGAGTTGGTTTATCAATGGATGGGATCGATATAGCCTTCGGCACAGAGCAGCTCTGCCAGAAGCACAGCACCACCGGCTGCACCCCGGAGAGTATTGTGGGACAGGCAGACGAATTTAATATCGTACTGGGTGTCGGGTCTTAAACGACCGATGGAAACAGCCATGCCGTTTTCCAGGTTGCGGCAAAGTCTGGTCTGGGGCATATTATCCTCTTCGAAATAGTGAAGAAACTGCTTTGGAGCTGTGGGGAGCTGGAGTTCCTGAGCTCTGCCTTTGTAATTCTTCCAGATATCCTTGATCTCGTCAAGGCCGGGACAATCGTCAAAGCTGGCAAATACGGCGGCCATATGGCCGTTAGTCACAGGAACGCGGAGACACTGGGTGGTTATCTGAGGCTTAACGGCAGGGACAATAACACCGTTTTCGATTTTGCCCCAAACCTTCATGGGTTCCTGTTCGGACTTTTCTTCCTCTCCACCAATATAGGGAATAAGGTTGTCGACCATTTCCGGCCAGGTCTCGAAGTTTTTTCCCGCTCCGGAAATCGCCTGATAGGTGCAGGCAAGGACCTTGTTTACTCCGAACTTCATCAGGGGATGAAGGGCGGGAACATAGCTCTGGATGGAGCAGTTGGACTTTACGGCTATGAATCCGCGTTTGGTACCCAGGCGCTTTTTCTGAGAGTCGATGATCTTGATATGCTCGGGGTTGACCTCAGGAATGACCATGGGGACATCGGCAGTGCCGCGATTCGCGCTGTTGTTGGATACAACGGGACATTCAAGCTGGGCATATCTGGTTTCCAGCTGGCGAATCTCGTCTTTATTCATATCAACGGCGCAGAAGATAAAGTCGACCATTTCTGCTATTATTTCGGCATCGCCACTGGCATCCATAATGACCATGTTTTCTGCCCAGGTGGGAACAGGAACATCCATCTTCCATCTGCCCGAGATAGCTTCACCATAAGGTTTTCCGGCGGTTCGTGAGCTTGCGGCCAAAACCACTGTTTCAAACCAGGGGTGGCCATCCATCAGGGTGATGAAGCGCTGACCGACCATACCGGTTGCGCCGACAATGCCAACTTTATATTTGTTCATAACAGAACGCTCCTTAAAAACAGATTATTTGTGTATCGAAAGTAAGGGTAATTGATCAGCCAAATATTAAAAATTGTTGTCACAACACTTCCCAAAACAGCTGCAATGTAATATAATACAGGAAGCATATCCTGCAAAAACAAAGGCTGGAAAATGTTTCGGTATTTTCAATTACTCAATTTAATGTTAACATATTACCAAAAATGTGTCAATGATTCCGGTCTTGCCATCGCAACCAAAAATGGAGGTCATAATGCTCGATTTTTTCATACATAAACTAAAATCATCAATAAGAGCTGTTTTACTGCCGCTGGTTACAATACTTATCTGCCTTGGATACTTAGCTCAGGCGTCATATGCTGCGGATATTGTCCTTTCTGACTCAGCCTCTGATGAATCAATTCCTGCAAAAGCGGCCACCACTATCCTGGCTGACAATGATCACGACGTTATCAGAGTTGGGCTATATTATGCCAACGATGCGTTGCCGACAGCCAATCTGCAAAACTATATCGGTTCGGGGTTTCAGTTTGGTTATTTCAACAGCGAATATAAATTTGTTTCCCTTGCCAGCACTGACGAAACGGCTATCACCATGGCCAAGGACAAAAATCTGTATCTAAACGGCTCGGTTTACAGCGAATCTGGCGAGGGCAGTCTTCTTGGCGCATGGCATGTTCAGCTGGCCAATACATATTCTGATTATTCCGAAGCCTATAACGCCAGTCAGAAATACGAAAATGCTTTCCCTGCTTATGAAAACGGAAGTTTCGTTGTGCGCGTTGGAAGCTATGCGACTGAGCAGGAGGCCGAAAGCGCCGCCATTTATTCAGGATCTTTTGCTGCCGGTCAAAGCTCTACCTGTATCACTGTATGCAGGCTGACAACAAATGATATCATTTTTGAATTTGATTATAAGGAAGTTTCGAATTTTGCCGTAATGCCCATATCCAACGGAGAAAAGGCAGTGACCTGGTTTAAGGGGTATAAGTATTATGGCGGATTTCAATATACCAGGGCCCAGGGAAATGACATAACAGTTATCAATTATGTTGATATTGACGATTACGCAGCTGGTGTTATTGCATATGAAATGAGTTCATCCTGGCCTGTGGAAGCACTGAAGGCCCAGGCGGTCTGCGCAAGAAGCTACGCAGTGGCCTGCAATAATCACCAGACCTTTGATGTCTGCCCGACCACGTCCTGCCAGGTTTACAAAGGAGTATACACAGGAGCAAACGAAGAAATAATCAGGCAGGCGGTTGACGAAACATCAGGCCAGTGCATCTATTATAACGGCGAAGTAGTTTCGGCATATTTCCATTCATCCGATGGCGGTGCGACCGAAAGCGCATATAATACATGGGGAAGTGAAAAGGCCTATCTTGTGGGCAAGGTAGATCCCTATGAGCAGGAAACATCAAATCCAAACGCCAAATGGACATATTATTTCACTCTTGATGATCTGTCCGATATTCTTAACAATAACGGTTACAGCAACAACGGCATTGCCGCCGTGAAGGTCAGCCAATACTCTGCGTCGGGCAATGTAAACGAACTTACCTTTACAACCCAAAATGGAAACATCATAACAGTCACCGGCGACGATACCCGGGCAATATTCGAAAGCTCGTCAAGTGGTAGATTTTTCAGCCGTCATTACACTATTGTTGCACCCGGTGAAGCGGTGGATTCGGTGTCATCTACAACGCTGCTTATTAACGATGCCTCGAATTCGGTGTCCCTTGCAGAGTACTCGGTTCTAACTGAGCAGGGGATTCAGACTGCATCAGGAGAGATCAGCGTCATTTCAGGCACCGGCCAGATATCGTCAGCCCAACAGGCAACTAACCCGTCGGCAGGAACAGTTTTGAGTTCGGATAAATACGCCTTCGTAGGGGGAGGATGGGGCCATAATGTTGGCATGAGCCAATATGGCGCCAAATCCATGGCCGAACTGGGGCTGACTTATGATACCATTTTGAAATTCTATTTCACAGGGGTCTACATAGGATAATACGATTTGCGAGGATAAATAATTGAAAACAAGCGATTTTTATTATGATCTTCCCCAGGAGCTGATTGCTCAAACACCTATTGAAAAGCGGGATATGTCAAGACTGTTGACTCTTGACAGGCAAACAGGGCAGACGGAACACCACAGGTTTTATGAGCTTGTAGATATGCTCAAGCCGGGAGATTGCCTTGTAATGAACAATTCCAGGGTGTTGCCAGCCAGACTTCTCGGCGTGAGAGATCCAAGCGGCGGTCATGTAGAGGTTTTGCTTTTAAAGGATATGGGTAACAAATGCTGGGAGTGTATGACAAAACCGGGAAAAAAAACTCAGCCGGGCCAGAAACTCAGCTTTGGCGACGGTCAGCTGACAGCAGAGGTTGTACAGAGCCTGGAAGGCGGAAACAAACTGATCCGCTTCGATTATGAAGGAATATTTCTTGAAGTATTGGAGCGACTGGGGAATATGCCGCTGCCGCCGTACATCAAAGAAAGGCTTGATGACCCGGAAAGGTATCAAACCGTTTATTCCAAAGAGGTTGGGTCAGCAGCAGCGCCAACAGCCGGGTTGCATTTTACAAACGAGATGCTGGCCGATATCGAAAACAAGGGCGTAAAGCTGGCGTACTTGACACTCCATGTTGGCATCGGAACCTTTAGGCCTGTCAAGGTCGAAGATGTTTATGAGCATAAGATGCACAGCGAGTATTGCGTTATACCCCAGCAGACAGCAGATATTCTGAACGAAACCAGAAAAAATGGCGGGAGGATAGTTGCAGTCGGCACCACGACATGCCGCACATTGGAATCCTTTGTCGAAGATGACGGCAGCTTTTTGCCCAACTCGGGTTGGACGGATATTTTCATTTATCCTGGATACAGGTTCAAGGCTATTGACGCGCTTGTAACCAATTTCCATCTGCCCGAAAGCACCCTGATCATGCTGGTATCCGCATTCGCTGGTAAGGAGCATACCCTGGCTGCTTATGAAGAAGCCGTCCGTCTTCGTTACCGATTCTTCAGCTTCGGAGATGCTATGTTCATCCGATAGCAGTATTTTCGCAGACCAAAATGACATAGGAAAAGCCCGGAAATCAAGCGATTTCCGGGCTTTTTGCTGTTATTTGTCCTTGTAGACAAATTCGTGAATTATGCCATTTTTAAAGGTGATGGACTCAATTCGCCCGTTTTTTATACAAAAGTTGGAGCTTACCGAGTTTATAAAATCCTTCAGTATTTTGGGGTCAGTCTCCTTCAAAAGACGCTTGTAATCGACGAACCTCTTGTCAAGCAGCTTTTGGCTCATAATGAAGTAGCTCGCCTTTGCAATCAGTTCCTCGTCGCTGATGGAGAACTGCGATGTGAGTCCTTTCTCCAGCTCATCAAGTCTGGCATTGACCTTTGTGAGAGACTCCGAGAGATTGTTCTTCTCGATGACATAATCTC
>CAYLKH010000037.1:0-22897 GCA_964384255.1 uncultured Oscillospiraceae bacterium | reverse complement strand
TGTCAAAATAGTCCAACGGACTATTTTGACACGGGATTTTGCGGCCTTCGGCAGCTATAGTTTTGGCGAAGCCAAAACTACGGAAGTCAGCTTGCTGACTTTGCGTACTTCAAAAGGTCGCAAGCTCCCTTTTTCGCACGTTTGAAGGCCGAGCGGAGAAATTTCCGACGTACACGCCGCCGGAAATTTCATATGTGATTTTATTCGCCGCTCACGCGGCGAACTCTACGAGGTTTTTTGACAGTCTCAACCGGGCCGAAGCTTCTGCTTCGGCCCGATCGTTTATCCTATCCGTTCCAATACGCCGGGGGTGAGATATTTTGCCGCCAGGTCAACATACAGCTGCTTGGCATATTCCCACCACTGAATATCCTTTTCAGACACCGGCCTTACTGCCTTTGCGGGAGCGCCGACGGCCACGACCCCCGGCTCAATAACGCCGCCCTGCTTGACAACAGCGCCTTCGCCCACAATAGCCCACCGGCCAATTCTGGCATCGATGCTGGTGACTGCGTTCATGCCCACCACGACCCAGTCTTCGATCAGCTCTGAATGGATGGTGGCTCCGTGACCAAAGGTGACGTGGCTGCCGATGGTGTTTACCTTGCCGGGAGGAGCATGGATTATGACCCCTTCCTCAACGGCGGTGCCGTCGCCAATGATGATCTTTCCATAATCGCCCCGGATGATGGCCCCCGGGCCAATATAGCAGCCCCCGCCTATGGTGACGCTGCCGATAATGGTGGCGCTTTCGGCCACATAGGTGCCTTCGCCGATGACGGGGGTCTGCCCGTCAAATCTGTAAATCATAAGTTGACCTCCCAAATATGAGTTGACCGTTTTGTGACCGCTGTTTTTGTTAACCGGGTCACTTTTGCATTATCCGGAACCAGTATTCGTAGCTTTCTTCATAGCCCAGGCCACGATACAGCGCTCTGGCGCCGGAGTTGTCCGCCAGGACCTGAAGATAGGCGTTGGCAGCCCCCAGCTGACGGCCCCTGGCCATAATAGCGGAGCATATCTCGCCCCCAAGCCCCCGGCGGCGGCAGAAGCTGTCTACGTAAATATCGTAAAGGCCGACCCATCCCCGCTCGTAAACACCAAGGCCGCAGGCGATGATGCGCCCGTTTTCGACGATAGATGCCGCAAGAACAGGCATTGCGATGTTTTTCAGCATTTTGAACGCAGCTTCCCGCTGGACCGGGTCGGTGGTTCCGTTCATATCAAGAAAGTCTGTCAGCCAGCTGTCGGTCATTACGTCGTCTACCATCGCAAGGCCGGATGTTTTCGGAGGATTCTTCTCCAGATCGCAGACGAAGATATTGCCCCGGCGCATTTCGGCATAGCCCCGGCGGTCAAGCTCGGCGTTAACGGCGTCCCGGTCTGCCATGCCGTCGTGGACCTTTATCATGGGGGGCATATTTCTGGCGCTGTAAAGGCGCTCCACATAGTCTATCTTTTCCCCGGCAGGCAGGGTCCCGGCATACATGGGGTTGGCGCAATTTACCCGCAGAGTAAATCCCCCGCCAAAACGGATGCTCCATCCGTCGTACATAACGGTCTGCAACGCAGGGAACGCATTGGATTGAAGTTCTTCAAAAAAGGTATAGTTCATTTTGTTGCTCCTCAGGGTCCAGGTTATGGGATCCAGGTGTCAGGGTCGGCGACCCGCTTCAGGGGCAGGTTAAGCGCAAAGCCTGCTGCTGCGCCCGTTGACCCATGAGTTCCAAATCCCGACTTATATAATACAACTTCTGCCAAAAATCATCAAGGGCTATTATTCATTGAGCATACGCCGGTTTTCTGATATAATACAGTTAACAATTCAAATCAGGGAGGCATACCCATGAATGTATCTCAGCTTGTGGCGGCGCAAAAGGAATATTTCCGCTCGGGAGCTACCAGGGACTACGATTATCGCCTTGCCGCTCTTGAACGGCTCAGGTCAGCCGTCAGGAAAAATGAGGATGATCTTGCTCAGGCGCTGGCCCTTGACCTGGGCAAGCATAATATGGAAAGCTATATGTGCGAAACGGGCCTGGTTCTGGACGAGCTGGGAACTCATATCAAAAATCTGCGCCGATGGATGGGCGACCGCCGGGTCAGGACACCGCTGGCCCAGTTTTACGGAACTTCGTGGATATGCCCGGAGCCTTACGGCGTGGCGCTGATAATGGCGCCATGGAACTATCCCGTCCAGCTTTGTCTCGAACCGCTTATAGGGGCCATATCCGCCGGAAACTGCGCTGTCGTCAAGCCGTCGGCCTATGCGCCCAATACGTCTGCCCTGCTCAGCCGGATCATAAGCGAGATATTTTCGCCGGAATATGTGGCCGTGGTAGAAGGCGGCCGCCGGGAGAATCAGGAGCTTTTGGACCATCCCTTTGACTATATCTTTTTCACCGGCTCTGTGGCTGTGGGCAAAACCGTTATGGAAGCCGCCGCAAAAAACCTGACTCCGGTCACCCTTGAGCTGGGCGGCAAAAGCCCGGTCATCATTGACGAAACCGCCAACATCCCCCTGGCCGCAAAGCGTGTGGCCTTTGGCAAGGTCATAAACTGTGGCCAAACCTGCGTGGCCCCTGATTATGTACTTGTCCACGAAAAGGTCAGGTCGGAATTTATCGCCCAATATGGCAGGGCGCTGGAGGAGTTCTTCCCCGACGGCGCTCAGAAGGAAATGCCGGTAATGGTCAATCAGAAGCATTTTCAACGGGTGGTCGGGCTGATGGAGGGGGAAAACGCCGTTATCGGCGGCGGATATGACGAAAGCACCCGGTTTATCGAACCCACGGTGCTTGTGGGCGTAACGCCCCAAAGCCCCATAATGCAGGAAGAGATATTCGGCCCCGTTCTGCCGGTCATGACCTTCAGCCGGTTGGAGCAGTGCATCAGCTTTATCCAGAGCCGACCCAGGCCGCTGGCGCTGTATCTTTTCACCGAATCTCACGAGGTCGAGCAGCAGATCATGAACAGCTGCTCCTTTGGCGGCGGCTGCATAAACGACACCATAGTTCACCTGACCTCGCCCTGGCTGCCCTTCGGCGGCGTGGGTCAGTCAGGCATGGGCAGCTACCACGGCAAAGCCGGGTTTGACACCTTTACCCACTATCGTTCCATAATGAAAAAGAATACCCTCATTGATCTGCCTATGAGGTACCATCCCTATACGGACAGCAAGCTCAGGCTGGTAAAGAAATTTTTGAAATAGGGAGTAGACAAAGGTACGCCTTTGTCTGCAAGTTGGGAAATATTATGCTTAACTCTCTTGCAAAAGTGTGGTATAATATAGATTTAGAAAAACGAAAGGGGCGGGCGCGGCGCTATTTGCCCTGTGCCGGTCCTGAATAACAACACAAAAGAAGGCATTGATATGACAAAAATTGACATTTTTTCCGGGTTTCTGGGAGCGGGCAAAACTACCCTTATCAAAAAGCTGATTTCCGAAGCCTACAGCGGAGAAAAACTGGTCCTTATTGAAAACGAATTTGGCGAAATAGCCGTTGACGGCGGCTTTTTGAAAGATGCCGGGGTTGAAATAACCGAGATGAACTCCGGATGCATCTGCTGCACTCTGGTAGGCGATTTCGGCAAGGCGCTGCAAAAGGTCATGGACGAATATGCCCCCGACCGCATCCTTATCGAACCCTCCGGCGTCGGCAAGCTGTCTGACGTGGTGGCCGCGGTGGAAAAGATCCACGGCACCGCCCTTAACGGCACCGCCGCCGTGGTAGATGCCAAGCGCTGCAAAATGTATCTCAAAAACTTTGGAGAATTTTTCGGCAACCAGATCGAAAACGCCGGGGCTATTATCCTCAGCCGAACCGACGAGCTGAGCGGCGATAAGCTGGCCCAGTGCATCGACCTTATCAGGCAGCACAACCCCGAGGCCCCCATAGTTACCACCCCCTGGTCCCAGCTGGACGGCAGGCAGATACTCAGCGCCATCGAGGGTCAGTCCAGCCTGAAACGGCAGCTGGCCGAGCTTGAGCATCATCACGAGCATGAACACAGCCACGAGCATCATGACCACGAAGCCCACGAGCATCATGACCATCATGAGCATGAACACCATGACCACGAGCATTCTCACCAGCATACCCATGACCATGAACACGCTCACGACCACCATGACCACGAGCATGGCGCAGACTGCACCTGCGGCTGTCATGACCATCATCACCACGACGCGGACGAGGTTTTTGTAAGCTGGGGCTTTGAAACTGTCAGAAAATATTCCAAACAGCAGCTTCGGGAGATCCTTGGCGAGATCGAAAACGAGGAAAAATACGGTATCGTCCTGCGGGCCAAGGGCATTGTTGAGGATGCGGAAGGCGGATGGATCCATTTCGACTACGTTCCCGGCGAATCCGACGTGCGCAGCGGCAGCGCCGACATTTCCGGCCGCATCTGCGTTATCGGTTCGAACCTGGACCAGACTGCTCTGGCCGGTCTGTTTGGGGAATAAGCCATGGCCGAGATACCTGTATATCTGTTCGCCGGTTTTCTGGAAAGCGGCAAGACCACCTTTATCCAGGAAACTCTTGAGGACCCCGAATTCAACGACGGCGAAGGCGTTCTGGTCATCGTCTGCGAAGAAGGTATGGAAGAATACGAGCCGGAAAAATATCCCGGCAAAAACGTCCATTTCCTGTTCTTCGATTCTCCCGAGTCCATGTCCAAAACCGAAATGCACAAGGCTCAGCGGGAGCATAATTGCAGCCGGGTCATCATCGAATACAACGGTATGTGGATGCTGGACGACCTGCTGGAGGTAATGCCCAAAAGCTGGCTGGTTTATCAGCTGACCACCTTTGCCGATGCCAACACCTTTGAAAGCTACAACGCCAATATGCGGTCGCTGGCTTATGACAAGCTGGTGGGCGCGTCCCTTGTGGTGTTCAACCGGTGCAAAGAGGGGTTTGACAAAATGCCTCTGCACAGGCTGGTCCGGGCCGTCAGCCGGATGACCGCCATAATCTACGAATACGAAGACGGCACCATCGAAAACGACGATATCGAAGACCCCCTGCCCTATGACCTGAACGCCGATGTTGTCACCATCGAAGACCGGGATTATGCCTGGTTCTATTCGGACATAATGGACAACAGCGAAAAGTATTACGGCAAGGTCCTCAAATTCAAGGGCTATGTCAAAAACAACGTCAAGCTGCCGGAAAAGACCTTCCTCTTTGGCCGGAAGGTAATGAGCTGCTGCGAGGACGACATCGGGCTTTGCGCCTTTATGATGGTTTCCAAAAACGCAGGCAAGGTCAAAAACGGCCAGTGGCTGACCATCAAGTGTCGGGTCAACCCGGAAATATTCAACGCCGTGGGCGACGAGCTGAAAATACTCCAGGTCCTCAGCATCGAAAAGGCGGACAAGGCCCAGCCCGAGGTCGCCAGCTTTATGTAATATCCATCATCCCCGCGCCGGAGCATTGACCGCTCCGGCGCGTTTCAGCATAAATTTATTAACTAAATTTGAATTTTAAACTCAGCTATTGACAATCCTTAGATATGGTGGTACATTATCTTTAGCACTCGAGGGTAAAGAGTGCTAAACCAAACGACCCCTTACAAATAACTCTTAAAGGACGGTGCGAAATGGAGCTTTCCGACAGAAAAAAGAAAATACTCCAGGCCATAGTCGACAGCTATATCCGCACTGCCGAGCCTGTAGGCTCCAAGGCTCTGGCCGCTATGGACGGGATCGACTGCTCCTCGGCCACCATCCGCAACGAAATGGCCGAGCTTGAGTCCCTGGGTCTGCTGGAGCAGCCCCACACCTCTGCCGGGCGTATCCCGTCGCCTGCGGGCTATCGGCTTTACGTCGACGAGCTTATGCAGGGCTATGCTCTCAGCCTCGAAGAAACCAAAAGCCTCAACGATGCTCTGCGGCTTAAAATGAACGAGCTTGACAAGGTGGTGACCGAAGCCGGTCGGGTAGTTTCCCAGCTGACCAATTATCCTTCTCTGGCAGTGGCTGCCCCTGCTGTATCCCGGCTCACCGTTACCCAATACGAGCTTTTTGCCACGGGACCAAAAGCCTTTATCGCCGTTGTCATGACCTCTGACGAAAACGTAAAGAACAAGCTTATCCGCCTGCCGGTGGATTGCGGCGAGCAGGATCTGAAGCTGCTTTCGGCCGTCCTCAACGCCAGCCTGACCGACATCACCGCCGAAGAGATGACCCCCGCTCTGCTGGAAAAGGTCCAGCGTTCTGCCGGTCGCGCCGCCAGTCTGGTTTCGGTAGTGGTAGATTTCGCCATGGATGTTCTCAACGAGGCCAAAAGAGGCTCCCGCCATGTAGCCGGCGAAACCAAGCTCCTGACCCATCCCGAATATCAGGACCTGGGCAAGGCCCAGCAGATAATGACCTCTCTCACCGAAAGCGATATGCTGGCAAATCTGCCCATGCCCGACGAGAACGAGCCTGTCAAGATCCTTATCGGCCCGGAAAACGTGGCCGACGAGCTGAAAGATACCTCGGTCATCATGGCCAGATACGACATTGGCGACGGTATGCAGGGCATGATAGGCGTTGTTGGCCCCACCAGAATGGATTATGCCAAGGTCGCCGCCAGACTCAGCTATTTTGCTGACGGGCTGAACAGGCTTTTCGGCGGCGCTCACGAGCTTCCCGAACACCGGGATGACTCCGGATCCGGCCAGCCAGCCGATAATTAAACCATCTGACCACGAAATTCCCGCCCTTCCGGGCGGCCCAAGGAGATTATAAATGTCAAAGAAAAAAGACCAGGTCGAAACTCCCGAGCCTCAGCAGGAGCCTGAAACCCAGACCCAGGAAACCGAGGTCCCCGTTTTGACCAACGACGAGATCAAAAAGCTCATTGAAGACGGCAAAGCCATGGCAGAGGCCTACGCTGCCGAACACGACAGCTATCTGCGGCTGGCCGCCGAATACGACAACTTCCGCAAACGTACCCAGAAGGAAAAGGACACCATCTACCAGACCGCTCAGAGCGAAACCCTTGCCCGGTTCCTTCCCGTTTACGACAATATCCAGAGGGCTGTAGCTCAGACCACCGCCGATACCGCCTATGCCAAGGGTGTCGAGATGACCGCCGCCGGGCTGGACGAGATTTTTGAAAAGCTGGGCGTTACGGCCTTTGGCGAGCCGGGCGACCCCTTCGACCCCGAAAAGCACAGCGCCGTTATGCACACCGAAGACGAAGCTCTGGGCGAAAACGTAATAGCCGAGGTTTTTCAAAAGGGCTTCGAGCTTAAGGGCAAGGTCATAAGATTCGCAATGGTAAAGGTTGCGAACTGACATCATAAAATAAATCGTAAAATCTTATCTTAATATATATTGGAGGAAAAATGTTATGTCTAAAATCATCGGTATAGATCTCGGAACCACCAACTCCTGCGTCGCTGTTATGGAAGGCGGCGAGGCTGTCGTTATCCCCAACGCCGAAGGCAACCGCACAACTCCTTCTGTTGTGGCCTTCTCCAAAACCGGCGAGCGTATGGTCGGCCAGGTCGCCAAGCGTCAGGCCGTTACCAACCACGACCGCACCATCAGCTCCATCAAGCGCGAAATGGGCACCAACTACAAGGTCGCCATCGACGAAAAGAAATACACTCCCCAGGAAATTTCCGCAATGGTCCTCCAGAAGCTGAAAGCCGATGCCGAAGCCTATCTGGGCCAGACCGTTACCGAAGCGGTCATCACCGTTCCCGCCTACTTCTCCGATTCCCAGCGTCAGGCCACCAAGGACGCAGGCAAGATAGCCGGTCTTGACGTTAAGCGTATCATCAACGAACCTACCGCAGCTGCTCTGGCCTATGGTCTGGATAAGGAAACCGACCAGAAGATCATGGTCTACGACCTGGGCGGCGGCACCTTCGACGTTTCCATTCTCGACATTGGCGACGGCGTTATCGAGGTCCTGGCCACCAACGGCGACACCCGTCTTGGAGGCGACGATTTTGACCAGTGCATCATCGACTGGATGGTCAGCGAATTCAAAAAGACCGACGGTATCGACCTTTCCAGCGACAAGGCCGCCATGCAGCGCCTTAAAGAAGCTGCCGAAAAGGCCAAGATCGAGCTGTCCGGCGTGACCTCTTCCGCCATCAATCTGCCCTACATCACCGCCGACGCTTCCGGCCCCCGTCACCTTGACCTGACCCTGACCCGGGCCAAGTTCAACGAGCTGACCAGTCACCTGGTTGAGCGCACCATGAAGCCTGTCCGTCAGGCCATGACCGACGCCGGGCTGTCCACCGACCAGCTGGCAAAGGTCCTGCTGGTAGGCGGCTCCACCCGTATCCCCGCGGTTCAGGAAGCTGTTAAAAAGTTCACCGGCAAGGATCCCTTCAAGGGCATCAACCCCGACGAATGTGTTGCTGTGGGCGCCGCTATTCAGGCAGGCGTTCTGGGAGGCGATGTTAAAGGCCTGCTGCTGCTGGACGTTACTCCCCTGAGCCTTGGTATCGAGACTCTGGGCGGCGTGTTCACCAAGCTTATCGAGCGCAACACCACCATCCCCACCAAAAAGAGCCAGATCTTCTCTACCGCTGCTGATAACCAGACCTCTGTCGAGGTCCATGTTCTCCAGGGCGAACGTGAGATGGCTCAGTACAACAAAACTCTTGGCAACTTCCATCTGGACGGTATCGCTCCCGCCCGTCGTGGCGTACCTCAGATCGAGGTCACATTTGATATCGACGCCAACGGCATCGTAAACGTATCCGCCAAGGACCTTGGCACCGGCACTGAGCAGCATATCACCATCACCTCTTCCTCCAACCTGTCCAAAGAAGATATCGACAAGGCCGTTAAAGAGGCCGAGCAGTACGCCGCCGAAGACAAGGCCCGCAAGGACGAGGCCGATACCCGCAACAACGCCGACCAGATGGTCTATCAGACCGAAAAGACCCTGGAAGAGCTGGGGGATAAAGTCTCTGCCGAAGACAAGGCTCCTGTTGAAGCCGCTCTGCAAACCCTTAAGGATAAGATCTCTGCCAACGATGTTGAGGGCATGAAGACCGCCACCGAAGAGCTGCAAAAAGCCTTCTACGCTGTTTCTGAAAAAATGTATCAGTCCGTCAACCCCGAAGGCCAGCAGGCCGATGCCGACACCGGCTCCGCTCCCAACGGCGGCGAATACTACGACGCTGACTACGAAGTAGTGGACGACGATAAGTAAGGGGCCAGGATATAGGATCCAGGGGCCAGGGTCCCATTTAGGGAAGCGCTCAGATAATACTGAGGGATCAGGGATCAGGGAATGTGTGCCTGCGGCACAGATCAGAATTTCCCTCTGAAAGTTGTAAGGACGTGCGTTTTGTTGGCTCTGCCCTCGCGGGCGACAGTTTTGCCAAATAATTCGCCATAACTGACCTCAACGGACACTGATCACTGATCCCTTTCTCACCTGATGTGCAGAAACTTTCCTGTGTGATACTAAATTGCTATCCCCTAATAACTGGAGAAAAACAATGGCTGACGAAAAAAGAGACTATTACGAGGTGCTGGGCGTAAGCAAAACAGCTACCGACGATGAAATAAAAAAAGCCTATCGCAAAAAAGCAAAAGAAAACCATCCTGACCTGAACCCCGGCGACGCTGCCGCCGAAGCGCGGTTCAAAGAAGCCGGAGAAGCCTACGAGGTCCTCAGCGACAGCGAAAAGCGGGCCCGCTATGACCAGTTTGGCTTCGCGGGTGTCGACCCCAACTATGGGGCCGGGGCCGGAGGCGGCTATGGCAGCTACGGCGGTTTTTCTGATTTCAGCGATCTGGGTTCCATATTCAACGACTTTTTTGGCGGTGGAGCATCCACCGCTCAGCGGCGAAACGCTCCGGCACGGGGCGAAAGCGTCCGCACCAGCGTTGTTATCAGCTTTGAAGAAGCGGCCTTTGGCTGCAAGAAGGAAGTCTCCGTTTCACGGGTGGAAACCTGCTCCGAATGCGGCGGCTCCGGCGCGGAAAAGGGCAGCGATGTGGAGACCTGTTCGACCTGTAAGGGCCGGGGCAGCATAAACACCGTTCGCCAGACCGTCTTTGGCGCTATTCAGCAAAGCACCACCTGCCCCAACTGCGGCGGCAGGGGCAAAACCATCAAAAACCCCTGTCCCACCTGCAAGGGCAAGGGCAAGGTGAGGAAAAACAAGAAAATTACTGTCAATATCCCTGCCGGTATCGACAACGGCCAGACCATCTCTCTTTCCGGCCAGGGTAACGCAGGGTCCAACGGCGGCCCCAGCGGCGACCTTCTGGTGACCGTTTCTGTCCGTCCCCACGCCATATTTGAACGCGAAGGCAGCTCAGTTTACTGCGAGATCCCCATCACCTTCGTTCAGGCGGCTTTGGGAGCCGAGCTTGAGGTACCCACCCTTGACGGCAAGGTAAAATACACCATGCCCGAAGGCACCCAGACCGGCACAGTGTTCCGCCTGCGGGGCAAGGGTATGCCGGTTTTGAACAGCAAAACCCGGGGCGACCAGTATGTTACCGTGGTGGTGGAGACTCCCCGCAACCTCAGCTCCGAGCAAAAGGAGCTGCTGCGCAGGCTGGGGGATTCCATGGGCGACGAAAGCCACGCCAGACGCAAAAGCTTTTTTGACAAGATAAAAGAAAAAATCAACGAAGACTGACGAAAACCCGGCTTTGGAGAGCTTTCTCCGGAGCCGGGCTGAGGTGTTTTTAATTGAATTATTCAACTTTGATTTTTCCCATGATACTTATTGCGGCCATTGTGGGATATTTCGCTTATTATTACGCTGTGGTCAGCGCCAGCCCCCTGCGCAGGAGCTGGATAACCGAATATGACCGGGGGCCGTTCTCCTTCACGCTTTTCAAAATGAGCCGAAAGGATATTCTTCCCCTGACGGTAATAACCCTTGTATACGCGGCAGTGGCCTTCTGGAACCTGGGCAGCACCCAGGCCCCGGAAAGCTTTTATACCTTTGAAACCACCGACACTGTTGTCCTGACCCTTGACGAGCCGTCGGACATAACAAAGATCGAGATCTACACCGGCCTTCACACCGGCGAATACAACGTTCAGTATTCTCAGGATGGGGTTTTCTGGTTCAACGTTATCGACCCATTTGACGACGTTTTGCTTTCCCAGTATTACGATGACCTGTTTAAGTGGCTTGAGGTCGATGTCAGCGTTTCTCAGGCAAAATACATTAGCATAACGCCCACCGCTGCCCCCATGTGTCTGGGCGAGCTGGTACTGTATGATGAAAACGGACAGTTCATTTCCTATTCCGGGGCCGACGAGCTTTGCGACGAACACGACACTGTTCCGGAATATCCCTTCTGGACCAACAGCACCTATTTCGACGAGATATACCATCCCCGGACAGCTCTTGAGCATCTTGAAAACGTCTATCCCTACGAAATATCTCACCCGCCCCTGGGCAAGCTGATAATCGCCCTGGGCATAAAGCTCCTGGGCATGAATCCTTTTGGCTGGCGGTTCATGGGAACGCTGTTTGGGGTATTGATGCTTATACCGTTTTATGTCCTTATCAAAAACATGTTTGGCAAAACTCTGCTGGCATCCTGCGGAACCATACTTTTTGCCTTTGACTTCATGCACTTTGTCCAGACCCGTATCGCCACTATCGACACCTATGGCGTAACCTTTATTATCCTCAGCTACCTGTTTATGTGGCGCTATGCCTGCGCCATAACCGATCTGCCGACGGTGAAAAAGAAAAAAGGCGGGGAGATGGCCATGGTTTCGGAGCAGCAGGAACCGCTGCCCCGGGGCAGCCGGGTGGCCGGGCTGGGGCCGCTTATGCTGTCGGGCCTGTTCTTCGGCATCGGCTGCGCCTGCAAATGGATAGTGATCTATGCCGGTGTGGGGCTTGCGGCGATTTATGCCGTTGCCATATTCTGCCGGTGGCGAATAGTCAAAAATTCCGGGTGGGGAAGAAGCTTCAGGACCTTTCTCCCCGTTACTCTGGCCATGTCCGTGCTGGGCTTTGTGGTCATCCCGCTGGTGATATACTGCCTGTCATACATTCCCTATGGCCTTGCCAGCGGCATGAGCCTGCCGGATATGCTGCTGGACGGAGATTATTATAAGCTCATCTGGGATAACCAGGTCTATATGCTGACCTATCATCAGGGGGTCGACCAGGAACATCCTTATGCCTCCCGCTGGTGGCAGTGGATACTGGATATCCGGCCCATACTATATTACCTCGAATATGGTGACGGGATAAAATCTGCCTTTGGCTGCTTTAACAATCCGTCGGTTGCGTGGGGCGGTCTGCTGGCGGTCATCTCGCTGCCTGTGGTGATCAAAAAACGGCGGGACGGCCGTGCGCTGTTTTTGCTTATCGGCTATCTGGCTCAGATCCTGCCCTGGGTATTTATAACCCGGACCACCTTTGCCTATCACTATTTCCCCAGCACCGTTTTTATCGTGCTGGCCCTGTGCTGTGTTTTCAACGACCTTCTCGAACTGGGCAAAACCGGAGCGGTAATACGTTATACCGCGCTGACCACGGCTCTGTTCCCGCTGTTTTACCCGGTTTTAACAGGCGTATGGGCAAGCACCCGATTCTGTATCGACTTTCTTAAATGGCTGCCCACATGGCCCTGGGGCTGATGGCAGCGGGAGAACGCAATGAGTAACTATATTTTCACCGCCCCCGGAGGCGACGCCCCGGAAAACCTTGCCCGGGACGAATATCTGCTTAATACCCTTAAAGCTGACGACCTGGCCCTGTATTTTTACGTCAATCGCCGGGCAGTCATACTGGGAAAGAATCAGTGCCATTGGGCTGAGGTCGACCTCAAAAACCTTGAGGCCGATGGTGTCCAGCTGGTCCGCCGGGTCACCGGCGGCGGCGCGGTTTACCACGACATGGGCAACCTGAACTATTCTTTCATCGCCGGAAAAAACCGGTACAATATGGAGGCACAGCGGGAGCTTATCCGGAACGCTCTGGCCCAATTCGGCATTCAGGCTCAGGCCACCGGACGCAACGACCTGACTATCGACGGGAAAAAGTTTTCCGGTACGGCCTATTGCTCCCGAAACGGAGTTTATCAGAGCCACGGCACC
The DNA here is from genome assembly GCA_964384255.1 of uncultured Oscillospiraceae bacterium. Classification (GTDB taxonomy): domain Bacteria; phylum Bacillota; class Clostridia; order Oscillospirales; family Oscillospiraceae; genus SIG469. The sequence continues at coordinate 9,836 of CAYLKH010000037.1, read as the reverse complement.
CTTATGGTCACGGTCGACCGGGACGCCATGAGCCGCTATCTCAGCCCGTCGAAGCTTAAGCTACAGTCCAACGGGGTGAAGTCGGTGCGCTCAAGAGTGTGCGCGCTGACCGAATTTGTACCCGACCTGACCGTTGAAAAGCTGCGTTCTGCCATGATACGGCTTTTTGAGCAGTCCTTTGGCCCGGCTGAGGAACCGGAGTTCCACAGCGCCCAGCTGGAAGAGCTTATGAAAAAGCATCGGTCGCCTCAATGGGTCATGGACCCGGGTCCCCGGGGCAGCTTTCACGCCGAGACCCGGCTCAGCGACGGGACCTATCAGCTGTGGCTCACAGTGGACGGCAGCGGACTTATCAGCGGGGCAAAGATCTATACCGACTCTATGGACAGCACCCTTCCCCAGCGGGCGGAGCCGGTGCTGGTGGGGGTACCCTTTAACAGCAGGGCCATGGCCGCTGCATTGGCTGACGCAGGGTTTGACCGGTTAGCCTCGTGGGCCAACGAGCTGGACATTCAGCAATAGCGGTTGGACTGCTCAGGCCCACGCAATGGCGGGCATAACTGTTATAAATCGCAAAAAAGGCAGCGGGCTTATGGCTCGCTGCCTTTTGATCGGGTCCCTGTGGAGTTTATTATGAAAGCACTGCCCGGTCGTTGGCAAACAGGGTGCCGCTTCTTTTGGTGAAAAGGTTCATCAGATCTTCCACCGTCAGCTCACGCTTGTCGTGGCCGGAAACGTCAACTATGATTTGACCGTCATACATCATAATAAGGCGGTTGCCGTGGTCGATAGCGTCCTTCATGTTGTGGGTTATCATAAGGGTGGTCTGGTGGTTTTCTTCCACGATGCGGTCGGTTATTTCCAGAACCTTGGCGGCGGTTTTGGGGTCGAGAGCGGCCGTATGCTCGTCCAGCAGCAGAAGGTCCGGCTTGTTAAGGGTGGCCATCAGCAGGGTCAGCGCCTGGCGCTGACCGCCGGACAGCAGACCCACCCTGGAGGTCAGGCGGTTTTCAAGCCCCAGATCCAGCATTTTGAGCCGCTCCACATACTGCGCCCGCTCGGCTCTGGTGATGCCGGGGCGAAGGGTACGGCTTTTGCCACGGCGGGCGGCAAGAGCCAGATTTTCCTCTATCTGCATGGTGGCGGCGGTACCCTTCATGGGGTCCTGAAACACCCGGCCGATATATTTGGCCCGCTTATGCTCTGCCAGATGGGTAACGTCCTGACCGCCGATGGAGATGGTCCCTTCGTCCACAGCCCATACCCCGGCAATAGCGTTGAGCAGGGTGGACTTTCCGGCTCCGTTGCCACCGATGACGGTTACGAAATCCCCATCGTTCAGGGTCAGCGAAACTCCGTTAAGGGCGGTCTTTTCGTTGACCGTACCTGCGTTGAAGGTTTTGTAAATATTATCTATCTTAAGCATTGGAGCGGCCTCCTTTCTTCACGGGTTTGGAAAAATAGCGGCTTTTCCAATAAGGTACGGCCAGGAAAACGGCCACGATCATTGCGGAAATGAGCTTAAGGTAATTGGTGTTGATCTGTCCGAGGCTGACCACGGCCTGAATGACCACATAATATATTACCGAGCCTATGGACACGGCCAGCAGCTTAAGGGCAAAGTTGCTGAACAGTTTGCCCAGAACCACCTCGCCGATAATGACGGCGGCGAGACCGATAACGATAGCGCCGCGGCCCATATTGATATCGGCAAAGCTCTGATACTGGACCAGCAGCGAGCCGGACAGGGCCACAAGCCCGTTGGACAGCATAAGGCCCAAAACCTTGTTCCGGTCGGTGTTGATGCCCTGAGCCCGGGCCATATCGCCGTTAGCGCCGGTAGCCCGGAGGGACGCGCCCAGCTCGGTGCCGAAGAACCAGTACAAAATGGCGATTATCACGATAGTGAACAGGGCGACAACGAAAATCGGATGGTCGTAGAAGGGGCGCTCGCCCTTGCCCACTTCCTGCAAATAGCGCAGGGAAACCAGCAGGTCAAAATTGTTGACATTAAGGGACTGGTTGGCCTTCATGCCCATTATGGCAAGGTTGACGGACCACAGCGCCAGCTGAGTCAGGATACCCGCCAATATGGCCGGGATACCGCAAAGGGTGTGGAAAATTCCGGTGACCATGCCGGTCAGCATACCCACCAGCATGGCGCACAGCATAGCCAGCCAGATGTTGCAGCCCGCCGCGACCATCATGACGCAAACAGCGCCGCCGGTGCAGAAGGATCCGTCCACCGTCAGGTCGGCTATGTCCAGCAGCCGATATGTAATATAAACGCCGATGGCCATGATGCCCCAGATAAGTCCCTGGGATATGGCTCCCGGCAGAGCGTTGATAAAGCTCGACATTTAAATTTCCTCCAATACGTTCCAAAGCGTTCGCAAAAAGCAACCTGGATATTATATCAAATCCCATGACGAAATGGAACACAAAGTTTTCAAATAACGCCGCAAGCTGGAAAGGGCCGTGGGCCCCTTCCAGCTTATTTAAAGAAGAATGTGTCACATTATTCAGCAGAGATAGCAACATAATCGTCGCTGGGAGCGGTCAGGCCAAGAGCTGCGCAAATAGTTTCGTTGTATTCGGGGGTGAAGTTGGCGGCGTATTCGATAGCCATGGTAGAGATATCAGCCTCGCCGGTGAGAATTTTGGCAGCCATCTTGCCGGTGGCAACGCCCAAATCATAATAGCTGATGGAAAGAGTGGCAACGCCGCACCCAAGGCAGATGCCTTCTTCACCTGCAACAACGGGAACCCCGGCAGGCTGGCAGATACCGTCGATAATTCCGGCATTGGAAGCGGCGGTATTATCAGTGGGAACGTAGATAACGTCGCTGGCATCAGCAGCGGTCTGAGTGACGGAAGAAACGTCGTTGGAGTCGGCGAAGGGATACAGGGTGCAGGTGTAGCCCATGTCTTCCAGATAAGCCTTAACAGTGTCGACCTGATACTGGCTGTTGGCCTCGGCAGAGCAGTAGATAAGGCCGATGTTCTGAGCATCGGGGAACCAGGCGTTGATCATCTGAGCCTGCTGGTCCAGAGGAGCCAGGTCAGAGGTACCGGAGATGTTGCCGCCTACGGTGCCGGTGAAGCCGTCGATACCAAGGGCAACGCCGTATTCAGTAACGGAGGTGCCGAGAATGGGAATATCAGAAGTGGCGGCGGCAGCAGCCTGGAGAGCAGGAGTTGCGTTAGCCATAATAAGGTCAACATCGTTGGCAACGAAAGCGTTGACAATAGTGGAGCAGGTGTTGCTGTCGCCGGCGGCGTTCTGGGAATCAAAGGTGACCTGGCCGGGGAGAGCTTCGTTCAGCGCATCAATAAAGCCCTGAGTTGCAGCGTCCAGCGCGTCGTGAGTGACCAGCTGACAAATGCCGATGGTATACTGCGGAGCAGCGGAATCGGCGGTGGTGTCAGTTGCGGGAGCAGCTTCTTCGGTGCTGCCGCAGGCGGCAAGGCACATGACCATTGCAATAGCAAGGATAAGGGCAAGTAATCTGTTAGCTTTCATTTTGGTTTTCCTCCATAATTTCCACCCATTTTGCGGTGCAAATGAATGTATCTATAAATCATGGGATTATTATAATCAAATTCACACAAATGTCAACCCTTTTATTTCACATATTTATACTAGATAATATGCAAATTTTTCACACATTGCCGGCCAGATAAAATTCTGACTCCGCCATTGTTATTGACCGAAGGGTAGTGTATAATTTTATATTAGGGGTTAGGATTTAGGATTTAGGGATTAGGGGCGCTACCCGCTTGTCATTGCGAGGAGCGCAGCGACGTGGCAATCTCACCGCTTGCGTGACTGAGTTGTTGCGTCATGCGCACAACGTCGTCCCCTACGGCGCTACCCGCAACCTTGATGCAAAAACCTGGGTGGTGCGTCACTACCCCCTAACCAACTCCCGATCCCTGACACATCGAAAGGACCAGCCTATGTATCACACTCATGAAATGGTATATATTCAGGACGTAAAGCATTATGAAAACGGCGGCAGCTGGACCGGCAGCTGGAAGGGAGTTCGCTATCGCTGTACTCCGGCAAAGGACGACGACGGCAAAATAACCTCTGTCCAGGTGGAGGTCTGGCTTTCAAACCTGTGCTATGAGCTGAGCCAGATAGTCGAAACCAGACTTTTTCCCCTGACCGATGAAGGTATCGAGCAGGCCGAGCATTGGCTCGAGGAGTATCATAGCGAATAGAGGTCAGGATTTAGGACCGGGGGATTAGGGGCGCGGCCCTTTTGTCATTGCGAGGCGGCTTGCCGCCGTGGCAATCTCATAGTAGGGGTTAGGATTTAGGATTTAGGGATTAGGGACGCACCCCGCAAGGTTTTGCGAAAACTTGGGTAGAGCGCCGTAGGGGACGACGTCCTCGGCGTCCCGGAAAATCGCTCCGCGATTTTCATTCGTGCCAACGGCACGAAAGTGTGGGAAACCGCCACGCAGTTGCGGCAAGCGAAAGCCCCCCTTGCTAAAGGGGGGAAGAAATCCCATGGCGTAGCCGGGATTTCAGGGGGGATTTTTGTAAAAATCTGCAACCCCTCGGGAAAAACTTTTAAAAATCCCCCCGGAATTCGGGCTACGCCTTTTCGAATTCCGACCCCCTTTAGCGAGGGGGTCGTTCGGTGGCCGCAATTTTATACGCATGTCGCGACAGCACACCGGTTTCCCACATTTTCGTGCCGTTGGCACGAATGAAAATCGCGGAGCGATTTTCCGGGACGCCGAGGACGTCGTCCCCTACGGGTGGTTGCGCAACGCTGTGCGTATAACGCAACTACTCAATCACGCAACGGGTGAGATTGCCACGGGGCTTCGCCCCTCGCAATGACAGGCGAAGTGTACCCCTAATCCCTAAATCCTAAATCCTAACCCCTATTACGAGATTGCCACGTCGCTGCGCTCCTCGCAATGACACAATGGGAACTGCGCTTCTCGCAATGACAGTTTGGGCGCTGCGCTCCTAGCAATGACAGTCGGGGAGCGTCACTAACCCCTAAATTACTGATCCCTATGCCAATACATTGAAAGGAAAGAAGAAAATGGAAGAAAAGAAAATCGTTTTTGAATTTGACGATGGGGTGGATAAGCTCTATCGCCGCAGGGACGGTGGCGAAGACACTGTCAAGGGCGTTGCCGCCGCTAAGGATTACCCTGACTTTTCGGCCATACCTGACCCGGGTGCCGCTGCACTGCTGGTAAGCCTGGACATTTTCCGGGGCGTACCCGAGGGCGACGGATATGTATTCGGCGCTGACCGATATGTAGCCGAAAGCGCCTTTAAGCGTATGGTGGAAAAAGCCTGCGGAACGCCCTTTGCCCAGGTTTTCAAAATTGAACGCTCTCAGGGCGGCATCAGCTCAAAGGTCGCTAAGGCCATGCTGCTGGCCGAGCTGGGGGGAGTAGATTTTGAATACGAAACCTCCGACGAGCCTATGACCCGCGCAGCTGCTGCATCCATCATGCTGGCCGCATTGAAGGCATCCAGGGGCCTTGGCCGCCTGCCCTATGTCTATTTTGTAGAAAAAACCACTGAGCTTACCGAGCTTGAGCTTCCGGCTAACAGCGTTGCCGTGGCTCCTGACGGCCAGCTGGTGACCCTGACCCAAAACGGCGTGTTTATGCCTCTGGTAGGCGGATACCATTATGAAGGGGACATCGTCCTTACTATTACCGAGCGCTACGACCTTTACCGCTACATCACCGACCGTAACGCCGGTCCCGGCGGCATGACCATGGGCGAACCGAACATCGCTCCCGTCTGGTGGAACGACTTCAGCGAGCCTTACCGGGCCGCACTTTTCGTCGAAAACGGCAAAAAGGTTCCCCAGCGGTCTATCGACTCTGCCTACCATGCCGACGAAAACGGAATATACATCACCTCCTCCGACGCTCCGTCCAATGCCTACGGCGCCAACGATTTCAACGGGATCATCGTCAACGGCGGCAAGTATAATATCGACAACCTTAAGCTCCGCTTCGAGGGCAACGGCCGGGACGATTTTCAGGGCATGGGCGCAGGTGTTCTGCTGACCGGCGAGGACACGGAGTGCGTCATCACCAACGCCGACATTTCCAACCACGGTACCGTCCGTTCCTCTCTGGTCATTGGCGGCAACGCCAAAGTGCTGGTCAAGGATTCCAGCCTGGAGACTCGCGACGGATATTTTGAAAAAAACAGAAACGATAACAAGATGCGCACAGCCCCCAATCAGGGCGGTTTTGAAGGCAACTGCCGGGCCACCAACCTGCTGGATAAGGGCATCACAACGTATTTTAACAGCCGGGTCACCGCCGAAAAATGGGGCGTATTATCCACCGATAATAACAAAGGCGTTCATATCGGCGTTATCAATTCCTACATCGGCATCACCGGCGGCCTGAACGAAAAGGTAGATACTTCCTCCGAAGCTGCTGCAAGAGCATCCCTGGAAAAAATTCCCTTCAGAGAAATTTATGGTCCCCTGACCCGTGAGATCGGCCCCGAGCCTACCGATTCCCAGCGCCATCCCGGCGGCTATGGAAACTATTCCATCGGCGACACCCTGGTCAGCTATTTCGGCGCTACCGTGACCGCTGCCGACTACGGCGCAGTGTGCAAGATGGAAACCGCCTCTGTCAGCTATGGCGCATCAAAGGCAGAAAACCTCACCGGCGAGTTCGGTATCGACGGTCTGCCGGTGGAAGAAAAGAACACCGTGGTTTATGTCGACAAAACCGGCGTCATGATCCAGAGCGGCACCATGAACCATATAACCATCAAGGAAGGCACCGTGTTCCACTGCGGGTGCCACTGCTTCGCTGTCAAGTCCAACGGCTGCTGCAAGATCGACGTTGACGATTCCACCCTTATTGCCGAGGACGGAACAATTTTGCAGATGATGGACGAGGACGACATGATGGGAACCCCCCTGATCGACCCTCCCGCACCTACCGACGAGCAGCGGGCATATGCAAAGCAGCTTATTATGGACGGGCTGCGGAACGTCAGCGAGTTCGAAGAGGGCCGGGACTGCCAGGCAAATTATTCCAACATGACCGTCTGCGGCGATACCTACAACAGCTGCGGCTACAGCGGACTCATCACAAGAGAAGAGCTGGAAGAACTGGCAAAACCCAAGGAAGGCCCCGGCGGACCCATGGGCATGATGATGGGCGGTCCCGGCGGCAAGGAATATCACAGCTCCAACGCCCGTAATCTGCGGCTTAGGCTGGATAATGTCAAATATTCCGGCGTTATCTCCACCGGCGAGGGCTACCACTATGACCGGGATACCGGCAAGCGGTTTGAAGGCGTTGTCCCCACCAGCAAATGGTACTGCATCAGCGTTCTGCGCAGCGAGCCTAAGCCCGTTTATCAGGCCGGTATGCTGCTGGAAATGAAAAACGGCTCCTGCTGGAACGTCACCAGAACCTGCTATCTCAGCGCACTGACCATAGACGAAACCTCTGTCATCAACGGCAAGGTCTATGTCAATGACGAAGCTGTTGCCCTCCAGCCCGGAGTTACCTACAAGGGCTTTATCACCGTTCAGCCGGGGAAATAGGAGCCAGGGATCAGTGACGCGGCCACCTGTCATTGCGAGGGGCGCAGTACCCCTTTTGTCATTGCGAGGCGGCTTGCCGCCGTGGCAATCTCATAGTAGGGGTTAGGATTTAGGATTTAGGGATTAGGGGCGCACCCCTCAAGGTTTTGCGAAAACTTGAGTAGTGTGCCGTAGGGGCTGGCGTCCTCGACAGCCCGGAAAATTGCTTGCAATTTTCGTTCGCGCCAAAGGCGCGAAAGTGCAGGAAACCGCCACGCAGTTGCGGCAAGCGAAAGCCCCCCTTTGCCAAACGTTGCCCCTTTGAAAAGGGGGACTTCCGTCGAAAGGAGCTGTTCTATGAACATCTATCTTGTGCGCCACGGCCAGTCCGTGGGAAATGTAAACATGATCTGCTATGGACATACTGACTATCCGCTGACTGAGCAGGGCGAGCAGGACGCCATACAAGTCGGCGAAAAGCTGAAAGCCGAAAGCTTTGACATCTGCTGGACAAGCCTTCTGTGCCGCGCTCAGCGGACGGCGGAGCTTTGCAGCGCCGGCCACGGGGCCGAAACCGTCGCCACCGGCCTTTTGAACGAGCAGTTTATGGGCGAATTTGAGGACATCCCCTTCGACAGGCTGCTAAAGCAGTACCCGGAAGAAGCCATGGCCATGATAAAAGATTGGAGTGCCAATCCCCCTTTGGGCGGAGAAAGCTTTGACCAGCTTTATGACCGGGTGGCTCAGGCCGGGCAGATGATACTTGACGACGGCCGGGACTGCCTTGTGGTGGCCCACAATGGCTCTCTGGGAGCGCTGTTGACCTGGCTGCTGGGCCTGCCAAAGAGCGCTGCCATGAGCTTCCGTTTTGAACACGGCTGCTACAGCCGTATCAGGACCTCCGCCCGGTGCAACTATCTGGAGCTGTTTAATCGTTAAGTATCCGCTATCATACAAGTCAGCGTGTCAAAATAGTCCACGGACTATTCTGACACGCTGCATACAGGTATCTATCCCCCGTTCTCTCCGGGCAGGTCACAGCCTTCCCCGGAAAGACCTTTTGGAAAACCCGATCAATCGGAAAGGATCGACCATGGAAGACAATGCTGCCCTTGCCAAACGCTTTGCCCAAACCGACGAAGACCGGCTTATGCTGAAAAAAGCTCTGGACAAACGTGACTCCGCCGAAAAGCGGGGTATCCCTGCCAATACAAAGTTCCTCTCCCAGCGTCAGGCGGCTTTATGCTCCGCCATGCTTAAGGCTGCGGGAGATCCGACCCATATGTATCTGGGAGGATACGAAGACGCTCAACGGAAGCTCCTGTTTTTCCCGCCGGATTGGATGGACTGGACGCCGGAAGGCAGCGACAGTCCAATAGCCGTTATCCGCTGCGCTTTTTCGAAAGAGAACGATCTGACCCACCGGGATATCCTGGGGGCGATGATGGGCCTTGGTATCGAGCGGGAGACTGTGGGGGATATTCTTGTGTCTCCCGGCAGTGCCGATATTGTTATCCTCAGGGAGATACTCCCCTTTGTTTTGCAGAATCTGGTCACCGCTGGTCGGGCAAGGCTGAGCGTGACGGAAATACCCCCGGAGCAGATAGCCGTCCCCATTGCCGGGTTTGAGATAAGAAAGGACACCGTGTCTTCTCTCCGGCTGGACAGCCTGGTGGCTTCCGGGTTTTCCCTCAGCCGGGAAAGGGCGGCTGAGCTGATACGCTCGGGCCGGGTGACTCTGGACTATCTCGAGTGCCTTAAGCCGGACAAGTCCGTAACTCAGGGGGCCGAAATAAGCGCCCGGGGGCTGGGAAAATTCCGGCTGGACCAGGTGGGCGGCCTGACCAGAAAGGGTCGCACGGCCATCGTTATCAAAAAATATGTATGACCCCCGTCAGCAAAAAACTGACCCGGTCGACTGTATCGCCAGTCGACCGGGTCAGGGCTTTTATTGAGTTTTAATTATCGGATACCGTAATGCTCGATAACGTAATCCATGTCCTTGTCGCCGCGACCGGACAGATTGATAAGCACTGAGCCATGCTCCATGGTTTTTGCCAGCTTCATGGCATAAGCAACGGCATGGGCGCTTTCGATGGCGGGGATGATGCCTTCCAGCCGGGAAAGCTTGAAGAAGGCGTCGATAGTCTCTTCATCGTCGATGACATCGTATTTTACCCGGCCAATGTCCTGAAGAAAGGCGTGTTCGGGGCCGGAGGAGGGATAGTCAAGGCCGCTTGCCACGGAGTAGACAGGCGCGGGATCACCGTTTTCGTCCTTGAG
>CAYLKH010000036.1:0-23015 GCA_964384255.1 uncultured Oscillospiraceae bacterium | reverse complement strand
CGCTGCCTTTGATTATGCCCGCTTCATACAGGGCTACGGCGCTGGCGGGTGCATCATCAGCGAAGGGGGATGCGAAGGTCGCATCGCCCAGCTTCATGGCGGCGGCGCACAGGTCAGCCATTTCGCCGCGGGTGATGGCTGCGTTCAGGTCCACAGCACCGGAGATATATCCCAGTTCAATAGCCTTGTCCATATATCCTGATGCCCAGTGGTCACCGGTGGCGGCGATGTCTCCAAAGCCGCTGGCTTTAAGCACCAGCTTCAAAGCCTCGCCCCAGGTGACTTCGCCGTAGGGCAGGAAGGTACCATCGGGATAACCGGAAACGACACCCTTTGTCGCAAGGGAAGTCACATCGCTGTAGAACCAGTCGGTCTTTGCCACATCGCTGAATCCAGTGTCCCCGGCCATAAGCTGGAGTTTGTAAGTATCCAGCGCAGTGTCAAAGGCGGCGGTGTCCTGAGCAGGCATCATAATGACGGTGCTGTCGGAGCCGACCGTGAATATTACAGTTGCGTAGGCGCTATCGGGTGCATACTCAGCGAAAGTGTAGGTGTAGATTGTATCGCCGGTAATGCCGTTTTTGGTAGTTACAGGGTTAACATTCCAGGAGCCCTTTTCGTAGCCGTCATTGGCCTTCATTCCTTTGGGTACATCTTCGTTAGACAGGGTACCCTTGCCTTTGGTCAGTTTGACAATTACGGTTTTGTCATCAGTAGTGTCATCTGCCCAGGTACCGTTCACGACCTTGAATGTTACAGTTGCTTGGGTGGGCAGGACAAAATATTTACCTTCTGATTGAACTTCTTCATAGCCTTCCGGGATATAGTCTTTGACATCTGCTCCATATGTACCGCCTGTTACTTTCAGCTTTCCTACGCTCGCAGTCACTGATCCGGTCACATTGCCGCTGGAAGTAGCGGAGATGCTGGCGTCTTTCACAATTAGCGAACCGTCAATGGTACCCTTATTGTCCAGTTTGCCGTCACTGTCGATGGTAACCGAGCCGCCCACGGTCATGTCTTCACCGATGACCAGTGTACTGCGCACAAAAACGCTGGCACCGCCCCAGTCGTTGCTGGTAGTGGTGTTTCCGGAGATCGTGCCGCCGTTCAGATAAATGCCATTATCCGTGCCATTCTTCCCAGTCGTCCACCGAGATGAAATGGCGCCAGCCCGTTTACCAATATTGTTGGTAATGGAACCGCCGTTCATCACCATCTTGCCGCTGCTCTCGACACAAATCATGGAACCACTGGTATTGCTGCCGCCAATAACTTTGTTGCCGGTGATCTCACCGCCGTTCATCGTAAATTCAGCGCCATTGATAATTCCGAAGATGCCTCCGCTTCTGGTCCAAGTTATGTTGTTTTTGATAGAAGCGGTATCCTTCATTTCAGCGGTGCCGCCGTTCACAATGAACATACCGCCCTTATGGCCGTAGCCCAGATTACGTTCAATCACGCTGGTACCGCTTAGCTCCAGTTCACCATTCGTCACAACTGCAATCGTACCGGCTACCGATTTAATTGTCACGCCGTTCAAGACGACCTTGCCGCCATTTAGCGCACTGATGATGCCACAATCGCTGTTATAGTTATTTTCGCCGGTGTCGTAAACGAAATTTTGAACAGTAGTACCTGTGCCAAGTGTTAGCCCACCATCATTTACAACAAAGGTCTGCTTGGTCAGGACCTTGCCGTTCTCGGACACGTTAATCGCGTTTTTGTACCATTCGGAGCCTTGCACATATTTCGGAGAGTCAGCATAGGTCCATTCGGCTCCACCGTCCACAGCGACATTCATCAGAGTCAGTCCGCCAGAGTTTCCAATGCTGAAAAGCGTCTCTGTATAGGCGTTGCCAAAGGTGATTTTGTAATTTTGACCGTCGATAGTGACAGACTTATCGGTAATCTCGATTACTGAATCAAGTGCCACGTCACCGCACAGCTTAATAGTATCACCGTTTTTGGCTGCATTAACAGCAGCCTGAAGGGAATGATAAGTAGTATCGCTTCCAGCTATTTGAGCAACAGCATTATTCGCAAAAGCCGTAACAGTAACTAAGCTTAATAATATGCATAAGCATAATAAAATGGCCAGAGGTTTTTTAAACATTTTAATATCTCCTTCAGTTCAGAAAAGTATACTTTTTTGGACAGAATAAAGATAATAAAAGTCGGTGGAAAAATGTCGCCATCAGGGGTTGAAATTAACGGAAAAATCTGCTAAAGTAGTGTCAACACGCTTTTATAAAAAAGTATACTTTTCCGGACGGGGAAAAGTATACTTTTTAGTTTATTATGACGACAGCCGGGCGATATGTCCTGCATTATGTTCAACCTGGCCACATCCTGTCATTGTGAGGAAGCAATCTCACCCGTTGCGGATTTGAGTTGTCGCGCCATACGCACAACGTTGCATTACGCACCCGTAGGGGCTGGCGTCCTCGACAGCCCGAGCGTCGCTGATTTGAGTTGTTGAGTTAGGCGTACAAAGTCGCATTGCGCACCCGTAGGGGACGACGACCTCGGCGTCCCGGGCAGTTGCCCAGCAACTGCCATCCCCTGCGCAGCAGGGGATCTGTGGGAAACCGGCGTGTAGTTGCGCCGTGCGTACAACATTGCGTGTCGCGCCGTAGGGGTCGCAAAAAATTGCGAAGCAATTTTCGGACGTCAAGGCGGAGCCTTGACGCAACAGCACACCGGTTTCCTACACTTTCGCGCCTCTGGCGCGAATGAAAATCGCGGAGCGATTTTCCGGGACGCCGAGGTCGTCGTCCCCTACGGGTGGTGGCGCGACGCTGTACGCATGACGCGACAACTCAAATCCGCAAGGGGTGAGATTGCGCCGGGGCTTAGCTGTTTGCGTATTTGCTGATTATGCCCATTACAATAGCCAGCGCGTTGTCCATACCCTCTGCAGTAATATGCTCAAAGGGGCCGTGGAAGGCATAGCCGCCGGTACCCAGATTGGGGCAGGGAAGGCCCATATAGCTGAGGGTGGCTCCGTCGGTGCCGCCTCTTATGGGTTCGGTAAAGGGAGTGATACCCAATTGGGTGATAACGCTTTTGGCGTTTTCCACCAGATGGATATGGGGACGGACCATTTCGTCCATGTTTTTATACTGGTCTGAAAGAGTTAGAACAACGGTGCCTTCGCCATATTTTTCGTTCATTAACTTTTCGATGTGCCGCAGTGTGTTTTTCCTTGCATTAAAAATCGCTGCACTGTGGTCGCGGATAATGTATGAAATATGCGCGTTTTCAACCGTTCCTCTGATGCTGATAAGGTGATAAAATCCCTCGTAAAGCTCGGTGTCTCTGGGGGTTTCGCCGCTGGGGAGCATGGAATTGATCTCGGTTGCCAGCAGCAGAGCGTTTATCATAGTGTTCTTTGCGTCGCCGGGATGGATGTTGAAACCGTTGATCTCGAAATCCGCAGCTCCGGCGTTAAAGTTTTCGTATACGATCTCTCCGGCTTCACCACCGTCGAGAGTATAGGCAAATTCTGCGTTAAAGGCATCCAGATCGAAATGCGCTGTTCCCCGGCCAACCTCTTCGTCGGGGGTAAAGCAGATGCTTATGGGGCCATGAGGAATGTTTTCGGTCATGAGTTTTTCGGCCATGGTCACGATCTCTGCGACCCCGGCCTTGTCGTCAGCGCCCAGAAGGGTAGTGCCGTCGGTGGTTATCAGGGTGCGTCCCTTCAACGAGGTCAGGTGGGGAAAGTCCGAAACCTTCAAAACCCGTCCGCTGGTACCAAGAAGAACGTCGCCGCCGTCATAGTTCTCGATTATTTGCGGCTTGACATTTTCGCCGCTGAAATCCGGCGCGGTATCCATGTGGGCGATGAAGCCGATGGGTTTTGCGCTTTCGCAGCCTTCTGTGGCCGGAATGTGGGCATAAACATAGCAATACTGGTCAACATATGCATCCGTAACACCCAGCTCAATAAGCTCGTTTACCAGAAGGTTGGCCAGGTCATATTGGCGCATGGTAGAAGGGCTGCTGAAGCTATCTTCGCTGCTGGTGGTATGGATGGTAACATATTTTAAAAATCTTTCATAAGCTTTCATTGATTTCATTCCTTTTTGTTTTTTACTAATTATACATAAAAATCTCCGGATGTTCAATCGGAACATCCAGAGAAAATACTTATTCAAATACCCAGGATAGAAGACCGGCATCATTTTCTTCCATCACATCCATCATTGATGACAGCATAAGGGCCATATCCGCTCTTGTCATGGTGGAACTCATGGGATAGGCTGTATCGTTGAGGATGCCCAGACTTTCCAGATTTGCAGTCGCCTGAGCGGCCCAGGCCGGTACAGCATCATCGATGGAAATGACCTGCTGATCGCTTTTGGAGCCAAGAAGATTGTCGATCATAACAGCTGCCTCGGCTTTGGTCAGGTAAGCCTGACTGCGAAATACCTGCTGACCATCGGTGGTAGTTACGCCGGTGATAAGTCCGTTCTGGAGGGCGGTGGTGATATATGGTTTGACCCATGTGGGGGTAGCATCGTCGTCAGCAAAGCCGGAAGAAAGGGAACTGTCGTCCGGCTCGGTTCCGGTAAGGCACATGACTGCCGCCAGAAACTCTCCCCGGGTCACCAGCTGGTCGGGGCGGAAAAAGTAATTGCTGCCCAGCTTTTCGCCGGTAAATATTCCTTCCTCATGAAGCCGCATGGCTGCATAACAGGCTCTGCTGCCATCCATATCGGCATAGGTCAGCCTTGAGGCGGGTTTGGCTATCTCGATTTGGACCGATGCCGATTCGGACACGTTTCCGCTGCTGTCGGTTGCGGTGTAGGTAAAGCCGTCTTTACCCACCTTGTTTTTGGACGGAGTATAGGTAAAGCTTCCGTCGTCGTTCAAAACGACCTGGCCGCGTTTGGGACCACCGGTTATCTCAAATACGATCTCGTCTCCGTCGGGGTCAACTGCGCTGAGATATTCGGTGATGGCAATGTTTTTGTAAGTGGTAAAGCTGAGGTCCTCGGCCACGGGAGGGCTGTTCTTCCGGGAGAAGATACCTACTTCAATAGTCGCCTCCTCTCCGACAGTTCCGTCGGAATATACGGGAATGTAGCATACCCGGGCCGTTACGTCGGCCTGGATCAGCGGCTCCATGGTAAGCTCATGAAAGCTGCTGCTCAAAACTGCGTCGCCTGCATAAAGCTGCCTCTGACCGTTGGACAAAACGGCCTTATAGTCCGCAGGGACCTCTGTCAGAACGATGCCGTATAGCTGACTGTCCAGCGCCTGCGACAGCCGGGCCGGGGTGTCATAGGGCGTTGTTATGTCTGCCGCAGCAGCAGAAATGCTGAAAACCATTGCGGCAAAAAGAGCAAACGCCAAAACTCGCTTAAGCTTTGAATACATGATAATGACCTCCATATAAGATGGTTCTTTCTACGGGGTTATTATCTGACATATAAGGGAAATTATGCGCCCTGATTTTGTATGTATTCGTCGCAATACATTCTGAGACTGCACTGGCTGCACAGCGGTCGTCTGGCAATACAGACCGATCTCCCATGAAGCACGATCCGATGACAGAAGTCAGATTGTTCATGGGGCGGAATGATCTCTTTAAGAGCGAATTCGAGCTTTTTGGGGTCCTTTCCCTGAGCGATACCCAGTTTGTTGACAAGACGAATACAATGGGTGTCTACCACTACTGCCGGTTGGCCGTAAATGTCGCCAAGGATAAGGTTGGCGGTTTTTCTGCCTACACCGGGGAGCTTGAGCAAATCGTCCATATTGTCCGGGACCGTTCCGCCAAATTCGCTTAGCAGCATAGCAGAAGCCAGGACGATGTCCCTGGCCTTGGTGCGGAAAAAACCACAGGAATGAATGACCTGACCCAGCTCGTCAATGTCTGCGGCGGCCAGAGCTTCAAGCGAGGGATATTTTGAAAACAGAAGCGGTGTCACCTGGTTCACCCGCTTGTCGGTGCATTGAGCCGACAACCTTGCGGCAAACAGCAGCTGATAGTCTTTTTCATAAACAAGCTCGCAGTATGCCAGAGGGTATGACTGCTTTAACAGTTCAATGATCTCAAGTATGTCTTTTTCAGATTTCATCTGTTGACCTCGTTGCAAAGATTTGAGCTAAGTATATCACAGACTTAGCAAATAATCGACGCTGAAGACATAAATTGTGGTTGAGTTTTTTTGCATTAATGGTATAATCAGGTTATATGTTTAGTTCTGAAAGGAGATCAAAAATGGTCAACGAAACTATCTCTTACCTTCTCCAGGCTGACCCTGAGCTGGGAGCTGCTGTTCAGAAGGAATATGAGCGTCAGTGCAGAAATATTGAGCTTATTGCCTCTGAAAATATCGTCAGCGAAGCAGTTATGACTGCTATGGGTACTGTGCTTACAAACAAATATGCCGAAGGATATTCCGGCAAACGCTATTATGGCGGCTGCGAATGTGTTGACATTGCCGAAAACCTTGCCATAGAACGGGCGAAAAAGCTTTATGGCTGCAACTTCGCCAACGTTCAGCCTCATAGTGGCGCTCAGGCAAACTATGCAGTCTACATGGCTCTTTGCCAGCCCGGAGACACCGTTTTGGGAATGAACCTTGACCACGGCGGCCACCTTACTCATGGCAGCCCTGTCAACTTTTCCGGCAAATATTTCAACATCGTTGCTTACGGAGTTGACGAAAACACCGGATATATCGACTATGACGAGCTTCGCCGCATCGCTATCGAGTGCAAGCCCAAGATGATCGTCGCCGGTGCCTCTGCTTATCCCAGAGTGATCGATTTTGAAAAATTTGCGACTATTGCCAAAGAAGTTGGCGCATATCTGTGGGTCGATATGGCTCATATCGCCGGTCTTGTAGCTGCCGGACTCCATCCCAGCCCCATCCCCTATGCCGACGTCGTTACTACCACTACCCACAAAACTCTTCGCGGCCCCCGCGGCGGCATGATCCTCTGCAACGACGAAGCTATTGCAAAGAAGATCAACAGCGCCGTTTTCCCTGGCACTCAGGGCGGTCCGCTGATGCACATTATCGCCGCTAAGGCTGTTGCTCTGGGCGAGGCTCTTAAGCCCGAGTTCACCGAATACCAGAAAAACGTCGTGGCTAATGCCAAAGCTTTGGCCGACGGACTTATGAAACGGGGCTTCAACCTTGTTTCCGGCGGAACTGACAACCACCTTATGCTGGTCGACCTTCAGAATTTTGAAGACGTTACCGGCAAAGAGCTTGAAAAACGTCTTGACGAGGTTTATATCACCGTAAACAAAAACAAGGTCCCCAACGACCCCAGAAGCCCCTTTGTCACCTCCGGCGTTCGTATCGGCACTCCCGCCGTTACTTCCCGCGGCTTCAATACCGACGACATGGAAGAGATCGCCGAGCTTATTTATCTCGCCGTTGTTGACTTTGAAAACAAGGCTGATGAGATCCGTCAGAGGGTCGGCAAGCTTACTGACAAATATCCCATCTACAAATAATCTGACCACGATTTCTGCGGTGCGCTATGGCGCACCGCAGGCTTTAGGTAACCGATGATTTGATCATCGGTTACCCGACGTTTGAGGTAACTATTATGTATCGACCGCTGGCAGACGAGATCCGCCCAACCAGCCTTGACGAGGTGGTGGGTCAGGAGCATATACTTTCTCCGGGCGCTGTGCTTCGCAGACTTATTGACAACGGTTCGTCGGCAAATATGATTTTTTACGGACCTTCCGGCTGCGGCAAAACCACCGTGGCCAATATCATTGCTGCCAAAACCAACCGGACGCTCCATAAGCTTAACGCAACCACTGCGTCTATTAACGACATTAAAGCCATTATCGGTGACGTGGATACTTTCCTCGCTCCCGGGGGGATATTGCTATATCTTGACGAGATCCAGTACTTTAACAAAAAGCAGCAGCAGTCCCTTTTGGAATTTATCGAAAATGGCAAGATCACGCTTATAGCATCGACCACTGAGAATCCTTATTTTTACGTATACAACGCTATTTTGAGCCGCTGCACTGTATTTGAATTCAAAGAGGTTTCATCCGGCGAGATCGAAAAAGCGGTGACAAGGGCCTTTGACGTTATGGAAAAGAAGCTGAATTGCCAAATCGTTGCGGAAGCCGGCTGCTGCACCCATATTGCCGCATCCAGCGGCGGCGACGTGAGAAAGGCGGTCAATGCGGTTGAACTCATCTGCCAGGCAAACCGGCCCGAGAATGGGATCATACCCATCTCTCTTGCCGATTGCCTGGCGGTGTCCCAAAGGTCGGCCATGCGCTATGACCGTGACGGAGATGCCCATTACGATATTCTTTCCGCTTTCCAGAAATCCATAAGAGGCTCAGACCCGGATGCTGCTGTCCATTATCTCGCCAGACTTCTGGAAGCAGGGGATATGCTTTCTGCCTGTCGCAGACTGCTGGTCATAGCAGCTGAGGATATCGGCCTCGCTTATCCTCAGGCACTGGCAATAGTTAAAGCCTGCGTAGACAGCGCTCTTCAGCTGGGGCTGCCTGAGGCCAGGATCCCCCTGGCAGACGCGGCTATCCTGCTCAGCACTGCGCCAAAGTCCAATTCCGGTATTTGCGCTGTTGACAGCGCACTTGAGGATATCAGAAGCGGTAAAAGCGGCGATATTCCTGCCCATTTGAAGGACGCTCATTACAGCGGAGCCGAACAGCTGGGAAGAGGGCTGACATACCAATATCCTCATTCCTTTGAAAACCATTACGTTTATCAGCAGTATTTGCCCGATGAACTGAAAGACAGAACATATTATGAATATGGCCCGAACAAAACTGAGCAGGCAGCCAAAAAATACTGGGACGGGATCAAAGGAAATCAGTAAAACACTGTTCCTGGTAAGGACCTCCCGCTTTCGACGGTGCAATAGTTCCATGTCCGGATCGAGCCGTCGGTGATGAAATATTTCAGCGGTGGCCTGATTGACGGAGGGGCGGTTTTGTCGATGATAACCAGCTTGATCTTCATTTTTTCCGGTATGACTGATTTTATATAAACCGAAACGTGGTCCCCTTCGTGAATGTCATCGCGATATTCCGCCAGTCCCGAAAGGTTTGGACTCAGCTCAACAAAAAGGCCATAATCCTTTTTACCCCTTACTATGCCTGGCACGGTTTCGCCGGGATTGAACATGGAAGCGTTTTCCTGCCATGTTCCCAGCAGCTCCCTGTGGGTAAGGGTGATACGCCGGGTGTCCCTGTCGATGGTCAAGACCGCTGCATATATGCGCTGCCCGGGGTATACTCTGTCCGAGCTGTGAGCGATCCTTGAAACCGACAGGTTTTCGATCCCGATAAGACCCGTTATGCCGCATCCAATGTCTACAAAAGCGCCAAAGGCTGCTGTGTGGGTCACTACGCAGGGAATAACGTCTCCGGGCGTCAGGTTTTCCAAAAACCAGTTCAGCGCTTCCTCCTGAGCATCCCGCCGGGAAAGAAGTATCTCCGGCTCGGTTCGCTGAACCTTAAAGCATACGGGCTTGCCCACCCGGGAAATTATTGCGATGTCCCTTGTTACGCCCTCTGATATTCCGATCGCGGCCATGTCCCGGGGGATAACGCCGATGGTGTCTCCCAGCTTTACGTTCAGATCGTGGCCGGTGGTGCAGATGATAGCGGGAGCTTCGATTATTCTGTTTTCGGCCATGGCCCTGCTGAGGCCCTGGGTTGAAATATAGTCCATGTTTTCTGGCGTATGTAACGCCATTCCTTCGGGTAGATACCTGTTCATACTGCTCTCCGTTTCAGCTGATGCAGCGCAGGCTGCGGCCGCCGCTGTTGATAAGAATACTTTTTACGCTTTGCATATTCTGCTGGTCAACGATTACCTCAAGCCTGACGCTGTCCCGTCCGCCGCTGTCACCAAGCTGAGAGAATACTGTAGTGTCCATCATTATGCTTGTGCCGGTGGTTTCCGGAAGACCAAAGGAAAGATTGTTGTAATATGAATGCTGCTGACGGGGATAGGGCTGGGATATAAAAAGGCCCGGTTCGGGAATCGCGCTTTTGCGCATTATCTTTACTCCTGCCGCAGCTATACCGAGAGCTTTGATCCGGCCATAGGCTCTGTCGGCAAGATATGGGCTGTCAAATTCAGCTGATATGGTTATATTCAAGTTATTCATCCTTTCGCCTGGTGAACTGTGTTCGTCCGTATGAAAGAAGTTTTCCCAAGGCAAAATGTGTTTATACTCAATTTTTAAGGTCGGGAGCAAATTATGGATATTAAAACCGGCGATACCCTGATTTTGAAAAAACCGCATCCCTGCGGGGGGACCAGATGGCTGGTCCTGCGCACAGGCGCGGATATTAAAATCAAATGCGCAACATGTGGACACGAGGTCATGCTGCCTCGGGCCAATGTTGAAAAACGAATCAAATCCATTGAAAGGAACTGATGTATATGGAATATGAGGGCAACGTATACCGTCCGCCCGGGGAATGGCGCAGCTTTCTTATCCAGGCAACTATTGGTTGCAGCCACAATGGCTGTACCTTTTGCGGGATGTACAAGGACAAAAGCTTTAGAATAAGACCTACTGACGAAATAATCCGTGACATAGAAGAATCTGCCATGATGTATGACCGTTACGAAAAAATATTTCTCTGTGATGGTGATGCTATCATAATCAAAACCCCTGAGCTGTTGAAAATAATCGAAACTCTTCGCAGATGCTTTCCTTATGCACGGTTGATATCCACCTATGCCGGCCCCAGAAGCACACTTACAAAATCGCTTTCCGAATTGAAAGAGCTGAAAGCGGCGGGGCTGGGAAGAGCTTACCTTGGCGTCGAAAGCGGCAGCGACTATGTGCTTAAGCATACGAACAAGGGCGTTGACTCAGCGACCATGCTCGAGGCAGGATCCAGACTGGTAGAAGCGGGGATCGACCTGTGGGCAATAATCCTTGTTGGTCTGGGCGGTACAGAGCGTTCACAGGAGCATATTATGGCGACTGCCGGACTTATCAACCGGATGAAGCCAAACCATCTTTCTTCCATGAACTATACCCCGGTTCCCGGAACTGCCCTTTATAACGAGATAGTCGAAGGAAAATTCCAGGTACTCAACGCTGTGCAGTCCCTGGAGGAAACCAAAACGCTTATCGACAACCTGACAGTTGAAAGACTCCACTTCACTTCTGACCATGCGTCCAACTATCTCCCCATAAAAGGTACTCTGCCCGATGATAAAGAAAAGCTTTCGGCGCTGCTGCAAAGCGCCATCGACGGTAAAACAGCCATCAGGAGCGAATTCGCCAGAGGCTTATAAAAAAACGTATAAGCGGCTGCTGATATGGCCGGTGGCTGCATAAAATCAAAGGCTGCAAAAAGTCTGACATGGACTTTTTGCAGCCTTAATTTTTGACCGTTTTTTTGCTCTTGTCCATATATAATTTGAACGTGGAGATGATGCCGTGGTTATTTATGCTGACAGCCTGATGCTGCTTAATGCAATGATCAACTATCTGGTGCTGCTGTTGACCGCAAAAATCAGCGGAGAAATAATCAAAAGGAAGCGGCTTTTGCTGGCAGCTGGATTGGGAGCCATATATGCGCTGGCGGTGCTGTTTCCGCTGTTTTATCCCCTGTCCGGCTGGGCAGGAAAAGCAACTGTCTGCTTTGCGATGGCCCTGATCGCCTTTGGATGGGGCAGACGGCTGGTAAAGCTCTCTCTTATGACCATTGGAGTTTCTCTGGCCTTTGCGGGAGCAGCAATGGTCGTTTCACTGATGGGCGGCAACATGATGGCGAACATATCCACAATGTATATCCCCGTGGATATGAAAACACTGATCGTTGTTACCGCAGCGGTTTATGGTGGAATGGGTGTGATATTTAAAAACACCGCTTCACGGCAGGCCAGGAGCATTGGCCTTGCGGAAATAACCGTTTTGAATAAAAGCATCAGCCTGAGATATCTCCCTGATACGGGAAACAGTCTGACAGATCCGGTGACCAATCAGCCTGTTACGGTCGTGACTATGGAGGTTTTGAAGCGGCTTACGGGCATGGCGGCAGAAGCAGATCCGGTAACTCTGCTTTATAGTTTCAGACGGGCTTATCCTGAGGCAAAAACACGGCTTATCCCATTTTGCACAGTAGGCAGCAGCGGAGGAATGATGATGGCGTTAAAATGTGACAGTATTAAGCTGGATGGCAGGGAGATTAAGGGGGGCTTAATAGCCTTTTCGCCCAACACCATCTGCGACGACGGCAGCTATGAGGCTATTTCGGGATGTATTGGAGGTTAACGAAATTGAATATCAAAGTATTGTTGATGAGTATTTTACCAAAACGATCGATTCATTACATAGGCGGCAGTGATGTTCTTCCGGCTCCGCTGGAGGGACAGGAGGAGCAAAACGCTCTTGAAGGTCTGAAACGCAACGATCCGGAGGCAAAGTCAAGGCTTATCGAGCATAATCTCCGGCTGGTGGTTTATATCGCAAAGCGGTTTGAAAACACAGGTATCAATATTGAGGACCTGATATCCATAGGTACGATCGGACTTATCAAGGCTGTTAACACCTTTGACCCGGATAAGAAGATCAAGCTTGCGACCTACTCGTCCCGGTGTATTGAAAACGAGATATTGATGTATCTGCGCAAAACCCACGGACAAAAAACAGAGGTATCCTTTGATGAACCTCTGAATACCGATAACGACGGAAACGAGCTGCTGCTGTCGGACGTGCTGGGGACTGATAATGACACAGTAATGCGCCCCCTTGAGGAGGATGCCGACAGACAGCTGCTGTTTGAAGCGCTTGAAAGGCTGAACCCGAGGGAGCGGGAAATCGTGCTTATGCGATATGGCATAGGAGGCCAGAAGGAGCAGACTCAAAAGGAGGTGGCCGAAAAGATGGGAATATCGCAGTCATATATATCAAGGCTGGAAAAAAGAATAATGTCGCGGCTTAAGCGCGACATTATTCGTAGATTATAAATAGCAGGGACTATCCGTTCTCCACCCATTCGACTTGGGCGGCAGGACGATAGGGAATGTGGAGATATTTCTCTTTGTCTGCATATCCCACCAGCAGGGCAGTTCGCATATTGCAGCCCACGGGTATTCCAAGTTCATGATTCAACTCTTCGGAGACGTTGGTTATCTGACGCAGATATCCGCCCCAGCAGGTGGATAAACCACGACTTTGGAGCAGAAGCTCAACGGTTGCGGCGGCAACGGCAGTATCTACCACAGGGTTAAGTGCGTCGTCGGGGGACCAGCCCACAATAACGCAGGGAGCGTTGCAGGTGATAAGGTTTACGCCCTTGAGATGCAGATAAATCAGCTCAGGCGCTTCATCCTTGTGCTTAACGCAGTAATCGAGAGCCATGTTGGTGACCTTTTCGGTTTCTTCAAGACCGTACAGCACAGTCCAGCGGGTATCATGGGCATTTTTACCGCTGGGAGCGTAGGCCGCAGTATCCAGCGCCCACTGGATGATCTCTTTGGGAGGAGGGTCGGCCTTGAAATGACGGACGCTTCTGCGGCTCATAACAAGACGCTCGATCTCGGTTTCCGGAGATTCACGGATCTGATATTCTATGCCGTCGAAAATAACGGCCCTTTTGGGGCAGATGGAAACGCAGTGCATACACTGGATACAACGACGGCCAGGAAGGATACCGGGTTTGCCGTCTTTGTACTGGATGACCCCCATGGGGCAGGCTCTGGCGCAGCTTCCGCAGCTAACACACAGGCTTTCGTCAATTCTAACCATATGTATATGCTCCTTAATTCGGTTTTTCACACAGTATACCACAGGCTGTCTTTAAAAGCAAATTATCAAGCTCCGGTCGGTTGGCCGGAGCTTGATAAATAAGGAAAGCTTATCTTGCCAGATATCTGTCATAGGCGCTTTGCTTGGCGTTGATGCAGTCCTGGAGTCCCAAAGCATAAAGCTGGTCAATATATGAATCCCAACCGGCGTTAATGTCTGCCTCGCCGTAAACACACTTGAGCAGGAATTCGGCGGCAAAGGTGTCGATGTCGGCAATCAGCGGATTGTATATTTCGCCTTCTGCTTCGTTCAGATACATTCCGCTGGGAAGGTCATAGGCACCGTCAACACCTTCGTTGTACAAAGCTCTTGCGTCCAAAGCGTCCTGATCGAGGGTCACCTTGTCCCGGCGGTCGGCATCAAACAGAGAGGGCAGGGCGTTGATGATGTAAGGAACGGAAGCGGCCATGAATTCGATACCGCTGGAGGGCAGACCCTCGATCCATTGGGGATCTCCGTTTTCGTCAAATTCATAGGTAATGCCTTCGATGCCATAGTTGTTCAGCAGCTGGCCTTCCTCGGTAAACTGGAAATCCAGGAAAGTGGTCAGCAGAGAAACATCCTTGCAGTTGGTGGTGATGCAGATGGTGTTGCGTCCTGCGCCGTTGGTGGCGTTGGATTTAAAGTGGATGATCTGGCCTTCTTCTTTTACAAGCATGGGGCAGCCAACCAGGTGGAACGTGGTATCCTCGTCGGCCATCATATTGTTGTAGTCGGTTATCCAGTTGGCTTCGGCGGCGTACAGACCGATATTGTTGCTGAACAGGTCGGATTCGCAGTCAGCACCTGTTTCGCGGTTGATAAAGTCTTTGGAGATCAGGCCCTGCTGATAATACTGAGCCATAACCTTTATCATTTCTTTCAGATTATCGGAAACGTAGGCGCTTTGTATCTGACCGTCGACCTGATAGAAATGGCTGCCGTTGCTCTTGATATCAAAGGCGGGAATATCGAAGCCGCCGGAGAACCATACTCCGGGGTTAAGGCTGGCGGTGAAATAAATGGGCATGGTGCAGTTGTAGTTGTCGCGGAAAGCGCAGGCGACCTCGTACAGCTCGTCATAGGTGTGGGGAATATCCAGACCCAGCTCATCCAGCCAGTCCTTACGTATGGCAGGACCGGCGCCGGCATAGATCTCGTCGTCAAATCCGGTGATATAAAGGAATTCGCCTTCGTCACTCAGCAGATCCTTAACAACGCCGGAAGCGTCGATAACGCCCTTGTAGGCAGGCATATTGCCTTCCACATAATCGGTCAGGTCAAAAATAACCTCGTCGTTCAGCGCCTGGGTGGGGCCGCCGCTGTAAAGGGTGTCAAGCCCAACTATCATGTCGGTGTAGTCGCCCGAAGCGATCATAAGGTTGAATTTTTCGGCCTTTGAGAACATATCGACCTCGACATATTCGATACGGATGCCGGTCAGTTCGGCCATATAGTCGGTGGCAGGGGCGGTGGCAAAGCACTGACCGTCGCCAAGATAGGGAGTTACAAATGGGGGAGCGCCCTCGCCCCAATGGGTGAAAGAAACCTCTTCGTCGGTAAGAGGAAGGTCATATACTACCTCGACAGGTTCGGCGGGAGCTTCATCCTCGACGGCTTCCTCTGGAGAAACCTCTTCGGCGGCGGGTGCGCTGTCGTCAGCGGGAGACGCTTCTTCAACAGGGGTGCTTTCCTCTGGCGCGGGAGCTTCGCTGACAGGAGCTTCCTTGCCGGCTGAGCAGCCGGTAACCAATGTGGCCAGCATGGCCAGAGCAAGAATAAGCGCAAGCAGTTTTCTGTTCATTTCAAAACCTCGCTTTCTAAATATCCACGCAGTAATTGTAACATTTAAGACACAATTTCGCCACATTCAATATTGTACTTTTGCTAACATATATGTCCTGGTTGTAATATCCCCAAGTGGACAGAGCAAAGAAATCAACGGCAGCGCACAGTCGGCGCTGCCGTTGAGCATTTATTGAAAATCTTCGGGTTCAGCCATTCTGTATCCAACGCCCACATCGGTAAAGATATACCGGGGTTCGGTGGGATTTGGCTCAATTTTTCGGCGGATGTTTGCCATATGTACCCGGAGAATCTTGTTGTCTGAGGTAGAGGATGGCCCCCAAAGCTCGGTCAGCATATGCTTATAGGTAAGTACCTGACCGGGGTGAGAGCTGAGCATGGATACGATTCGAAATTCGTTAGAGGTCAGCCTGGTGTCTTCTCCTGCCCGATAAACCTTCCTCTTTTTAAAATCAACGGTAAGGTCACCGACCTTATACACGCCGGTGAGGGCGATCTCGTCGTTATCAATGGCGGTCCTTGTGTGGCGAAGAGATGCCCTTATCCTTGCCATAAGCTCAATGGTGCCAAAAGGCTTGATAATATAATCGTCCGCCCCAAGATCCAGAGCGTTTGCTTTGTCGGTTTCGGTGCTTCGGGCTGAAATGACGATTATGGGAGTTTTGGTCCATTGGCGTACCTGCCTGATAATATCGTTGCCGTCCATGTCCGGAAGACCAAGATCCAGCAGAATAACGTCGGGTCGGTTGGATGAGATCAGAGACAGGGCGTCCGCTCCCGTTTCGGTAGTGGTAACATCATATCCGTTAGCGTTAAGAGTCGCTTTGAGAAATTTGGATAT
This sequence comes from uncultured Oscillospiraceae bacterium, assembly GCA_964384255.1. Classification (GTDB taxonomy): domain Bacteria; phylum Bacillota; class Clostridia; order Oscillospirales; family Oscillospiraceae; genus SIG469. The sequence goes on along the minus strand of CAYLKH010000036.1, from coordinate 6,574 downwards.
TCCGGAATCGTCTTCAATAACAAGAATGTTTTCTTTTATGCTCATATGCTTTTGCCCTCCATCGGAAGTGAAAAAGTAAACTCCGCGCCGCCGGAGCGTCGATTTCTGGCTGACAGACTGCCGCCGTGAGCCTTGATTATGGAGCTGCACACAGAAAGGCCGATGCCCATGTCTCTGCGACCGTCGGAATTAAGTCTGCCCTTGCTTACCAGAGTGCCGTCAAAAAGGTGAGGAAGTTCGTCAGGCGGGATACCCTTGCCGTTGTCAGAAACGCTGATACGGGTAAATCGCTGGTCGTGAACGGTGATAACGCTGATCAGCGAGCAGCCACCATGGACAATGGCGTTGTCAAATAGATTGATAAGTACCTGCTCAATAAGAATTCCGTCCATTGGCACAAGTATTATGTCCTGGGGATTGTTGGCGGTGATGGCGACCTGGGGGTAGTTTTTTCTGGTTTTGATTATGGCGCTGCCGATTATTTCTTCGGCGACCTCGTCGTTTTTTTTCAGGGAAACGCCGCCGGTACTGAATCTGGTAACAGAAAGCAGATTTTCTGTCAGCCTTACCAGCCAGCGGGCATCCTTGTTGATTTCGGAAAGCAGCTCCCGGGAATCCTGGTCAGAGAGGTTTTTGTCCTCCAGTAGAGAGGAGCTGGCTCCAACAATGGAAGAAAGCGGCGTACGCAGATCGTGGGAAACGGCCCGCAGCAGGTTTGCCCGGCTTTTTTCCAGCTCGACCTCGGCACGGATAAATTCCTGACGCTTGATCCGGGTCGTCAGAGCGCTGATGATCATCGATACCCCAAGCATCACAGAAAAGGTAAGTGAATAACCGCTGATGGAAAGATTAAACTCCCAGAAGGGATATGTAAAAACAATGTTGACGCACAATACGCTGAGGATCGAGGCGGCAATGCCATAGAAATATCCCTTGGTAAGCAGAGAAACTATGGCGGTTGCCAGAATAAACAGCGACGGCGCAAAAGGATTGTTGTCGTCAAACAGAGAGGACATGGCCATGGCCAGCAGGCAAAAGGTCAGTAAAACGCCAACAGTTATCGACAGGTTGACAACAACGCGTTTGAATCGGTTCATATCTCAGTCTCGCATACTCTGATAATTATCAAATTAGAATTATAACATATATCCTCAGAATATTTACACCGTTTTGCCGAAAAAACTCAAAATTTACGACAATTTAACAAAAGAAATATATTAAAATCCGTGGCCGCTGAATGCGGCCACGGATGGTGTCGAATGTCAGAATGTGCGACAGGAGCTTTTAGGCAATGGCTCTCTGATAAACGTCGTTCTGGATCTCGTACATTCTGTCGTAGTTCATGGTGTGGATGGTGGAAACAAAGCTGTCCCAGTTGGATTCGATATCAAGCTCGCCGCAGATGAATTGGAGCAGCATGGATTCCACATAGGTTTCCATCTCGGACTGGTAATTGGCGTATTCTTCCTGCTCGTCAAGGGTCATGGTAGCCCAGGAAGGGATCGTCCAGCCGTCCTTGGCATAGCTGACCTTGAAGATGTCCATAGCGTTCCATTCGTCTTCGGTGAACTCGTAGAAGGTCTTGGACATATCAACAACGCCGGGGAAGTAAACGGAGCCAACGCCACCGGCATAGAAGCTGGAGGTGAAGATGAAGGGACGTCCGCCGGGATCGTTGGTTATCTTTTCAGTCCACTGAGGGTTGCCGTCTTCGTCATAAACAAAGGTGTCGTTTTCAAGGCCCCAGTTATACAGCAGGTCGCCTTCGTCGGTGAAGATATAGTCGACCATACGGCACAGAGCTTCGTATTTGCTTTCGTCGCAGCCGGTGCTGATGGACCATACAGCCTGGTTCTTGATAAGGCTCTGGCTCTTGCCGACCTTGATCTCGCTGCCGGCATCGTCGGTTATCTGGGGAACGGCGGTAACTCTGAGGTTGCTGCCTTCGATGGTGCAATAGTCGTAAATATCGGACATACCGGAGGCGGAGGTGTTGACATATCCGCACAGATCGTTGGCCATATCCTGACGGCATTCGCCAACGTTGGTATCGTTATAGAAATCGTCGTTCAAAATGCCTTCGGCGTACCAGTCGGCCATGACCTTAACATATTCCTTGAATTCGGGCTGGTCATAGGTGCAAACCAGTTCATAATCCTTAGCCATGAAAATACCGGTGCCGGAATTAAGAGCGTTGCCTACGTATTCGTCAAGACCGTTGGTGGGGACATACATATAGGCATCGTAGGTGTCTTTAAAGGCTTTCATAACGTCGTGAAGTTCGGTGATGGTGGAGGGCATATCCATGCCCAGGTCATCCAGCCAGTCCTGGCGGATAACGTTGCCCATGTTTTCGGTTCCTGCTTCTTTAAGCAGCTGGCAGAAAACGCCCATATATCCGGATTCGGTGACCAGCTGACGGAAGGTAGATTCGTCACGGTTGATGGCGTTCCAGTAGTTGGGGCAGTAGTCAGCAATAAGGTCGGTCAGGTCGATAATGACCTCGTCATTGATCGCGCCTTCGATACCGGTGCTGTAATGATGCATGGTGCCGATAACATCGGAGTAATCACCTGCGACTACCATCAGGTTGAACTTTTCTTCTTCAACGTCGGCGTGGCAGGTGGTCCATTCAAAGTGCATGTTGGTTCGTTTGGCCATTTCATTGATAACGGTGATCTCTTCGTTCATGTCGTCAATGAATTCGGCGATAAAGGGAGCTACGGGCATCCAGATCGTGTAATAGGTGTCCTCTGCGGTGATGGGGAGGGAGACCTCACGGGGTACATAGTCGGGATCATAGTCTTCGGTAGCGCCGTCGACCTTGACCTTGACCTCCTCAACAACAGCTTCGTCTTCTTCTGCGGGAGCATCCTCAGCCGGAGCAGCTTCTTCGGCGGGAGCCTCTTCTACTGCTGCGCTGGCTTCGGCAGATGCCTCCACGGCAGGTTCTTCTTTGGAAGAACAGCCAGACAGTACTGCGATCAGCATGGTCAGTGCAAGCAACAGAGCAAGAATCTTCTTATTCATTTTTGACCTCCTTTTTGGTATTAGTGATAACTCACCACAATTAGTATACTCGCTCCTGACCATGTGTGGAAAGAGTGAATAATGTCAAAAAACTATCATAAATGTAATTGCGTTCTCAAACCTGAACGTTGGAAGCAAAACTCAAAAATATTAATTCTTTGACAAAAATTCTGTTGTCGGATATAATTAGTATAACAGTCGTATACGAATTAAGCTCCGGGGGTAAAGGGCCTATGATGGACATTGAAAACCAGATAAGAGATCTATTCTTTTCCAACGTACTTGGTGGCGGCTATTATGGCGACATGGACGACCTTGAAGCCGATGCCTTTGAAATCGGCTTAAAATTTCCTTATTCCAGATTTATAATAGCTTCTGTCAGGATCGAAGAATGGGGCAAACCCTTCGCCATAGGCAGCGACCAGCGGTCCAATGATATGCGCAGCATGTTTTTCATCCTGCGCAATGTGTTTCAGGATGTTTTTACCTTTGATGGCTGCGTGGCCGAAGGCGTTGGCTACAAGGGACGGTTGGTGACCATCATCAATTCCGACCTTGACGGCGACTGGATAGAAGAGCTTCGGCAAAAATCCGAATATGCGGTGGATATGCTGGATCGGGAGTTCGACCTCAGCGTGGTGGTCGCCTTTGGTCGTCCGGCTGACAGCCTGTTAAGGCTGAACCGCGCCTATGACGATACCGAGGATGTTCATGACTATATCCAGGTCATCAACGAGGATATGCGTACTGCCTTTTTCGACGACCTTACCCCACCTAACAGGCTGCAAAGCGACCTGAGCTATATCGAGCTTCAATCCAACCTCAGAGGATGCATCCGCCGGTTCGACACTGACGGTGCCCGCTATGCCACCTCCGAGCTTATAACCAGGGAGTTTTATGATGCCCCGCCAACCATACATATTTTCCGCTTTCGGGTATATGGGCTGGTCAATTCGCTGCTTTATATTCTCGAGGAGCTTCGCGCAGTAATGGGGACTGAAGAATATGAAAAGCTTAACGTTGGTCCCCGGCTTACAGAAGCTGAGACTCTAAGCGAGATCCTGGCCGAGGTGGAGGGGATCTATGAGCAGCTGGACGAATATGCCCAGAAGAGAGAGGGCGACAATCAGCCCAAATGGGTCAGCAGGATACGCCAGTATATCGACGAAAACTTCAGCGATGTTGACGTGACCGTCTCGTCAGCGGCTAACCATTTTGGCATGACCCCGTCCTATTGCACAAGGGCGTTTAAGCGCTATATCGGCCTGAGCCTTTTTGACTATATCCAGCAAAAGCGAATTGAGGCCGCCAAAAAGCTTCTGGCCCAGAACATGAGCCTTACCCAGGTATGCGAGCAGGTGGGATTTTCCAGCACCCTGACTATGAACCGGGCCTTCAAACGATACGAGGGTGTAAGCCCCGGAAAATTCAAAAATCTATAACAAACCCAAAGTGACCGTCGAATTGCCCGACGGTCACTTTACTTTTGACCCTTTTGCTGATATCATAAATCAGGCAAAGGAGAATCGTTATGAAGCTGTATATCGATCAAAACGAATACGATTTTACCCCTGGAGAGACGGTCATGGACGTGCTGCGTCGCAACGGCATTCACCTGTCGGCCCCCTGCGGCGGCAAAGGGACCTGCGGAAAATGCTGTATTACGATCAATGGCCGTGTTGCCCTGGCGTGCCGGACCGCAGCGGAAGACGAAATGACCGTGCATCTGCTAAGAGAAGATGCTGTTGCAGTTGTTGAAGAAGGCATTAAGGGAGAAGTTGACATAACAATTGACGCTGGCCATAAGGAACTGGGCATAGCCTGCGATATTGGAACAACTACTGTGGTCTGCCACCTTATACACCTGAGTACCGGAGCAAGGCTTGCAACCGTCAGCGGAGCCAATGCCCAGAAGCTTTGGGGCGCTGATGTAATATCAAGGATCCAGGCGGCGTCAGAAGGGGCGCTAAAGGAGCTTCAAAACGCTGTGATTTCCCAGATAAGCGGCTTCATCGACGAGCTTTGCCACAGTACCGGCAAGGAGAAGAAGGATATTACCGCCATGACCGTGGCAGGAAATACGGTCATGTGCCACCTGTTTTCCGGCCTGTCGCCTGAGAGCATTGGCAAAGCGCCTTATGAACCACTGTCGCTGTTTGGCGATGTGCAGCAGGCTGAAGGGCTGGGACTGGGTTTTGACGGACATGTTTACATAATCCCCGCAATTTCCGGCTACGTTGGCGGCGACATAACGGCGGGGGTCCTGGCCTGCGGCATGGACGGAGTTTCGCTACTTATGGACGTTGGGACCAATGGTGAAATGGTCCTGTGCCATAATGGCCGACTGCTGTGTTGCGCAGCCGCGGCCGGACCGGCTTTTGAAGGTGCCGAGATAACCTGCGGAGCTACTGCCAGAGCTGGTGCTGTTTCTTCGGTCAAGGTTCGTGATGGCCGGTTAGAGCTTACTACCATCGGTGGCGTAAGGCCCAATAGTATTTGCGGTTCCGGCCTTATTGACGCATTGGCGGCGATGCTGACTCTTGGGGCAATAGATGAGACTGGACGGCTTCTTGACGAAGACGAAACCGAGGTGCCTCAATTCCTGCGCCAGGTCGACGGCGAAGATGTTTTTGCCCTGACTGACGACGCATCAGTTTACATAACGCAAAAAGATATCCGCAAGCTTCAGCTTGCAAAGGCAGCCATAGCAGCGGGCGCTGGCGTATTGCTTGACGAAGCCGGGATCGATGAAGACCAGATAGAGAGGGTTTTGCTGGCCGGTGGATTTGGCAGCAGGCTCGACCCGGGATCGGCTGCCGCCATTGGCCTGATCCCATCCGGATTGTTGCCCGTAACTCAGTCGGTGGGTAATGCTGCCGGAGAGGGAGCGGTCATGGCTCTGCTGTCCCTGTCAGCCAGAGATGAGCTGACGCGAATACAAAGTAAAATGGAATATATCGAGCTTTCGACCCACAAAGGATTTACCGACCGCTTTGTGGATAAAATGATGCTTGAATAGTTTACATAATATCAGGAGGACGCAATGAAGAAGATTACCGCTGCCATATTGGCATTGATACTTATATGCCTGACTGCCTGCGCTCCGGAGATACCCAATGGGTATGACAGACAGCAGTTGACGGATCAGTCCCAGGCGGTGCTTGAAAGCATAAATATCGGCGACTATGAAGCCGTAATATCCTGTCTTCGGCAGGATGTGAGGGATGAAATATCCCTCGACGACCTTGCACAGGCTTATGATGGTCCCATAGCCGACGCAGGGCAGCTTGTAAGCATTAAAAGTACAGATTTTTCCGTATCCAACGACCAGACCACCGGCGAGACCTATTGCACCGTTAAGCTGAAATGCAGGTATGAAAACGGCTCCTATACCTTTAGCGTGACCTTTAACAGAGCTATGGAAATCATTGGCATGTATTTGAAGTAAAAAATGAAAGACTGCCGGGAATGCTCCCGGCAGTCTGAGTTTGTCAAAAACCTCGTAGAGTTCGCCGCTTTAGCGGCGAAAAAATTCACATATGAA
>CAYLKH010000035.1:0-23137 GCA_964384255.1 uncultured Oscillospiraceae bacterium | reverse complement strand
TCCTAACCCCTAATACGAGATTGCCACGTCGGCCTTCGGCCTCCTCGCAATGACAGAGAGGGGTCTGCGATTTATCCGCAGACTTCGATTATTTTCAGAGATGCGGCGGTATAGTCGGTTTCGGATGTTACGATATCGGTCAGTTTGGCAACGTCCTGTTGAGTAAGGCCGCTTTCCGGCGATGCCACGGCAAGAGATATACCGTCGTCGGAGCAGAAGGCCACGCAGTCGCCGTAGCCTTTGGAAATGACCAGACTCTCTATTTGTGCTTCGTCAAGGGCGGTCCTGACCATGGCTTCCAGCTCGGCTGCGGCTGAGGTCATGGTATCCTCGGTGGGGTCGGTGGTATAGGCGGCGGCCTGCTGGAGCGTTTCGATGGCGCTGTCCCGTGCTTCCTGACGGGACAGGCGGACGCTGGCAAAATAGTCTTCTGCCCCGGTGGTTATTGCCTCTTCGGCTGCGGTAAGCAGAATGTCTTCGTCCGTCGTGTCGCTGACCAATAAGGTCGTTTCGCTCATGACTGCCTGAGCGTCCAGGGTGTCGGTCAGGGTGGGGGTATCGTCGCTGTTATAGGACCAGTTAAGATACGCTCCCACACACACGAACAGCAGCACAACAGCTACCACCGCGTTTCTTTTCCATGCTTTCATTTTCTTTACCTCCATTAATTTGATCTCATTTTGACAACTGAAATTCTGTCGGCTCCCAGGCCGGTCAAAGCGGAAACTGAGTTGACCACATCCAGCCGGACCGATGGGGAATCGGCTCCGTCGCAAACGACTAATGCACCCTGATATACCGGCCCGATGCTTTTGACGGTCACGGTTTCGGTGCCGCTGCCGCTTTGGATAGTCACGGTTTTGGACTGAGTTTCCGTTTCGTCACTGGCCAGCACCCGCTGCTGACTTTCCTTAATGGTCAGGACCACCTGGACCCGGCCTGCTCCGGTTATCTGCTCAAGAGCCTGCTGAAGCTTTTCTTCCAGCTCCTGCTGGGGCTGGACCTCGGCCTGCGGGGAGTCGGCTGCTGATGGGTCGCCGCTGTCGGATATGGGCAGGCAGAGCAGCACCAGCCCCGCTGCCAACACGATCAGGGCATATTTGTACTTTTCCGCAAGCCCTATGGCTTTGTTGACGATATGCTTTAAATCATTCACATTAACGACCACTCCTGTCTGTCCCGATCGATGGCAAGGTCCTGAGCGATAATGTCGCTCAGCATTTGCCTGTGGTTTTCGCTGAACTGGCCTGTTATGGCCACAGCTGACGGATAGGGCCAGCCGTCGGATCCGGATCCGACGGTCACCCGGACCTGAATATCAAGACCAAGCTCGCCTGCTTTGTCCAATATATATGCTTCGGTCTGCTCCTGTATGATAAGGGAGATGATCTCGCTGCTGCTGACCTCGATCCCGGTGCGGAGAGAATCGGCCTTTATCTGATACTTTGCCAGCTGGGTGGCAATATCCTGATAGCTTATGCGGGCCAGGGGCTTTACTGCGGCCAGCAGCATTATCAGACCGCCGGCCAGAGCCACAGGCTTTTTCCCGCCGGGAGTGAGGGCAAGGGCAATGGCGCTGAGGAGAGCCGAGGCGAAAAACCCCATAAGCCAGCTTTTCACAGGCTCACCGCCTTCATGGCTGAGACGCAGGACACCAGCAGCATCAGCGCGCAGGCGGCGGTCATGGCCAGGATCAGGCCGAAGGCTCCGGCTATTGCGTCAATAAGCCCGGTTTCGGCGCTGCCGCCAATGGCGGCGCTGAATGCTCCGCAGACCTTGTAGGTCAGGTAGTGTACGCCGAGATTTAAAAAGGGCAGGGCGCAGACCGCCAGAACACACAGCATACCAAACACGCCTACGCTGTTTTTCAGCACCGATGCCGACAGCAAAACGGTTTCCGAAGCGTCGGAAATGATGGAGCCTACCACCGGAACGGCTCCGGAAAGGGCAACCTTTGCCGCCTTGAGGGCTACAGTGTCAGCGCTGCCGCTGACAACGCCGCTGATGGTCAGGTAAGCGGTGAAGCACAGGAGAATGGCTTTGAGCAGCGTTACGGCTGCCCATTTGAAAAGACCTGCCAACCGGGTGGCCAGGGCGCTGCCTGAGGCTGAACCGGCTGCTGTGGCGGCGATGAACATATATACCAGCGGCGTTATGAGCTGGGACGTTACGGTTATAAACAGGTCGCAGAACAGGGTCGCAGCCATATACATGGACGATGCGCCAAATCCGTGACCTGTGGCTGCTACTGCTGCCGCCATGGCGGGAAGGAGAGATTTTGAAAACACCATCATTTTTTCAACAGTCTCGGTCCCCAGCCCTACAAAGGAGTTAACACTGCCTACAGATACGGCGGTTATTGCCAGAGTCAGGCCAATATTGGTGTAAATGGGCGGAAAACTGCCCAGCTTCGTTTCCCGAAAGGCGGCGACGAGACTTCCCATCAGTACAATGGCCAGAAGGGTTGCGGCTCTTTTAAGCGCCTGCCCCAGCACTCCGGAAAATTCGTCGGCTGTTTCGGACAATATGCGGTCAAGCCCCTGGTCAAAATCGGCGGAGGCTGGATCCAGCTGACCCAGCATATCCTGAGCCTCCTGAGGGATGGCGTTTTCCAGACTGTCCAGCCCCAAAGCCTCCCGCTGCATTTGGGAAACGTCTGCTCCAAAGCAGCTGCCTGACAGAACCGCAGTCAGGACAAGTATTATCATAAGCTTTTTCATAACAGATCCTCTATCAGTTCCAGCACTGCACTCATCAGCGGCAGAACAGCATAAAGCGCCAGCAGGCTCCCGCATAGCTCTATCGCTCTGGCTACTGAGCCTTCGCCCGCGTCCTGACATATGGACGAGGCTATGTGAGACACAACGGCGATGGCAACGGTTTTGAACAGTGGGGCGGTGACCGGGTCGGACAGGCCGGTAAGCTGACGCAGCTCCGACGCAAAGGCCAGCACCGGAGCTATTGCTGACAGGGCGGCACCCATAAGCCCCAGAACAACAGCCACAGACAGAAGCATGGCGGCGCTCTGCTCGCTCTTTTTCACCGTTACGGCCAGTATTGCTCCCACCATGGCGAAGCAGGCGGCCTTGAATATGGTATCCACGGCTAAAACCCGAACAGATTTTTGACCGTGGCAAACAGCTCGCTTATTTTCTCAACTATCATCATCAAAACCACAATAAGCCCTGCCAGAGTGGTCATGGTAGCCTGCTCTTCTCTGCCTGTTTTGCTCAAAACCTGATTAAGGATAGATACGATTATGCCGACAGCGGCGATTTTAAAGATAAGATCTATGTCCATAAGGCTTCTCCGTTTTATTCAGATAAAGATGATTATCAGGGCCAGTCCGGATGCAGCGGCCACAACGGCGCAGGACCTGCCTTCGTTTCTGCGCTTTTCTTCGGCGGCGGCCAGACGCCTGTCAACGCTCTGGGCGACAAAGGCCAGACTCTGGCGCTGGTTTTCGGGATCGTAACGGCCGAGAATACACCCTGCCTGGGCGATCATCCTTCTGTCGCCCTGATCCAGCCCCTTTAAAGTATCAAGTGATTGGGTCCACACCGATTCCAGCCCGGTTTGAGTCAGGTCGTCGCCCAGTTCGAGACACCGGCTGAAAAAGCCGTTTACCGGATCCGGCAGAGTTCGGGAAAGCTGGTAAAACAGCTCCGGAAGAGGGGTGAGACTATAGCTTATCTCCGAACATATCCGATCAAAGGCGGATGAAAAGCCCTCCAGAGTATGGACCCGCAGAGTCATTTCGCTGACCTTTGTTGCGCCGATGGCGACAGTTGCGCCCATGAGCATTATGGCTCCAAGGAGTTTCAGCATTTGCCGACCCTCCTTTCTACGGTCACATGGCGGCTTTTGCCGGAGATAGTGACTATGGTGTCAAACACAGAGCTGTCGAGAAGATTTTTAAAAATGGGGCGCGAGGCCACGTCCTCAAGACAGAAGCCATGGACCGTGGCAAGGATGCTTACGCCGCAGTTGCGACAGGCTTCGATCGCTGCCGCATCCTCGGGAGCGGTTATCTCGTCAAGGGCGATAACAGACGGATTCATTGCTTTCAGCAGCATGAGTATGGCCAGAGCCTTGGGACAGCCCGTAAGAACGTCGGTGCAGCTACCCAGATCGAAACCGGGAAGACCGTTTTCCATGGCGGCGATCTCTCCCCGTTCATCAGCTACGGCTACCCGTATGCCCGAGGAGGATATGCGCCGGATCAGGTCCCGGAGCATGGTGGTTTTTCCCATGCCCGGGGGAGCTATTATCAGGGCGCTGCCATAGCTGCCGCCCCAGTGGTCCTCAACCGGCTGGGCGGCGGTTTTTACTTCCCGGGCAAGGCGCATATTGGCTGAGGTCAGGCTGCGCAGATTGGATGGCTGACCGTCGCTGATGACCGCCGTTCCGCAAAAACCGATGCGGCAGCCCCGGTCTACGGTTATGTATCCGTTTTTCAGACTGTCCCGGGCGGCATAGGCTGATCCCCGGGCGGCGGACATGGCAAGGGCGCTTATATCTCCGGGGCTGACATAAGCGCCCAGCGACTGCTCTTTGCCCGAGTATACTGCGGCCAGCGGTTGCCCGCTGCGGAGCCGCAGCTCTTCAAGACGGGGCGAATAGGCTGACCCGGCGGCCTGCCTGAGATGCTCGGGCAAATATCGTATGAGCCGATTGTAGCTTTCTTTCATGGTGACTCCTCCCTATGCTTGTACCAGAGTATATTAGCTCCAAAGGCCGATTATTCCCGGGGACGGTATTCGCCTGTATTTGACAACGGGAGAATAATGCCATATAATGAACTGGTTATGCAAAATCCCTTTTCAGGAGGATATGATGAAAAAGAGCGTATTGTCTATTGTTATCATTCTGGCGGTCATCGCCCTGATGGCCAGCACAGCTGTTAATGGGCTGGACGTAGGATACTTTATTGTTCCCAGCCTTGAAGACGGCGTTGTTTTGGGCCTTGACCTGGTGGGTGGTTCGGAAATCACCTACGACGCGGTCATCCCCGAAGGGACCTCTGCGGAGGAGATATCCACGGGCATGGATTCGGCGCAGACCATGCTTCGCCAGCGTCTGAACAATCTGGGCTACACCGAGGCCAACGTTTATCTGGCGGGAGAAACCAGAGTCGTGGTGGAGATACCCAATGTTGACGATCCGGAGCGGGCCGTTCAGCAGCTGGGGACCACTGCTGTCGTTGAATTCCAGGACGCTGACGGCAACGTTTTGCTGGACGGCAAGATGATAAAATCTGCTGAAGCTGCTTACGGTCCTGTTGACGATAGCGGCATGTCCCAGTATTACGTTGTGCTGACCTTCAACGAGGAGGGTCAGGAGATTTTTAAAGAAGCTACAAAAGCCGTGGCCAACCGTGACGGCGACGACAACTATGTGGCCATCGTTATGGACGGCGAGACCATAAGCACCCCCTATGTTGACAAAACCAAGTTTAAGGACACCGGTATCGACACCGACAGCGCGATCATCCAGATGGGCAATAGCGCATCCATCGACGAGGTAAAATACCTGGCAGACATTATTTCCGCCGGTAAGCTGCCCTTCACTCTTGAAAATGTCAAGCTCCAGTCAGTGGGCGCCAGCCTCGGCGAAAAGTCGCTGGAATCCAGTCTTATTGCCGGATTCGTCGGGCTTATAATCATCGCCATATTTATGATTGCCATCTATCGGCTGCCCGGTGTTGTTTCCGTTGTGGCGCTGCTGTTCTATACCGGAATGTTTGCGGTCATTCTGGCGGTGGGGCATATCAATCTGACCCTGCCCGGTATCGCGGGCATTATCCTGACCATCGGTATGGCGGTGGATGCCAACGTTATAATCTTTGAGCGTATCCGGGAGGAACTCAGGGCCGGAAAGACCATCCGGGCAGCTATTGACTCCGGATATAACCGTGCGTTTTCCGCGATCCTTGACTCCAACATCACCACCGCCATTGCCGCGGTCGTGCTGTGGTGGCAGGGTACCGGCACCATTATGGGCTTTGCCAAGACTCTGCTTATTGGCGTTATCCTGTCCATGTTCACCATGCTGGTCATAACCAAAATTCTGCTTAAGGCGCTGGTCGACCTTAAGTTTACTGACATACGGCTCTATGGCGTTAAGGCTGTAGGCAGCAAAAGCGTTTTTGACAACATGGCGTCCAGATTCAGCTTTGTTAAGCATTTTAAGATTTTTGCTGCTATTTCCATCGTTATGACCATCACCGGACTGGTGGGCATACTGCTCACTCCCTTTAACATCGATCTGTTCAATTTTGATATAGATTTTCTGGGCGGTGTTACCATGGAATATGAGCTGCACACTCCTGTAACTGCCCAGGTCCAGAGCCAGATCAACGACTTTGTTTACCAGGTCACCGGAGCTGACGCGTCTTCCATAACCACCGCAGGCAGTGATGGGACTCAGGTGGTCATCAAGACTCTTGAGATACCCACCGAACAGCGTGACGAGATATTCAGCCTGTGTGCTGAAGAATACGGACTGGACGAGGAAGATCTGATCTCCAGCAACTATGTTTCGGCATCTGTTGGCGGAGATATCCGCAATGCGGCCATAATCGCTTCTGTTGCCGCGGCGCTGCTTATCCTTGTCTATATTTCCATCCGGTTTGAGTTCCGGTCCGGCTGCGCTGCGGTCATCGCCCTTATCCACGACCTGCTGGTCATGCTGAGCATGTACATCATTTTGCAGATACCCTTCAACATGAACTTCATCGCTGCCGCCCTGACCATTTTGGGTTATTCCATCAACGCTACCATCGTTGTGTTTGACCGGGTCAGAGAAAACAACAGGGTCGCCGGTGACGGAGAATACTTTGCCGATGTGATCGACAGATCTATTTGGCAGACCCTTACCCGCAGCCTGTATACCACGGTAACGACCCTGTTCCCGGTTATCATGATATATATTCTGGGCGTAAGCTCCATCCGGAATTTTGCGCTGCCCCTTATTATCGGCATAGTGGCGGGCGGATACTCGTCGGTTTGTATTTCCGGCACCATGTGGTATAAGCTCAAAGGCATTGGCAATAAGAAAGCTGCTTAGTTCGAGCTAAGGGACCACAGATCAAATCATGAACAGCTGTGTCCCGTTTTTTCGCTTCGCATTTGATCGACGGTCAACTGAAAAAAGCTGTAAATGTTCGGCATGAACATTTACAGCTTTTTATTATGGGTCAGGGTTCAGTTATCGGGGGATAGGAAATGTAACTAATAGTAAGCGTATCTGGAGCAACGTTGAGGGTTCAACGCGACAACTGGAATCCGCAACGGGTGAGATTGCCACGGCGGCAAAGCCGCCTCGCAATGACAGGGGTGGGACTGTCTGTTATTTGTTATCTGCTCAAAACGGTGTTACCGTTCCGACTTCCCTTGAACTGTCCCAGCAGCCTACGCAAACGTAATAATCGCCGCCGCCGATGCCGGGAGCTACGTTAAGGCTGGCACAGTTTCCAAAATAAGGAGCCAGCACGTTCAGCAGCACCGGGAACAGGCCGCCGCATTTGTAGTATACGTGGCTGGTTTTCTGGCAGGGCGGTACCTTTACGTTGGGCAGCATGGAGATATCGTAATTGTGGGGCCCGTTAGTTTTGGGCCGGGTGGGATCGTCGGAGGAGAATTCTACATAAATGTCGCCGTCTTTCGTTGTTACGTCGAATTTGATGCCTCCGGCGGGGTCCTCGGGTCCCATAGGCAGGTTTTCCATTGGTACGGTGATAGTGGGGTTGGAATACTGGGCGAAATTGGGATACATGGCAGCTGCAAAACAGGCCAGTACCCAATGAGCGCCTGCGCCGTCAAGCCCCATGGGGCCGCCGTCGGCTTTTTCTTTCACCTTTTCGTAGATCCTTGGCCCGTCTGCCGGGGTCCACTGGATCATATTCCGCACCAGACCCGGCGCGATCTCTGTTTCGATGGCAGGCACGCCCAGCTCCTGGGCCACTGTGTCAACGCTGATTTTAATGATTTCTGACATTTTGATCCTCCTTATATATTCTCTTCAATTACTTCGGATACAAATATGATACCATTATCTCCTGGTTATTGCAATATGGTTGACGGGGAGATTTTTTCATTATATAATTTCAGTGAAGAAAATATTTAGGAAGGATAATATTTTATGGAAAAGAAAATTATCGGCGGTACCGAGATCTATGAAAACGGCGTGACCCTGACCCGGCCTCTGGCTGCGCCGGAGGGCAGACAGCTGGTGATGACCGTGAACGGTGTGGTCACCGACCCTCAGCCCGGGACCTACGAAGGCCGGGTGGTTCTGGAGATCATTGACAAAATGCCCCCGGTGGGCAAAACTCAGATGCCGTCAGACATGTTCATCCGCGGGGAAAGCCCCGTGAGCATCAGCTATGACAACGATTATCGCTGCGCCCTGGCGGTGGATGTGGATGGCGACGGCAACACCATGGTGCTGGATAATATGTCTGCCACCAGTGCTATCACTGGCGGCCAGTACGATGCCGAAGGTATCAGGGGCGGCAGCGTCACTTCCCGGATGGACTGCGTCAACGGCGTATTTGTCCGGGACGGCAAGTATCGCATCGAGAATATGAAGTTCGATTTTGAGGGCAACGGCGGCCACGATTTTCAGTTTTACGGAGCCTGCATTGCCGCGGCCGGCAATGCACAGGTGGTGATAGACAAGGTCCATATCAGGACCAAAGGCGTTATCGCCACGTCAATTGCCGCCGGTGAGTGCGCCGATGTGCTGGTCAAAAATTCTGATATCTATACCGAGGGCGTGGATAACTCTGACTACTGGCCCGGGGCAATGACGGAATCTCCCTGGGTTTTGGGCCTTGACGGCACCGTCCGGTCTACAAATGTAGTCCACAGAGCCAGGGCGACATTCTATAATGTAAAGACCGAGTCCAACGGCTGGGGTGTATATTCCACCGACAATACCTCTCCCGGATGCCGCCACGAGCTTATCAACTGCCAGGGGATCATCAAAGAAGAAGGTCCATATGCATCGGGATATGGCGCATATGTGCTTTCGGCTAACAGAAGCTGCTTCCTGGGCATGGAGTTCGATGTGCCGTCCTATCCGCTGGTTATGGCCGGTGCGTCCAATGATGTGGTGGTCGGCGCCAGCAGCAGAGAAAATCTGGAAAAATATATTGGCACCGACAGCCTGCTGGCCGCTGAGACTAATGGTTTTGCAGATATTGAAGAGAAAAACTCCGTATTCAAAAGCGGCAAGAACTCTGCCATGTGGCATGGGGGCGGTAATGGCACGTTCTTTGTCCTCCCCGGCACTGAGCTTATATCCGGCAGCACAACGTTTTTGGTAAAGAGCTTCTATTCCGGTATGCCCGGAGGCCCCAAGGCCCCCGGAGCTCATCCGCAGATACTGGTGGACGGAGCGAAGCTTTGCCCCGGCAACGGCGTTATCCTTCATCTGATGCAAAACGATGACCCGGGCATGGGGACATTTGGCCACGACGGTCACTGGGCAGAATATTACGAGGTCCCCCAGATCGTCGAAAAGGCTCAGGAAGGCTTTGACCTGACTGACCCCGAGGAAGAGGGCGCGACCAGAGCCTGCTTCAAAAACATGGAGCTGGAAGGCAGCATTTATAATTCCCGCTGGAGCGAGGGGCAGAATCTGGCTGTCAGGCTGGACAATACAAAGCTGACCGGCGCAATTTCATCCGGCATCCAGAGCCATATCAACTTCAAGCCCGGGCAGCGCATTTATCCCAAAGATCGTACCGAGCTGGGAAATGTGACCGTAGCTCCTTCTCCGGCAGTGTGCAACGGAGTTATTGTTGATATGGAAAATTCTGTCTGGACAGCTAAGGGGATAAACTATCTGACAGTCCTGAATATTGGTCAGGGCAGCAGCGTCATTTGTTCACGGATGAGCGTCAATGGCCAAATGGTGGAACCTGCCCCGGGAAAATATGTGGGGCAGATAGTGGTCGAAGAATAAAAGCCAGGTAGCTCATTATCAAATCACCGGCCCAACCAGCAGCCCAAGGGACTTTGGCTGCTGGTTGGAGCTTTGTTACCACGGTTTGGTGGACGGCAAAAATATGTTGTATTTTCAATTTGTTGTGGTACAATAGAATGGTCAATTATGAATCAAAGGAGGTCGCCGTCAATGAGCGAAAACAAAGAATACCTGACCAAAATGGAAGACAGCGGCAGCATAAACATATCTGAAGACGTGGTGGCGTCTATCGCTTCCATAGCCCTGGGCGAGGTCGAGGGCGTTGCCGGTCTGGCTGCCGGTATGGGTACCGAGCTGGCTGAGATGTTTGGCCGCAAGAACACCTCAAAGGGAGTTAAGCTTTCTGTCACCGACGAGGAGATCAGGATCGACTGCTCCATAATGGTCAAATACGGCTATCCTATTCAGGACGTGGCTGCTTCGGTTCAGGAATCTGTGGCCAACGCTGTCGAATCCATGACCGGCCTTAAAGTGAATGTGGTCAACGTCGCCGTAGTGGGCATCGCGTTCGATAAAGAATAATCTATCCGAGGCCCCCACAGGTCCGTTCGCCGTAATTTCGGAGCAGTATTCTGAAAAATATTTGTTCCCACGGCACTGACCCCGAATTTCAAAACCTAACCCCTAAAATATTCATTTTGGGGGTTTATTTTTTTGACGAATTTGTATATAATCAATGCGTATGCATAATTTTTATGCAATCTTATTCATCAGATTATGTGAGGAGAAGCAACATGACACGATCCGCCGCAAGAGAGATCGCAGTACATTTTTCATATGAGTCAGCCTTTTCCGGCAGCACTGCCGACGAGCTGCTGGCTCAGAGGCTGGATGGGGATTATTATCCCTCCCTGTCCGGCGAGGCCGACGTTTACCTCGAAAAGCCCGACAAAAAACAAAAGCAGTATATTATCCGGCTGGTCAGGGGAGTTTGCGAACACGCTGCCGAGCTTGACGGTTATATTGCAAAATACTCTATCGGATGGGATTTTTCCCGGATATCTGCCGTTTGCTGCGCCATAATGAGGGTCGCTATGTACGAAATACTGTATATGGACGATATTCCCAACGGAGTCGCTATCAGCGAAGCAGTCGAGATAACCAGAAAGTATGAAAGCGAGGACGCAGTTTCCTTCGTAAACGGGATCCTGGGTACCTTTGTCAGGAGCGAGGTCCAGTGACAGCGCTGGGGTTCGACACCAGCAATTACACCACCTCCGTCGCTGGCTATGACGGCAGCCGCCCTGTGAGCCATGCCAGATTGCTGGATGTTCCTGAGGGGGCTTTGGGTCTGCGCCAGAGCGATGCCCTTTTTATGCACGTAAAAAGGCTACCTGAGCTTGTTCGGGCTATGGCTGACGAGCTTGACGGCAGGGTATGCGCCATAGGCGCCAGCTCCCGGCCCAGAGAGGTGGAAGGCTCATATATGCCCTGTTTTCTGGCGGGGCTGTCCCAGGGGAAGAGTCTGGCCGCTGTTCTGGGGGTCCCGTTTTTTGAGTTTTCTCATCAGCAGGGACATATCGCCGCCGTGGCATATTCTACCGGCAGTCAGCAGCTGCTTAAAAAACCGCTGCTTGCATGGCATCTTTCCGGCGGGACTACCGAGCTTTTGCTGGTCAAGCCCCGGGAAAAGGGTTTCTCCTGCCAGATAGTGGGCGGGACGACAGACATTTCTGCGGGCCAGCTGATTGACCGGACCGGAAAGCTGCTGGGGATTGACTTCCCGGCGGGCAGAGCGCTGGACGCTATGGCGGCGGAGCATAAGGGCTTTGCCGTTAAGCTGAACGGCATGAGCTTTTCCCTCTCGGGTGTGGAGAACAAGGTCGCCCAGATGAAAGCTCAGAGTCAGCCGCCGGAGCAGATCGCCGGATTTGCCCTGGCAACCGTTGCGTCGGCGGTGGAGCGGGCTACCATGGCCGCCTTTGACCAATTGGGAGAAATGCCCGTTATGCTCACTGGCGGAGTATCGTCCAACTCGATGCTCCGGAGAAAAATGCCCTGGGCACTGTTTGCCCAGCCGCAATTTTCTACCGACAATGCTTTTGGCATTGCGGCCCTTACCTGGGAAGCCTGCCAAAATGGAGACAGACAATGACCGAAGAAATTTTCAGCGTATCCGAAATCAACGAATATATCAAAACCATGCTGGATAGTGACAGGCTGCTTTCCCGGGTATATGTTCGGGGAGAACTGTCAAACTATAAAATGTATCCCTCCGGCCATCATTACTTCACCATGAAGGATCAGGAGGGAGCCATGCGCTGCGTTATGTTCAAAAGCGCGGCGTCAAAGCTGAAATTCAGGCCGGAAAACGGGATGAAGGTCATCGCCTGCGGCCGGGTGACCGTTTATCCCCGGGACGGGCAGTATCAGCTGTATTGCACCGGCCTTACGGCCGATGGGCTGGGCGATCTTCACGTGGCCTTTGAGCAGCTTAAGGACAAGCTGTATAAAGAGGGACTGTTTGACCAGTCTCACAAAAAGCCGTTGCCCCAGTTCCCGGAGCGGATAGCTATCATCACCTCGTCCGCCGGTGCGGCTGTTCACGATATGCTGCGCATACTGGGCAAGAGATATCCCCTGACCAGGGCGATAATATTGCCGGTGCGGGTCCAGGGGGTCGAAGCGCCGCCGGAGATAGTGGGAGCCATCAGATACTGCAACCGCCATAATATTGCCGACCTTATTATAACAGGCCGGGGCGGCGGAAGCATTGAGGACCTTTGGGCGTTTAACGACGAGCGGGTCGCCCGGGCTATTTATGAATCGGAAATACCGGTGATCTCCGCTGTTGGTCACGAGCCTGACGTTACCATTGCCGACTATGTGGCTGACCTGCGGGCGGCCACCCCGTCCAACGCCGCCGAGCTGGCGGTACCGGATATGGCAGATCTGAAAATCAGGCTGTCTGAGGCGCAAAACGCCATAACCCGGGCGGCTCAGAAAAAAACTCAGCTTGGCAGGGAACGGCTGGCGGCGCTGGCTCAGTCCCGGGCCATGCAGGACCCCGGAAACTATATTGCCGACAAGCGGATGCTGCTGGACTTTACTCACAACCGGCTTTCGTCTGCGTCCCGGCAGCTGATGGACAGCAAAAAGCGGCAGTTTGTGACCCTGACTGCCACGCTGGATGCCCTAAGCCCCCTTAAGGTTTTGGGCAGAGGGTATTCCATAGCCAAAACATCCTCCGGAACAATAGTCAAAAAAACAACGGACGCCGAGATCGGCGAAAAAATAGAGATCGACCTTACTGACGGGCAGCTGGTCTGCACCGTGGACGAAAGGAAATGCACCAATGAGCAATAAAGGACCGACATTTGAGGACGCTATTAAAAGGCTTGACGAAATAGTAAAGCTGCTGGAAAAGGGGGACGCACCTCTTGACAGCTCACTGACTCTCTTTGAAGAGGGGACGGCTCTGGTCAAAATGTGCGGAAAAATGCTGGACGAGGCAGAGCTGAAGGTGGTTCGCCTTATGAAGGGCAGCGACGGGCAGCCTGTTGAGCTGCCCTTTGAGGAAGCCGATCAATGACGGCGGGGGAACGACTGGCAGAATATGCGGCCATGACTATGGAAGCCATGGCGGGATATTTGCCCTCGACTGAGATCCCTCAGGGTAAAATATCTCAGGCCATGGCTTATAGCGTGGATGCCGGAGGAAAACGACTGCGTCCGGCGCTGACGCTGGAATTTTGCCGCATATGCGGCGGCGATCCCCGGGATGCCCTGGCTTTTGCCTGCGCTGTTGAGATGATCCACACCTATTCCCTTATCCACGACGATCTGCCCTGTATGGACGACGACGATCTTCGCCGGGGCAAGCCCACAAACCATAAGGTTTTTGGCGAAGCTATGGCCACCCTGGCCGGTGATGGGCTGCTCACTCTGGCCTTTGAAACCGCAGCAAAGGCAGAGCTTGATGCCGAGACTGTTGTAAACGCTGTGGCTGAGCTGGCCCGTGGGGCCGGAGTGTCCGGTATGCTGGGGGGACAGGTATTGGATCTCGAGGGAGAAACAAGACCCTATACCGAGCAGGAGATCAGGCTGACTCACAGCCTGAAAACCGGCGCCCTGTTTGCGGCAGCCTGCAAGCTGGGATGTCTGGCGGCAGGAGCTTCCAGACGTCAGCTTTCCGCGGCAGAGACATTTGCCAGATCCATGGGATATGCCTTCCAGCTGAGAGACGATGTGCTGGATATTGTGGGCGATCCGTCGGTGCTTGGCAAGGCTGTCGGCCACGACGAAAAGAAGCAGACAATAATAAGCCTTAAGGGAATGGAATATTGCGAGCAGCTTATAGCCCAGCACAGCGAAAAAGCCAAAAACGCCCTGCTACAGGGAGATTTCGGCGATATAAGCTTCCTGACGGAGCTTACAGATATGTTGACCTCAAGAAAGAACTGAGCAAATGAATTATGTAAACCAGTTTTTGTCCAACAGGACTGCCATGGCCTGCCTTCTGGCATGGTTTCTGGCACAGTTTATTAAGATCATTATTGAGCTTTTTGTTTATAAAAGGCTGGATTTCCACCGGATAATGGGCAGCGGAGGTATGCCGTCGTCCCACTCGTCTCTGGTGTGCTGCCTGGCGGTTTCGGTGGGCAGGCAAGTGGGACTCGATCAGCCGCTTTTTGCCGTTGCGGTGGTTTTTGCGTTTATTGTTATGTATGATGCGCTGAATGTGCGCCGGGCTGCCGGTGAGCAGGCCCGGGTGCTGAACTATATGATGCTGAACTGGAAGGACATGAAGCCCGAAATGTTTGGCAAAGAGCTTAAAGAACTGCTGGGCCATACTCCTATTCAGGTGGTGGCCGGCGCGGCCATGGGTATTGCCATAGGATTATTTGTTTAAAGGACAACCAGCAATGGGAATTTTGGAAAAGGTGGCAGGCTCGGATACTCTGAAAAGCCTGTCAAAGGAAGAAACCGACCAGCTTTGCGACGAGATAAGGCGCTTTCTGGTTAAGACGGTTTCAAAAACCGGGGGACATCTGGCCTCGAATCTGGGAATAGTTGAATTGACCGTTGCCATGCATCGGGTCTTCGACACGGAAAAAGACAGGATCATATTTGATGTTGGCCATCAATGCTATGTCCACAAGCTGCTTACGGGCAGGAAGGACAGCTTTGATACCCTCCGTTCCTTTGGGGGTATGGCCGGTTTTCCCAAACCGTCAGAAAGCGACCATGATGCTTTTATCGGAGGCCACGCTTCTGATTCGGTTTCGGTGGCTTTGGGCATGGCCCGCGCCAGGACCCTTATGCACGAGAGCTACAGTGTTGTGGCGGTCATCGGTGACGGCGCACTTACGGGAGGGCTGGCCTATGAAGGGCTGTGCGACGGCGGCGAAAGCGGCGAGCCGCTTATTGTTATTCTAAACGACAACGGTATGTCCATAACCAAAAACGTGGGCGGGGTGGCAAGCTACCTTTCCCGTCTGCGGCTGAAACCGGGATATTACCGGCTGAAAAAGGCATATCGCAGGTTTACCTCTGCCGTCCCCGGGGGCAAAGCGCTGTATAGCTTTACCCACAAGCTGAAGCAGCGTATGCGCGCCATGATGATCGGCCGCACCATGTTTGAGGATATGGGGTTTAACTATCTTGGCCCGGTGGACGGACACGATGTGGAAAAGCTGACCTATCTGCTGACCTATGCCAGGGAGATCGGCGGCCCGGTGCTGCTGCATATAATAACTACCAAGGGCAGAGGATATAAATATTCCGAGCAGAGGCCCGATACCTATCACGGGATCGGAGCCTTTGATGCCGTTAACGGTGCGGAACCCAGCAAAAAGGTATGCTTTTCAGACGTGTTCGGACAGACGCTGTGTCAGCTGGCCAGATCTGACGAAAAGGTGTGCGCCATAACGGCGGCCATGAAAACCGGCACAGGTCTGGTGGACTTCGCGGCCAATTATCCGGACAGATTTTTCGACGTGGGCATTGCCGAAGGCCACGGAGTATCCATGGCCGCCGGAATGGCAAAGCAGGGCATGGTGCCGGTTTTTGCTGTTTATTCAACCTTTTTGCAGCGGAGCTATGATATGCTTATCCACGATGTGGCTATTTTGGGCCTTCATGTGGTGCTGGCTGTTGACCGTGCCGGTCTGGTGGGAGACGACGGAGAGACGCATCACGGCGTTTTTGACGTGGGATTTCTTTGCCAGGTGCCGGGAATAACGGTTTATTGTCCGGCATCCTTTGGAGAGCTGAGGTCAATGCTGAAACGGGCGGTTGAAGACGAAAGCGGGCCGGTAGCTGTCAGGTATCCCAGAGGCGGCGAGGGCCGTTATACTGACGACCTCAGCGATGGTGACACTGTGACAGTGAGAGAGGGAGACGACATGACTATCACTGTCTACGGCGCAATGGTCAACGAGGCTCTGGCGGCGGCAGAAAAGCTTAAGGCCCGGGGGATAAGCGCCCGGGTGGTAAAAATCAACAGGATAGCTCCTCTGGACTGCCGGGGGATAGATAAGCTGGCGGTGGGGCCGATGATAGTGGTTGAAGAAACCATGGCCCAATGCGCTCTGGCCTGCCGCCTGGCGGCGGCTATGCCCGAAAGGAAGGTCATTGGCCTCAATCTGGGCAGCGATTTTGTTCAGCACGGAACAGTGGCCCAGCTGAGACATCAGCGGGGGATCGACAGCGACGGAATAGTTAATGCGGCGGTTTCGCTGATGGAAAGGGGGCAAAATGATGGCCGGTAAGGAAAGGCTTGATGTTTTGCTGGTTGAAATGGGGCTGGCCGAGACACGGTCGAAGGCTCAGGCGACCATTATGAGCGGAATAGTTTTTGTTGGCGGTCAGCGGGTAGACAAGGCCGGGACGGCTGTCAGCCGGGACGCTCAGATAGAGGTGCGGGGCAGTACCTGCCCTTATGTCAGCCGGGGCGGATTGAAGCTTGAAAAAGCCCTTGATTATTTTGGAGTTGACCCCACCGGATATGTTTGCAGCGACTCCGGGGCATCTACCGGAGGGTTTTCGGATTGCCTGCTGCAAAAGGGAGCTAAAAAGGTTTTTGCCATTGATGTGGGATATGGTCAGCTGGCATGGTCCATCCGCTCTGACCCACGGGTGGTATGTATGGAACGAACCAACATCCGTTATGTTACGCCGGAGGATATTGGCGAAGAGCTTGACCTTTCGGTGGTGGATGTTTCGTTTATCTCGCTGCGGCTGGTGCTGCCGGTGATATTCAGGCTTTTGAAGGCTGACGGCCAGGCTCTGTGTCTTATCAAGCCCCAGTTTGAGGCGGGAAAGGACAAGGTGGGCAAAAAGGGGGTCGTCCGCGACCCTGAGGTCCACAGGCAGGTTTTGGAGGATTTTTGCTCCTGCGCCGCCGAAATTGGATTTGTAGTTAAGGATATTACCTTTTCCCCTGTCAGGGGTCCGGAGGGAAATATTGAGTTTTTGGGCCATCTGATAAAGCAGGGTCAGGGAAACATTCCCGACCTGGCTCAGCTGGTGGCCACGGCAAATCAGACCTTGAAGGAATGAGCTTATGAAAAAGATCATATTATGCCCCAATCCATACCGGGACAAGGGTTTCAGAGGAGCCTTTGCCGCCGAAAAGCTCCTGACAGAGCTGGGCATTGAAACAAAAATGTGCCTGCCCTTTAACGTCGACAAAAGCTTTGAGCTGCCCAAAAAGGCCAGACTGGCCGACCTTGAGCAGGAGCTGCCGGGAAGCGACCTGCTGGTGTGCTTCGGCGGTGACGGGACCATACTCCATTCGTCAAAGCAGGCGACCTATAACAATGTTCCCATCCTTGGAGTAAATGTTGGGACCATGGGGTTTATGGCCGAGCTTGAGAGCCACGAAACTGAGCTGCTGCGAAAGGTGGTGGCCGGGGAATACACCATCGACGAGCGGATAATGCTGGATATTTCCGTCAAGCGGGCGGGAGAGGTCATTGCTACGGATCTGGCGCTGAACGACGCTGTAATTACCAAGGGGGCTGTGGCCCGGATAATCCAGATGTCGGTGCTGTGCGACGGGACCGAGGCCATGAACTTTTCGGGCGATGGTGTTATTTTAAGCACACCTACCGGGTCCACAGCCTATTCAATGTCTGCCGGAGGAGCGATCATCGAACCCGGGGCCAGCAATATCCTCGTTACTCCCATATGCGCTCACACCCTTTATACCAAACCGCTGATACTTTCTGACCAGCGCCAGGTTTCGGTAAGGATCGGTAAGCTGGGCAAAAAGTCGGCCTATCTTTCGGTGGACGGCGGCAGAGCCGTTAAGTTGAACACGGGAGATCTGGTCATGGCAAAAAAATCTCAGTACAAAACAAAGCTGGTCAGGGTCAAAAACATAAGCTTCTACCAGCTTATAAGCATGAAATTTAAAAACTCCTAGCCGTTTTTAAACATTGAAAGGAACATTATACAAATGAAGACCCAAAGACAGGCCAAAATACTTGAGATAATCGAAACCATGGACATCGAAACTCAGGAGCAGCTTTTGGAGCAGCTGAGTAAATGCGGGTTCAAAAGCACTCAGGCTACCATCTCCCGGGATATCAAGGAGCTGAGAATGGTCAAGGAGCTGACCTCCGTGGGGACCTACAGATACACCACAACCTCCAAGGACGCGGCCAGTACCTTTATCACCCGGCTGAACACTATCTTTCGCGAATGTGTTACGACCTATGACCATGCGCAAAACCTGATAGTTTTGAAAACGCTCCCCGGGCTGGCGTCCGCCGCCTGCTCTGCTATCGATTCCATGAACATTCCCCACATTGTGGGTACCCTGGCCGGTGACGATACCTGCCTGCTTGTTATGTCGGACAATGCGGCGGCGGCAAACTTCTGCCTTGAGCTGAAGAAAATGGTGAGCTGAGGAAACAGAAAGGAAGTGGAGGGTGTGCTGTTATCCCTGCACATTGAAAACATAGCTGTTATTGAAAGCGCGGATATTGATTTCGGTCAGGGCTTTAATGTTTTGACCGGCGAGACCGGCGCAGGTAAATCTATCGTTATCGACGCTATCTCGGCGGTGCTGGGTATGCGCACATCCCGTGACCTTATCAGGACCGGAGCGGAGCGGGCGCTGGTCAGTGCTGTTTTTACCGGGATACCTCATAGCCAGTGGTTTGAAGACAACCTTGTCCCCTTTGACAACAGCGGAGAGCTACAGATAGTTCGTGAGATCTCTGCTGATGGCCGTGGCGCCTGCCGGGTCAATGGACGGGCAGTAACCGTGGGTATGCTCCGGCAGCTGGGCGCAGGACTGATGGCGATATATGGTCAGCACGATTCCCAGCAGCTTTTTGACGAGCAGAATCATCTGGCGATACTTGATGTGTTTGCGGCTCATGACGAACTGATGGACGAATATTCGGACGCATATCAGCGCATGAGTCAGCTTGAGCAGAGAATGGACAGGCTGAGAATGGACGAGGGCGAGAAGGCGCGGAGGATAGACAATCTTTCTTATCAGATATCTCAGCTGGAAAGCGCCGGGTTAAAGCCCGGTGAGGATGAGCAGCTGGCCGAAAGGAGAAAGCTTCTTCGCAGCGCCGGAAAGCTGATGGAAGCATTGCAGCAGGCATATATGGCCCTTTCCGGTGGAGACGACAGCGATGGCGCTGTGTCACTGCTGTGGACGGCGGCGAATGAGCTGGGGTCGGTGGCCTCGGTTTCGGAAAAACTGGAGCAGACCTTCGCCCGGGCTGGAGAACTGGCCGCGGGAGTGGACGATCTGGCCGACGAACTGAGGATAATGAAAGACGAGTACGATTTTTCGGAAAACGAGCTTGACGAGGTGGAGAGCCGTCTGGACGTTATCCACAAGCTGAAGAAAAGGTATGGCTCCACCGTTGAAGAGATGCTTACCTATCTTGAAAACTGCCGTCAGGAGCTGGACACTATCGAATTCGCGGAAGACGAGCTGAAAAAGCTGGAGAAGAAATATGCCGTTTTGAGGCAGGAAACCTTTGACAAAGCCAGGGCGCTTTCTGATTCCCGAACCCGGGCTGCTGAAAGGCTGAAAAGCAGGATAATGAGCGAGCTGAGCCAGCTGGATATGCCCAGGGTGCGGTTTGAAACAGAGTTTACCGAAACCGAGCTGACGGCTAATGGTATGGACTCCATAAGATTCCTCATGTCCGCTAACGTGGGCGAATCATTGAAGCCTATGAGCAAGGTGGCTTCCGGCGGCGAGCTGAGCAGAATAATGCTGGCGATCAAAAACGTTCTGGCTGAAAATGACGGTATACCCACCCTGATTTTCGACGAGGTCGATGCGGGAGTCAGCGGCAGAGCCGCGGCAAAGGTGGCTGCCAAGCTGAAAAGCGTGTCGGCTGGTAAGCAGGTGCTTTGCGTTACCCATCTGCCTCAGATAGCTGCCCGGGCTGACATCCATTTTTCTATCGAAAAATCCGAAAGAGGCGGCAGGACCTTTACTCAGGTGACCGAGCTGGAGACTGAGGGACGAAAGCAGGAGCTTGCCCGGCTTATTGGCGGCGATGTTATTACCGAAACTACCCTCAAAAGCGCCGAAGAACTGATGGAAAGGGGATAACGCCAGATGGATTTTTTCATTCGTCCTGTTTTAAGCGACGATGCTGAGGACATTTGGGAGCTTCGCAGAATGTCCGGGGTTTTGGAAAACATAATGGCTATACCCTCCGAAACTCTTGAAACAAACATTTCACGGCTTGAAAATATTGAAAAGTCCCGCCATCAGATGGCGGCTGTTGTTCCGCTGGATGATGGGGGAGAAAAGTGTATCGGCACCGCCGGACTGACTGTCCTTTCGGGCCGCAGACGCCACGTGGGCGAGATCGGCATAATGGTCAGCGCTGATTATCACGGCATGGGAGTGGGCAGGGCGCTTATGGAATCCCTTGTTGATATCGCTGACAACTGGCTGGGGCTTGTTCGCCTTGAGCTGACAGTTTTCTGCGACAATGCCCGGGCTGTTGAGATGTATAAAACGCTGGGTTTTGAGATCGAAGGGACCATGAAAAAGGCTGCTGTGAAAAACGGAAAGTATGCTGATATGTATATGATGGGAAGAATCAGGGGCCAGGATTTAGGAATCAGGGATTAGTGTCCGTGAGGGGAAGGTCGTGGGAATTATCTTAGCAGTTGGGCAGACCTGTCATTGCGGGGGCGAAGCCCGTGGCAATCTTCCACGTTGAGTGATTGAGCAATGTCGATAAATCGCACCAACTTACCCTGACAAATCTCTTATTGACAAACCTTTTTTGGAGACATATAATAAAATAAGAAAAGGGTGCTACCGGCAGACGGTCAGCCCTTGTTATTGGTTACTTCTTTTTACAGGCTAAAACGAGGCCTAAAATGCCAACGATCAATATGCAAAACTGAATCAGATCAGAATATGTAACATAAGAAATCATATGACAGCCCCCCTTTTCGAAAGAATCGGGGGGCGAAGCTGCCCCCTGAAGGGGCCAACCGCCTACCGTGCTGGTAACACCCGGTGCATGGCACCGAGAGTATGGTACATTAAATTGCGCGATAAATCATGAACATGATGCATTGTTTTTGCTGCGCCTTTCGGCAAATCGTGCTTGACAAAAGCTTTGGTATCTGGTAGTATCCAAATTATAATGCATATTTGATGCGATGAAGGACACAAGTACCGTTGATGTCGTCCGTTCAGAGAGCTTCTGGTTGGTGAAAAGAAGTCGGAACATTTTCGGGAATACAGCCCAGAGCAGCGGAGGGGAACTCTTTATGAAAGTAGTCTTCGCCGGGAACGCCCGTTACAGCGCTGCGCCGAATATGGCGCGCTGAGCCAAAACCAGAGGTGGTACCGCGATAATTCGCCCTCTGTCCGTAAGGACAGAGGGGTTTTTTGTTAGAGAACAGATGAGGTGTGTCTGCGACAAATTTGAATTTCCCTCTTATTTGGTGGTTCCTGAAAATTTGCACTGTGAAATGGGTACAGGTACTAATACGGAACTGATCTCACGAACTCCGGGCGGAAGTTCCGCGTAAAAACCGTTAATTATATCGCAAATGCAAGTTAAATGGAAATCAAGTTAAATGGAAATGAGGTTTAATAGTGAAAAGGTGGTTTATAGTTTTTATAGTTATAATCTTGATCGTTCTTACCGCATTCGGCATACTGCTTTTCAAGCATATCCAGATAAAGAGCGAGTATTGCCAAACAAATGCATCACTTGAAAATGAATGTCGTAGCTCACTTGGAAGTTTAGATGCAACAATAACTAATTGTTTAAATTATATAAATTCTGCCATGGATGATGAAGAAAACATAAGTTACGAGTTTGGATCAATTATATCCTTCGGAATGGCATCCATTGATGTATTAGATTCCGTCGAGCGTTTACTGCTCCAACTCGATTCATACGCCAGAATTTCAAATCCGGAAAAAGTGTCAGAAATTGGATACCTTCCTATTTCACTGATTTCAGATCTGCATGAACAACTTATATACGAAGTAGGCGATGGGGAACTATCGTACTCAGAATTATATGACTATCTTTTGTCAATGCAATTGTTGCTTTCGGGACTTCAAGCAGGATTGAAGTATGCTCAAGAACAGTCAGAATTCCCCCTGGAGATAAACTATTTCTTTTTAGAGTACCTGAACCAAAATCAAACCATATTTAGTTAAGAAACCTAAGTAACGACTGATAAACTAATTAAAGGAGATAGAACCATGACTATTTATGACGAACTGAAGGCCAGGGGCCTTATTGCCCAGGTCACCGATGAGGAAGAGATAAAAGAGCTTATCAACAGTGGCAAGGCTACGTTCTATATCGGCTTTGACTGCACTGCCGACAGCCTTACCGCCGGTCATTTTATGGCGCTGACTCTTATGAAGCGGCTCCAGATGGCCGGTAACAGACCCGTTGCTCTTATTGGCGGCGGCACCACCATGATCGGCGACCCCTCCGGCCGTACCGATATGCGCAAAATGCTCACCAAGGAAGATATTGACCACAACGCCGAATGCTTCAAGCGGCAGATGGAAAAATTCATCGACTTTGGCGAAGACAAGGCTATCATGGTCAACAATGCCGACTGGCTGCTGAACCTGAACTACGTTGACCTGCTGCGCGAAGTAGGTGCCTGCTTCTCTGTCAACAATATGCTCCGTGCTGAATGCTACAAAAACCGCATG
>CAYLKH010000034.1:1059-23625 GCA_964384255.1 uncultured Oscillospiraceae bacterium | reverse complement strand
GCGGACCTGGTGGTCCCGGCGGACCTGGTGGTCCCGGCGGACCTGGTGGCCCCGGTGGACCTGGTGGCCCCGGTGGACCTGGTGGCCCCGGCGGCGGCGCTCCCGGTGGCGACTCCGAGCCTGCTGATTATGAGGAATTGAAGGCAAAGTGCAAGGTCATTGACGAAGCCTTTGTCAAGGGCTTTGAGGCCGCTACCGACGAAGAGTGCCTTGGCACCGGAAACGGTGTTCCTCCCTATGATATGTGCATGAAGGGCCTGTTTATTGCCAACATGAATCGTGGCCGGATAGACAGAGTCCTTGCAGACCTTGGCATAGAGGCTCCCTTTATTACCGGCTCACTGCTGGAAGAAGAATAAAAAATTCCCGGTGACAGCAAAATCTCACTTTGCTGTCACCGGTTTTTATTTTTCAGTCCGGGAAATATGGAGCGCCGGGGCGATGGCTAAGGATTTTTAATGGCTCCCCTTCAATCAGGCTGCCAATATCCTCAAGCTGATAGTCGAACCGGCGTATACCCAGACCGCGGCACAGGATAAACTGGCTTATTGCCCGCCAGTCCGGGTGGGCAGTGATATCGCCGTTGAACCAGATGTCGTTGCCTATGCGGCCGGATGCGCCGCCGATGAACCCGGTATTAAAGCCCTTAAGCTCTACATAGCCCGGACGTATTCTCAAAACCTCGGTCCCGGGCAGAGCGCCAACGGCGGACGCAACACCCGGATCAGCGGTAATAATGCTGTTGCCATCGACTACAACAGAGGAGCATTTTGTATATCCCTGACGTACATTGACAGGCTTAAGCCCCCGGGAAACCGCAAGGCTGAGAAGCTTTTTGTCGCTTATGTCCAGCCGGTGAACAAAATAGCCCTCGAGACACAGGGCGTTGCAGCGGGCGTCAGAAGGGTATTGGGGAGCCAGTTGAGCGGTATCCATAAAATATATGGGGCTGCCCCGGCAGGCTCCCAGCTTGCACATAAGCATATCGGGATGGGCGGCTATGGCGGGGTGGAGCGTTGCTGCCGGAACGGTCAGACAAACGTCGTGTCCCAGCTGCCCCAGGGCGGTAATAAGGGCAAACCCCGCATTGGGAGAAACATAAATTGTAGGCATAGGCACAAATCGTCCATTCATAAAATGTTCAAACATTGTTTAATGTCTGTACACCATCATTTTCCCCTCTGGTGTATACTATAATCGTCAGCAAGAACAAAACCTTCTCTTCTCTTTACATTCGATCAAATCCCCGTGAGGCTGAAAGGCCTCAGAAAACGCCCGTGGTGCTTCACCTCCCACGGGCGTTTTTCTTTTATACACGATGAGCGGCTGCTTTTCGCCATGGCGATAAGACAGCCGCTTTGCGTGGGAATATCAATACCAGCCGATGGGTTTTCTGCTTTCTTCGGCATATAGCTGAGGCAGGAACCGGGCAAGGTTGGGGTATTCCACCAGCACATGGTTGCTCATGCCCACAAGCTGCTCAAAGGTTATTTTATATCCGGGTACGGGTACGAATTTTCCATCCACCAGACGCATACCCCTGTAACAGCGGACACGCATCTCAACCCCGGTGCCATAGGGGCGGAATTGATAAACGCTCAGGTCGTCGCCACATTCGGCGGTGACCATGGTCCCGTTTTCCGGCAGATCTACCTGCTGGGGATCAAAGCCAAAATCCCGGGGATCGTGGCAAATGGCGTGCATATGGAGGATATTGTCCCCCTCGCCGCCGTCGATGGATTCGGTTATGAAATTCCGCTGACCATAACGACGGACGCGCATAGGCAGATTTTCGTCCAGCGCTCGCTGGCGGGAGGCATCGTCGTCAAAACCGGTGTCCACGTGTTCCTGAGGACACCATATCTTATAGCGCAGATTGCCCTGCTCCTGAGGGACAGAAGGGGGCCTGACAAAATGCCATACATACCACCAGTCGATCATATCCACAGTGACGTTGGGCATCCAGATGTAGTTTGCCTGATATCCGGTGCCGTCAGGCATGACGCACACGCCGTTTTCCCGTTCAAGGTATCCGGGCTTGAAAAGCTCGTTAAGGTTTTCCGGCGCCAGAGCGTATTTGGGGTCCATAGGCTCTTTCAGAAGCTCCTGAGACAGAGGGTTCAGAGGGAGCTGAGTCCAGTACCAGAATTTGCTGTAGCTGAGGGCCAGTTCCTGGCTGGACAGGGGCTTTCTTGACATTTGGCGTTTCCTCCTTGTTTAGTAGTTTGTCAGGGGTTAATTAGTGCATTGATGGGAGATGGCGGTTTTATTTCATTTTGCTCAGCTCGATAGCGGTTTCGGTTGCCAGACGGGCATTGTTCATAACGAGGGCGATGTTGCTTTCGAGACTGTCGCCGCCGGTAAGCTCTTTGATGCGGGCCAGCAGGAATGGGGTGACCTTTTTGCCGTGGATGCCCTGCTGAGAGGCTTCGGTGACAGCCTGCTCAATGGCGGAATTGATGACGGCGGGGTCCATGGAGTATTCCTGGGGAATGGGGTTGGTGACCAGCATACCGCCGGAAAGCCCCAGCTCCTGACGGGCGTGGAATATTTTGGCAATATCCAGGGGAGAGTCCATGCGGTAATCCACTGCGAAACCACTGGTCCGGGTGTAGAAAGCAGGCAACTCGTCGGTTTCGTAGCCAATAACGGGTACGCCCTTAGTCTCCAGATATTCCAGAGTCAGACCCAGGTCAAGAATGGATTTTGCACCGGCGCAAACGACCATAACGGGGGTCTGGGCCAGCTCTTCCAGGTCGGCAGAGATGTCCATGGTGGTTTCGGCGCCCCGATGGACGCCGCCGATACCGCCGGTGGCAAATACGGAGATACCGACCATGTGGGCGATCATCATGGTGGTGGTGACGGTGGTGGCGCCGTCACGCCCCATGGCTACCAGCACCGGCAGGTCGCGGCGGGAGGCTTTGGCGACGTTCTGACCTTCGCGGCCAAGATACTCGATCTCGTCGGCAGAAAGTCCGGCTTTCAGCCGGCCGCCGATAATGGCGATGGTAGCAGGCGCGGCTCCACAGCTGCGGATAAGGTCTTCCACCTCAAGGGCGGTTTTCACGTTCTGAGGATAGGGCATACCGTGGGAGATGATGGTGGATTCGAGGGCTACAACAGGACGACCGTTGTCCAGAGCCTCTTTAACTTCGGGAGAGATGTCAAGATACTTATTCAAAACAGATTTTCCTTTCTGAGTTTATTCATGATGTTATCCATGCTCATTTCGGGAGCTACGGACAGGCTGGAACCGGCGGTGATGGCAGCGGCGGCAAGACCCAAAAGCCCGCTTTGGCGAAGGTCCATGCCTTCCAGATGAGCCTTGACCAGAGCGGCGGTAAAGGAATCGCCGGCACCGGTGGTGCAGAGGTTGGATACTTTAAAAGCGGGCAGGGTATATGCTTCGTTCCTGTCGGCGCAGTAAACGCCGTCAGCTCCAAGAGTGACGAAAACCCGCCCAAGACCGGTAGCCAGCAGCTGGGAGGCCGCTTCTTCCACGGTAGACCTGCCGGTAAGCAGCTGAGCCTCCATGCGGTTGGGCTTAAAGGCGGTAAATCTGCCAAGGCTGGGCATCAGCCGGGGGGCCTTGGCGGCCGAAACAGCGTCGGCAAAAATGGGAACAGTGCAATTTGCGGCCAGATATTCGATGCCGGGCTGGGAAAGATTGGCATCAATAACAAGGGCGTCGCCGCCGTTGATAAGGTCGAGCCTTTGGGCAAGGAATTCGGGGGTCAGCCGCCGGGAGGTTTCCATGTCGGAAACGGCGGCCAGCATATCGCCGTCGGCATCGTTGATATAAAGGTAAACCGACGAGCGGCCTTCGGGGTCGTGGAGACTGAAAGACAGGTCCACGCCCCTTTGCAGAAATCGGTCTTTGATGGCGGGAGCGAAAAGGTCGTTGCCGAGAACGGTTATGAACTTAACGTCAACGCCCATGGCGCACAGGTTCTGGGCGATGTTGCCGCCTACGCCGCCTATCGAAAGGCTCACACGGCCCGGGTTGGAATCCCGGCTAAGAGCCTTGCTGAAAGGGACGGCGCCTATATCCATGTTGGCAGAGCCAACAACGGTTACGTATGACATAGTACACCTCGGGTCAGGATTTAGGGGTTAAGATTCAGGGGTTAGGGGTGCGTATGGGAAAGTTTACGGGTAGCAGGGAAGTCAGGTGGTTAGACCAGATAACAGATAACAGATAACAGATAACAGATAAGGTGTGCCTGTGGCACGATTTAAATCATTAGAGCAGTATCTTAAAAATGCACAGGCTTCCCATCGGGGGTACTGATCCCTGAATTGCTAATCACTAACACCTAATGATAACATAAATCCATACTATTTGCAAAACTATTTGCGGCCCCTGAGAGCCGCATATGGCAAAAATCGGCTATTGGTGACAGAAAAATAGCATATTGTTAAATATTTGACATTTTCGGGCGCTAAAAAGTTCAGAATTTTGAGGATAAAACACCAAATTAACGGTGTCGAATATGGACAAATGCAATCGAAGGTGATATACTTTAAGAGTTGAGAATAAATGTATTCATTATGATTTAAGAGGTGAAGTCAATGGCAAAGTCCTTTTTTGGAGGCGTTCATCCCAACGACATGAAGTCCCTCACAGCTTCAAAGTCCGTTGAGTTCCTGACACCTCCCGAACAGGTCATCATCCCCATGAGCCAGCATATCGGCGCACCCTGCAAACCTCTGGTCGAGGTTGGCGATACTGTGAAGATGGGCCAGAAGATCGGCGATAACGCCGGCCTTTGCGTGCCTGTCCATTCTTCCGTATCCGGCAAGGTAGTGGCTATCGAATCCCGCCCCCACACCGGCGGAAACAACGTGCTGGCAGTAATTATCGAAAACGATTTTCAGGACACTCCCGACGAAAGCATGGTCCCCCGGGACAGCATCGACGACCTTTCCGCCGAGGAGCTTATCGAAATCATCCACCAGGGCGGCTGCGTCGGTATGGGCGGCGCGACCTTCCCCACCCATGTGAAGATCAACAGCGGTATCGGCAAGGTCGACACCATTATCGTCAATGCTGCCGAATGCGAACCCTACATTACCGCCGACGATCGCCTTATCCGCGAGCATCCCGAAAAGATCCTGGGCGGAGCAAGAGTCCTGCTTAAGATATTCGGCCTTGAAAAGGCTCACATCGTTATCGAAAGCAACAAGCCCGAAGCTATCGAGGTCCTGAAAAAAGAACTGGCAGGCTCCGGCGATATCGAAGTCATGGTCCAGCCCGTTATGTACCCCCAGGGCGCTGAAAAGCAGCTGTGCCAGACTGTTACCGGCCGCGAGGTACCTCCCGGAGGACTGCCCGCCGCCATCGGATGCGCCGTGTTCAACACCGCTTCTGTGGCCGCTGTTTACGACGCTGTCTGGCTTGGCAGACCCCTGTTCGAGCGCAACGTGACCGTTGGCGGCCTCGGCCTGAAAGACCAGAAGAACTATCGCGTCCGTATCGGCACCCCGTTCCAGTACCTTATCGACTCTGTGGGCGGATTCTCCACCGACCCCTACAAGGTCCTTACCGGCGGCCCCATGATGGGTATTGCCCAGTATGACCTCAACGTCCCCGTCATCAAAGGCACCAACGCCGTGACCGCCCTTCGCCGGGAAGACTGCGTTGAAGAGGCCAACCCCACCTGCATACGCTGCGGCAAATGTATCGAGGTATGTCCCATGCACCTGATGCCGCTGTATATGTATATGTACGAGCAGAAATCCAACATCGAAAAGCTGAAAGAATACAACGTGACCGACTGCATGGAATGCGGCGCCTGCACCTATAACTGCCCCGCCCGCATCAATCTGGTCCACAGCTTCAAAACCGCAAAGCAGAAGATAACCAACGCCAACAACAGGGCCAAGGCCGAAGCCGAAGCCAAAGCAAAGGCCGAGGAAGAAAAGAAGGCAGCTGCCGCTGCAAAGGAGGGCAACTGATATGGAACAAAAGAAAACCTTTCTGACAGTATCGTCCTCTCCCCATATCCGCACCAGGACCGATACAAAGTCCATTATGCTGGACGTGCTTATTGCCCTGGTACCTGCTCTGATAGCATCCTGCTACTTCGCCGGCAGTATCCGCAGCCTGATGGTAACAGCCGTGTCCGTGGCCGGCTGTATCTTCTGGGAGTGGCTGTACCGTAAGGCCATGAAAAAGCACCAGACCATCGGCGACTTGTCTGCCGCCGTTACCGGTGTCCTGCTGGCCTTCACTCTGCCTGTAACTATCCCTTATTGGGCAGTTCTTATTGGCGATGCCTTCGCCATCATCCTTGTTAAGCAGCTGTTTGGCGGCCTGGGCAAAAACTTTATGAACCCCGCTCTGGCGGCCAGAGCATTTATGTTCTCCTGGCCTGTACTTATGACCACATGGGTCGCTCCTGGCAGCGCTGTTTCCCTGTTCGGCTCCAATGCCGACGCTGTTACCGCCGCCACTCCCATGGCTGCGCTCCACAGCGGACTTATGCCCGATGCAACTATCCTCGATATGTTCATCGGCAATATCGGCGGCACCATCGGCGAAACCTCCGCTCTGCTGCTGCTGGCCGGCGGCATCTACCTTGTCATGCGCAAGGTCATCAGCCCCCGTATCCCCGTTTCCTACATCCTTACCGTGGCTGTTATCACCTTCATCTTCCCCAGGGGAGACGCAGGCAACCTGGAATGGATGCTGGCTAACCTCTTTGGCGGCGGCCTGATGCTGGGCGCTATCTTCATGGCAACCGACTATGTCACCTCTCCCGTGACCGCCAAAGGCCAGATCATTTATGGTATTGGCTGCGGCCTTATCACTGTGTTTATCCGTTACTTTGGTTCCTATGCCGAGGGTGTCAGCTATGCTATCCTCATTATGAACACCTGCTCCTGGACTCTCGACAAGGTGGGTCATCCCCGCCGCTTCGGAACCAACAAAAAAGCAAAGGAGGCGGCGTAAATGACAGCATCTAAAAATTCCTCTGCTGCGGCATATGTTCTCAGGCTGGGACTTATCCTGTTCCTTATCTGCGCCATAACCGCCGGTCTGCTTGGACTGGTCAATTCCATCACCGAAGACCGTATCGCCGAGATCACTGCCGAAAAAACCGCCAGCGCCATGACTTCTGTGCTTCCTGCCGACGAATACACCGAAGTGAGCTACACCGGCGGAGACGTTCTTGTCGTCAAGACCCATCAGGCCGTTACCGGCGGCTCGGTAACAGGTTATGTGGTCGAGGTCGCCCCCTCCGGATTCGGCGGCACCATCGACATGGTGGTCGGCGTGGATACCAGCGGGGCCGTTACCGGCGTTGATATTATCAGCATGTCCGAAACCTCCGGCCTGGGCGCCAACGCCTCCAAAGAAAGCTTCCGCAGTCAGTTCGTGGGCCAGACCGGTGATCTGGCTGTCAGCAAAGACGGCGGCACTATCGATGCTCTTACCGGCGCTACCGTTACTTCCCGCGCTGTGACCAAAGGCGTTAACGCCGCTGTTGCCGCAGCCGCAACACTGGGTTAAGGAGGGTATGAACAGTGAACTTTAAAAAGCAATTCAAAGAAGGTCTGCTGACCAACAACCCCGTCCTTGTCCAGCTGCTGGGTATGTGTTCCACCATGGCTATCACCACCACCCTGTTTAACGGCATCGGCATGGGACTGAGCGTTCTGGTCATCCTGACCTGCTCAAACATCGTTATTTCCATAATGCGCAAGATAATCCCCAACAAGATCCGTATCGCAGCCTTCGTTGTTGTTATTGCGGGCTTTGTTACCATAGTCGATCTGGCGCTTCAGGCGTTTTTGCCCGATCTGTCAGAATCCCTGGGCGTCTTCATCCCCCTGATCGTTGTTAACTGCATTATCCTTGGCCGTGCCGAGGCCTATGCTTACAAAAACTCTGTTGCCGCCTCCGCGGTCGACGGTATTACCCAGGGCATCGGCTATACCTGCGCTCTGGTGGTCATGTGCGTCATCCGTGAATTCCTTGGCAACGGCACCTTCGGCACCGGCGTGTTCGGACCGGAAGGTATCCGCATCATCCCCGAGGGATATCCCGCCCTGCTGGTTATCCTTCCCTTCGGCGGCTTTATTACTCTGGGCTGCCTGATAGCCGCCGCTCAGTGGTATCTGGGCCGCAGCAAGAATAAGGAGGTGTCCAAATGAGTTTCACTGAGATAATCTCCATTGCTCTTGGCGCCATTCTGGTCGAAAACTTTATCCTGTCCCAGTTTATGGGCATCTGCCCCTTTATGGGCGTTTCCAAAAAGATGGACACCGCTCTTGGCATGGGCGTAGCCGTAACCTTCGTTATGGGCGTTGCTTCCGCTGCCTGCTATGCTATCGACCTGCTGCTTATCAAGCTGGGTCTGGAATATATGCAGACAGTCGCGTTCATCCTGGTTATCGCCGCTCTTGTTCAGCTGGTGGAAATGTTCCTGCAAAAATCCATGCCTTCCCTGTATCAGGCGCTGGGCATCTATCTGCCCCTTATCACCACCAACTGCGCTGTTCTGGGCGTTGCTCTGCTCAACAGCCAGAACCACTATAACTTCATCGGTTCCGTGGTCTATGGTGTTACCGGCGGCCTTGGCTTCACTCTTGCCATCGCCCTGTTCGCATCCGTCCGCGAACGCATGGAGTTTGCCGAAAACCCCAAAGCCTTTGACGGTTTCCCCATCGCCCTTATTGCCGCAGGACTTATCGCCCTCGCCTTTATGGGCTTCCAGGGCCTGTCAGTTTTCGCTTAAGGAGGGCATAATAATATGAACATACTTTATGCTGTTTTGGTTCTTGGCGTGCTGGGCATCGTGTTTGGCCTTGGCCTGGCCGTGGCCTCCCGGATCTTTGCCGTCGAGCAGGACGAACGCCTTGAACCCATGATCGAGGCGCTCCCCGGCGCCAACTGCGGCGGCTGCGGCTATGCCGGCTGCTCTGCCTATGCCGGCGCCGTTATTGCGGGCGAAGCCGAGATCGGCAAATGTGCCGCCGGCGGCACCGAGGCTGCCGAAAAAATGGCCGCCATTATGGGGGTCGAAGCCGGTGAAGTCGTCCGGACAGTGGCCTTTGTCCGCTGCACCGGCGGCGATGCCAGCCTGAAAAAGTTTAATTACTACGGCATTTCCGACTGCCTTGCCGCCACCAAGATCGGCGGTAACGGCCCTGCGGCCTGCGGCTATGGATGTCTGGGCTACGGCACCTGCGTGGATGCCTGCCCCTTCGGCGCCATGGAGATCGTCGACGGTCATGCCCACGTTAACGAAGAGGTCTGCACCGGCTGCATGAGCTGCGCCGCTGCCTGCCCCCGTGGACTTATCGCCTCCAAGCCCTATGATGCCAAAGTCGCCGTGGGCTGCGCGTCCAGGGACAAGGGTCCCGCCGTTCGCGCTTACTGCGAAAAGGGCTGCATCGGCTGTATGCTGTGCGTAAAGGCCTGCGAACACGACGCTATCAAGGTCGTGGACAATGTGGCCTCGGTGGATTATTCAAAATGCGTGGGCTGCGGCGCCTGCGTCGAAAAATGCCCCAGAAAAATTATTTCCATGAAATGATTTTTAAAAATCCCCCACAGTCTCCTGGCTGTGGGGGATTTTGCGTGTCAAAACAGTCGTTGGAATGTTTTGACAGTCAAACCCGGCAGGACAACAGGTCATGCCGGGTTTGAGATGTTGAGCTAAGCTCAGGCGTTGTTTGCCTGGGAATATGCGGAGCGCATGGCGGTCTGGATAGAGCCGACCTTGTTGCAGTCGCCAACAAAACGTACCCGGCAGCCCAGCTGACTGAAGCTCATGGCTTCGTCGCT
This sequence comes from uncultured Oscillospiraceae bacterium, assembly GCA_964384255.1. GTDB lineage: Bacteria > Bacillota > Clostridia > Oscillospirales > Oscillospiraceae > SIG469. Next base: position 13,826 of record CAYLKH010000034.1, on the reverse strand, counting down.
GCGGCCCTTCATGCCTGCGGCGATAACGACGCTGTCCGCAGGCAGCACGTGTTCGGTACCCTGACTGTCGCAGTAGCGGACCGAGCCGTCTTCGATGGCGGTCACGCGGCTGTTGAGAAGATAGGAAAATCCTTCCTGATTTTCCCAGGTCTGCTCAAACATACTGCGGAAGTGGACCGGCACGGCCTCGGGAGCCAGCTTGTCAAGCATTTCGATAACGGTGACCAGATGGCCTTTGCGGGCAAGGTAGATGCCCATTTCCACACCGATGTCGCCGCCGCCGATGATGGCGACGTTTTTGCCCATGGCAGGTTCGTTTTTGACCACATCTACAGCGGGGCAGACATTGGCCCGGTCAACTCCTGGGATAGGCGGGATAACGGGGGTAGAGCCCAGGGCTGCAAAAATCTCGTCGTAGCCTTCGGCAGCCAGAGCCTCGGGGGTGGCGGCGGTGTTGAGAAGGACCTTGACGTTTGATTTTTCCACCTGACGGATAAGATATTCCTTAAATCTGGTGACGGTCCATTTGATGCCAATGCCGTCCATAGCGCAAAGCAGGCCGCCCAGATGGTCTTCTTTTTCATAAAGGGTGACGTCGTGACCGCGCTTTGCCAGCAGTATGGCAGATTCCATACCGCCGACACCGCCGCCGACTACGGCGATTTTCTTCTTGCGTTCGGGCTGGGTGACCATGCGGTCGATCTTGGATTCAAGACCCCATTCGGGGTTGACAGAGCAAACGGTCAGCCAGTTTCCGGGACTTGCCTGATGACATTTGTTGCAGCGCAGACAGGGAGCAACGTCGTCTCCCCGGCCTTCATATGCCTTTTCGGCCCATGCGGGGTCAGCGATCCATGCTCTGGCGGCGCCGATGAAATCGGCCTTGCCGTCGGCCAGCACACTCTCACAGGTATCAAGGTTCTGGCATCCGCCCACAGCGACGACCTTGATGCTGCCGCCGTTGGCCGCGATACCCTTTTTGATGGCTGCCGCAGGCTCAAGCTGGGGGATCTCCCGCTCGTCCAGATAAGTGGGCTGACTGGGGTCGATGCTGCCGCCGCGTATCTGGAGCAGGTCTACCTTGCCCTCGGCCAGCTTTGCAAAGGCGATAGCGTCTTCAACGGTGGAGCCGCCCTCAAACAGGTCGTCCTCCCGGCCGGAAATGGAAATCTCAACCAGAAAATCCTTTCCGCAGGCTTTTTTGATACCTTCGCAGATAAGCAGCGGGAACCGGGACCGGCCTTCGATGTCGCCGCCAAACTCGTCGGTGCGGCGGTTGGACAGAGGAGAAATGAAACGGCCGGGGAACATAAATCGATAGGCCATGTGCATAAAGCACATATCAAATCCCAGGGATTTTGCCAGTTTGGCTTCTTCCACATATTTGTCGATCACTTCGTAAAGCAGCTCCCTGGGAGCGGCCTTGCCCAGAGTGGCCACGCTGCCGTCACCGGCCACATATTCGGACAGCACGCCGTCAGACGCGTCATAGCCGTCCAGCATGTCCATTGGGGGCAAAACGAGATACGAGGCTTTTGCTCCGTAATAGTGTACGCAGTCGGCGATCTGGGCAAAATAATGCTGGTGAGCGCCGTTGTGGATATCCAGACTCAGAGAATGGGGGTCCTTGTTGCGAACGGGGTTGTTGCCCTTGCAGGTGACGATGGCGGCACCGGCCCGGGCCTTGTTGGCATAGTGGGTTATGAGCGGTTCGGTGGGATATTTTTCGGGACCCTGAACAAAGTGGGGGTTGCTGGGGGTCGCGATCATTCTGTTGCGCAGAAGCACACCGCCGATTTTGATGGGCGTGAGCAGATTTTCATATTTCAATTGGCTGTCCTCCCTGATTTCATTCAAATAATTTAAATAACAGCATATTTTGTGCCAACTACAGTTGTCCAAAATAGAGACAGTTAATTTTGCGCTAAACTGTTATATAACCGTGATGTGGGGAAAGAATAGTAACCGTAGACAAATGGGGATAGCCGCCGCGATGGAAGGGAAGATGGGGTAAAACAAACCCGCCAGTGGGCGTATTTTGCGTACAATAGCCCGCCGCCGCGGCAGTAACTAACTTAAGATCCCTCCTGTTTACCGGCACGCAAATGCCAGCGGGCATTTGTGCGCTGGTTGAAAAATAGACACATAAGGTAATTTTTTGTAGCCTGGCAAAAAATGTATCGGCATTTTCAATAAAACACCTGTGAATACCGCTGATATTTGACTCAAAGCGGAAAAATTGACTCACTTTATCGGGCGCAAATTCCTGAATTTTCTAAAAAACTACCTTTTTTCCTGCCAGGAATTCGACAATACAGCCACAAAAAATCGGCATTTTCACCATATTATGCGACAAGTATTTAGAAGTTTTGGCTAATGATACATTTTTCCGTCAGTTTTTTCTGAATTTATTTAGCATTTTCACTATTGACTAAAAGGTTACTTTGTGGTTTAAATAACCTAGAAATGCAGTAAAACTGAAACCATCAGCTCATGCTGTTCAAATAATGCACATAAGGAGATAATAAAATGGATTACGCAGATATCACCAGAGTCAACATCAGAAGCCTTATGAAAAAGGAACACGTTTCTATCAGGAAGCTGGCCGAGATCATTGGCACCTCAGCTTCGACCCTCACCGATTCTCTGAAGAGCAAAAAAGGTATTTGCATAGACAACATGATGCTCATCGCAAAGTATTTTGGTGTTTCTGTCGACCTTTTGTGCGACCCCGAGTTCGACCCCGATTCCAGAGCCCTCTACCTTCAGGATCCCTCCATGCTTGCCAACCGCTATCGCGAGCTTGACGACCATGGCAAAGAGATCGTCAGCTTTGTTTTCAACAAAGAGCTGGAAAGAATTGCCGCAGAAAAAGCGGCCGAATAATGACCCAATGACCATACATCCAAATCTGCCGGGAGCATTCGCTCCCGGCAGATTTCTGTTTGGCATTTATATGGCGGATATGGCTTATCGATATTCGATCTCCAGCCCCCTGGCCAGCAGAGGGTTGACCTCCAGCCGGGCAATGTCCCCCGGGGCGCAGGTGATGCCGGATATGTCGATAACGGTGTTGACCATACCGATATGGCCCAGTACCCGGGCCTTATGACCGTTGACCGTTACATACAGCCTCTTTCTGGTCAGCAGAGCCTTGACCAGGGACAGGCAACCCCGGACGCAGTCCCGGAACCGCCACAGGTCCCGGCCTTTTTCGACCCCAAAACCGTTGTACCAGCCTATGGGCAGGACAGCGGTCTGGGTATTTTTTTTGACCTTGCAGGCCGCGCCGTAGCCTACGGTGTGGCCCTTTGGCAAATAGCGAAGCTCGGTCAGAGGGGCTTCGGCCCAGCCGATGGTGGTAAGGCCCCTGGCCCCGCGGAAGGAAAGACGGCCGAGAAACGCTGAGCCGACCCTTACTCCGTCCATAAGCATTTCCGGGTGGCGATAGAGGGCCGAGGAGTTGGCGATATGGGCCGTGCCGGTTTCGTAGCCCAAGTCATTAAGGCGCTTTAAAAGGCTGCTGAACCGCTCGTATTGAGCTGTGGTGGCCTTCTTTGAGCAGAAGGCGGAGTGGAGATGGGTATAGATGCCGCAAATCGCCAGACTGTGGAGATGCCGGTAGATAGAAGCGATCTCGTCGACCTCTTCGGGGGCGAAGCCGTATCGGCCCATACCGGTGTCTATCTTGATGTGGACAGCGGCTACAGCGGACAGCTCCCCGGCAATGCCCGAGGCGCAGACCGCGTCCCTGTGGGACGAGATGGTGAGGATTATGTTGTTCCGGATAAGGAGCTTAAGCTCATCTTCGTCGACCGTGGGGGTGAGCATAAGTATTTCGTCATCAGTCAGTCCGGACTGCCTGAGGGCCAGCGCATCGGTGGCCTCGGTAACGGCGAAGCGGCTTATGCCCTGGCTTTTCAGCAGCTTTGAAAAGGGGACCAGACCAAGACCATATCCGTTACCCTTGACCACGGCCCAAACCGGTGTGCCGTTTGCCTGGTTGATGATGGCGGCTATGTTGCTTTTTAAAGCCGCTGTGTCAATAACGAGCTTATTCATGAATGACCTCCGGGGATTGTGGCGGCAGCTGCCGCGGAGTTGGAGCTATTTGGCGTCCCGGTTTTTGATAAGGTAGACCCGGCGGCGCAGCTCCTTGAACAGGTTGCCTCCGTGCTTGACGGCAAAGGCGATGGCGGGGCTGAACACCAGATCCATTTCGCCAACGAATTCGGTAAAGTCGCCATTAAAGCCTTTTTTGAATTTGTACAGGCCGTAAAGTGGGTTGTCCTCGCTCAGGTCGCCGGAAACGCCACGGAAGTCATATACCCGGCATCCCAGCTCAACGGCCCACTGGATCATGCTCCACTGGAGAAGATAGTTGGGCATAAGGTTGCGGTATTCGTTGCCGGACGCGCCATAGAGATACCAGACCTTGTCCCCATAGGCGATGGCGAGAGTTCCGGCGATGGGGATATCGTCGTGGTAGGCCATATACAGCCGTGCGTGGTCGCCCAGATTATCCAGCATTTGGGAAAAATAGCTTTCCTGACGGGTGACAAAGCCGTCACGCACGCCGGTTTCCAGCATCAGCCGGGCAAAATCCGGCACGGCCTCCTGGCCCATTATTTTGACCTGGACGCCTTTTTTAACTGCCAGACGGATATTGTATCTGGTTTTCTGGTGGAACGAGGCCATAAGCTCGTCTTCGGTTTTGCCCTCGACATTCAGGCGGAACACAAACTTGGGCTGGATGGCCTCGAAATTTTTGCCGTCTTCGGCGATCTTGAAGCCCAGAGAGAGCATCGTGTCGCGAAATTCGGTGTTTTCCACCGGGACGTCGGGATCGATCTTAAGGGTGTAGCTTTTGTATTTCTTTGCCAGCTCCCGGGCGCCGCTGATGAGGTCTGCCAGAGTTTCCCGGTCGGAAATGTCGCACACGGGACCGCGGCAGCAGTACATAAGGGTGAATGGGGTGGCCGGTACCTTGCGGATAAGGACGCTCATGGCGCCGCGAACAGCTCCGTCGCTGTTTCGGGATATAAGAGCCTCCCACTTCCATTGGGGCTTTTGGAGACTCCACATATGGCTCTGGGCAAAATGCCCCTTGGGATGGTTAGCCACAAAGGATTCGTATTCTTCCAGGGTGGCGGCAGTCACTAATTCAGACATATTGGTTTTCCTTTATTCGGCCGCTTTGTTTCCGCCGCCGGAGGCGGGCTTTTTGCGTCGGCTGCGGTAATAGCGGTTTTTGCCGGTTTTCTGGGGTTCGGGTTTTGAGCCTTCGGTCTGGCTGGAGCTGGGTTCCCTGGCCTTCACCGGTTTTTTCTGATCGGTTTTTTTGGATTCGTTTTTCTTCTGGCCGCCGTCCTTTTTGGTGTCGGCCTTTTTGGGTTCTGATGCCTTCTGTTCGCTCTCAGGCTGCTTTTTCTGGGAGTGAGAGGAGGCCTTTTTTCTGTTTTTGTTTTTCCTGCGGCTCTGCTTTTTCTCGCCCTCAGGCTGCTGCTGGGGCTGAGATGCGGCTTCTGTGGCGGCAGGGTCGCAGTAAACGATCTCGGGATACTCCGGTTCGTCAAAATCGTCCATGACCACCGGGGGATCAGGGGGGAGCAGCGGGGCGGATTTTTTGTTTCTGGAACCGTTGTGCAAAACGGTTATGTCGTAAACCTTGTAGGTGTGGGAGGAGTCGGGTTCGTCGTCAAGGGTGACCTTAACGGTGGAACGCAGAAGATCAACGTCGGTCACAACGCCCTTGCCCAGAGGGGTCTCAACATAGGACTCGACCTTGGGGGTGCGCTTGTGCATATCCTCATAGGCCTCCTGCTCGTATTTAAGGCAGCACATCAGCCGCCCGCAGGTGCCGGAAATCTTGGTGGGGTTGAGGGACAGGTTCTGAGTTTTTGCCATCTTGATGGACACGGGGTGGAAATCGTCAAGGAACTGCTTGCAGCAGAAGGGCCGCCCGCAGATGCCCAGCCCGCCCAGCATCTTCGCTTCGTCGCGTACGCCTATCTGGCGCAGCTCAATGCGGGTACGGAACACGGAAGCAAGGTTTTTGACCAGCTCACGGAAATCTACCCGGCCGTCAGAGGTGAAGAAGAAGAGTATCTTGCTGCCGTCAAAGCTGTATTCTACCTCGATAAGCTTCATGTCAAGCCCCAGGTCGGCTATTTTCTGCTGGCATATTTCAAAGGCTTTCGCTTCTTTCTTCCTGTTGGACTCAAGAACCTCGTCGTCCTTTTCGGTGGCGATGCGTATGACCGGACGCAGAGGGGGAACGATGTGGGACGAGTCGATGGTGTGGTTACCCTGGGCGCATTCGCCATATTCAACACCCCGGGAGGTTTCGATAATAACGTTCTGACCGGCCTGAACGGTAAGACCCCTGGGGTCGAAATAATAGACCTTTCCGCCGCTTTTGAATCGAACGTCAATGACATCTACGCTGCCGCTTTCCGGGACAGAAACGGCGCTGTCGCCTTCGTCGGGGACCGCCGGCTCGTCGATCTCTGCCGGAGTTTCGTCAGCAGGGGGATCCTGCCTGGTGCCGTCTTCGTCTACCAGCAGCAGAGAGGGCTCTTTGTCGCTGACGGTCTGGATCGAGCCGTCTTCCTCGTTAATGATAATGGTTTTTATAATGTTGTCGATCATGGTTATTAACCTTCTTCGTTACAGCAATTGAGTTATAGCGGCGGTAAGATAGCCGCAGATGTGGGCGGTGCTGACATTTGCCCTGAAAAGCTCCGTGGCATGGCTGACCGCGTCGGCTATGGGGATATATCGGCTGCTTTGGGCCGACAGGTCCGCCAGAAGCTGGTACAGCCCGGACAGGAACTGCTCAAAATCGGTTCTGGAAGACCTTTCCAGAGAGGTTATGGCGGCGGCCAGCTCCAGCGGGCTTCCGCTGCTTATGGCCGCTGCAACGGCCTGAGCCGTGCCGGAAGCGGCGGACTGCTGGCTGTCGCTTTCCATAAGCTCCAGCGCTTTGCCCAAAAGGCCCTGACACAACTCCGCGGCCCGCCGGATATCCTCGCTCCGGCCGGGAAAGCGCTCTTGCAGCCAGTCCATTACCTGCCGCCCGGTCAGGCGGCTCATACTAAGCTCCACCGCCCGGGAACGCACCGTTTGCAGCAAAGCGCCGGGATTGGAGGTAAGGAGCATGAAGCTGGCAGTTCCGGGAGGTTCTTCAAGGAGCTTGAGCATAACGTTCTGGGCCTGGACCGTCAGCGTTTCGGCGTTGGGGATGATGAATACCCGGCGTTTGCCCTCGTTGGGACGGATATATGCATCGGTCCGCATCTGGCGTATGGGTTCAACGCCGATGGTCTGCCGGTCGGAGGAAATGACCGTAACATCGGGATGGATGCGGCCAAGGACCTTACGGCACTGGGGGCATTGGCAGCAGGGAGGGTCCGCGCCGACACACTCCATGGCGGCCGCCAGCTGATGAGCCAGAGTGCTGCGGCCGGAGCCTTCCGGCCCGCATATCATATAAAAATGGGAAAGGGAATCGGCTGCAACAGCCTTTTCCAGCCGGGAGATCAGCTCCTCGTTGCCTGCAATGTCAAACATGAAAAAAAACCTCCGGGGCGGGCCTGTCCGCCCTGAAAACACAGTAATGGCAGTTGCCCAACCAATATATTATACACCAAAACTCCGGCATTTGTCACCAGATTTTGAACGGGCCGCGGCTGAGAGCCATTGGGCTGAAAACAGAGATGGCTGCTCAGTCATCGTCATCGTGCCTGCGGAGATATTCTTTCAGAGCCTCCCAGCGACGCACAATGCTTTTGCGAAGCCTGAGCGCACTTTGCTTTGCCGCACGCAGACGGGCCACAGAGCGCCTGTACAGGTTGCGGGCGGCTTCCCGGAGATAAACGGCGGTAAGGGCTCTGCTGCCCGTTGCGCCGACAAAGGCGGATTTGACATATTCCATGCGCTCCTCAAGACGGGTAAGAAACACCAGGGGGGTTATGAGTTTTCCGCTGTCGGCAGTTTCGAACCAGACAGGGGGGAGCATACGCTGATTCAGGAATTTATCGGCCCAGATGCTTTCCAGGCCAAAGGCGCCGGCATAGGGCAGAAGCTGATAATAATACTGGCCGCTGCGGTCCGCATCGGCGGAGCGCACGTCGCTGTCAGAGGCATATCTGATATAGTCCCTCAGGGCAAGGCTGCTTTCCAGCAGGGCAGTACCCAGCTTTGTCCTGGGAGTCATGTCCCACAGGAAAAGACCGACTATAAAGCCCGCCAGCTGGGACAGCAGCAGCATACCGCCGCAAAACAGGGACGCGCCTTCGTTCATCAGATTAAAAACCAGCAGCAGCGCCCAGACCGCTCCCAGAGCAAAGCCCCACCAGTTGCGGCGGATGCTCTGCCTTTTGCTCAGCCAGCCGCAGAGCATACATACTCCGCAGGTGACGGCCCCAAGAAGGGAGAAAAGGAGGATGATGACCATAGCGGACATACGGCCCCAATACATACCGTTGCCGCAGCCCACAGCGGTCACCATACAGGCCAGCACAGGCAGCCCCACCGCCAGAAGGGAATTGATCCGGGAAGGAGCGCGGAAAACATTGGCCTGCTTCCAATAGGCTTCAAGCCCCTTTTTCGCCCAGCGCATGGCCGATTGAAGGTCGATATTGGGGCCTTTGATACGGAGATTGCTGCCCTTGGGGAACATGATGTCAAACAGGGTCCGTTCGTAGTCCTTGCAGTCGGCGCCGGGGTCGGCTGATCTTGTGAGGATAATGCCCTCGCTGGGGGCCTGCCTGATGATAATATAGCCTCTGGATGCCCAGTAGGGTATCAGCGACACCATCTGGACAGTGGTGACGCTGCCGTTGATGAGGTAGAGCATATCCGGGGGAGTAAGCCCCTCAGGTATCTGGCCGCTCAGCCTGAAGGACGGCGAGGGATTTTTGCACCGGGTAAACAGCACGAACATGGCCACGGCTATCAGCGCCGCCGCCACAAAGGGGGCTACCGTTTCGACACCGTCGGCAATGGTTTTGCGGTATACGGCGTTGGTGAAATACCCGTTGGGCAGATCTATCTGTACGTCGATGGATTCATATGCCATCAGCTGCATAACGCCGGTTATGGTGTTGCCGGAAACGGAATAGCCGGGGGAGCTGAGCTTGCCGTAATACCCGCTGGTCATGGTGAATGAACGGTGGTCAAACTGGTCCGGCATAACGATGGTATAGCTGAACTCCCTGATATCGGCCCCAAGGTTGGCATCGATCAGCTGAAAGCAGAAGCGGTCCCGGCTTTCGTCAAAGTCGTAGCCGATATCGTATTGATAGGATATGCCAAAAGCTCCGGCTGCAAGGGAGCTGCCTTCCTTGCCCAGAGTGATGGTAACTTTGTCGCTGTCGCGCCTGATCTTATAGTCGCTGCCTGTAACGTCCAGCCGCCGGAGGACGGCTTCTTTGCCGTCAGGGGTGGTCAGGGGAATGACCCGGGTCATGGCCCCGCTGGAGTCGGTAAAATCCACCAGTATGGTTTCGGAAACGTACCAGCTGTTGTCGCTGTTGACGGTGATGGTGGTGGAGTAGTTTTGTATCTCGAAGGCGAAGGCGGACAGGCAAAGGGCCAGCGCCAGGGCTGCGAGCATAATGGATTTGCGAATGAGCTTCATTTTTCAGATGCGCTCCTTAGATTTGAAAAGAAATCCTGCAATATTTCTTTGCATTCAGCCTCCATTATCCCGCCGGTTATGGCCGGGCTGAATCCAAAATTTTCGCAGAAAAGGTTCAGTATGCTGCCGCAGCAGCCGGAGTTTTCTTCCCTCGCTCCGTAGTACAGGGCGCTTATTCGGGCGTTGATGATCGCACCGGCGCACATGGGGCAGGGTTCGAGAGTGACGTACATTCGGCAGCCGGTCAGCCGCCATCCGCCCAGATGCCTGTTTGCCTGGGCAATGGCCTCTATCTCGGCATGAGCCAGGGCGCTGGCGGCGCTTTCCCGCCGGTTGCGGCCCCGGCCGATAACGGCTCCGTCCTTAACGATAACGCAGCCTACGGGGATCTCGCCCTCGGCAGCGGCCTGACGGGCCAGCTCCAGGGCCAGGTTCATATAGTGTTCGTGGTCCATAGTTCAGATTATTGTCGGTCACAGGGGGGATTTTTTGATTTTGGCATATTTCCGGGGATATTCCTCCGGAGTGCTGGCTGTTTTGCGGATGATCACCAGACGGTGAACAGTGTCAGTCCCGGGGATGCCGTAATCCCTGACGGATTCGATCTTGCCCCCCAGACGGCTGATGGCGGTTTTGGCTTCGTTGATCTCGTCCTCGCTGTCCTGGCCCTTCATGGCCACAAACACGCCCCCTGTCCTGACAAAGGGCAGACACAGCTCGGCCAGAATGTTCAGCCGGGCAACGGCCCGGGCGGTGGCTATATCGTAGCGCTGGCGATACTGGGGGCTGACGGCAGCGTCTTCGGCCCGGGCGGCAACGCAGCTGGCGGCGATGCCCAGCTCGGAGGTAAGTTCTCTGAGCCAGTTGACGCGCTTTTCGGTGCTGTCCAGCATGGTTATGTCCAGAGAAGGGGCGGCGATCTTCAGCGGAAGGCTGGGAAAACCCGCGCCGCAGCCTACGTCAATAAGGGTTTTGCCTTCCAGGTCGATATATTTGGTTATGGCAAGGCTGTCGATAAAATGGAGCCGCGCGACCTCGGCAGGGTCGGTGATGGCGGTCAGGTTCATCACCTGATTTTTTTCCAAAAGCCGCTGACCATACCGGCACAAAAGGTCAGCTTCGGCCTTTCCGAGCTGAATATCCAGTTCGGAAAGGCCGGTGATAAGAGCTGTTTTCATATCCATTACTTTTTGGATACCGCCAGCCGGGCCTTCTGGGCGATGGCTTCGGGGGTGAGGCCATAAGCCTCCAGCACCAGCGGAGCCTTTCCGCTGCGGCCAAAGCAGTCCTCAACGCCGTGACGGATAACGGGTACGGGACACTCCTGAGAAACCGCGGCGCAGACCGCTTCTCCAAGACCGCCAAGGATATTGTGTTCCTCAGAGGTGACGATGCAGCCGGTCTCCCGGGCGGCGGCCAGGACCATTTCGGTGTCCAGAGGCTTGATGGTGTGCATATCGATAACGCGGGCGGAGATGCCTTCGGCAGCCAGAATATCGGCAGCCTTGAGGGCCATCTGGACCATCATGCCCACGGCGATGATGGATACGTCGCTGCCGCCCCGGAGCAGCGAGCCTTTGCCTATCTGGAAGGAATAGCCGGGGATGGAATCGGTGACGGTATCTACAGCCAGACGGCCAAGACGCATATATACCGGGCCTTCAAACTCCATAAGGGCTGCTGTGGCAAGGCGCATTTCGTGGCCGTCGCAGGGACAGAGGACGGTCATGCCGGGGATAGCCCGCATAAGGGCAAAATCTTCGATACACTGGTGGGTGGCGCCGTCTTCCCCAACGGAAAGCCCGCCGTGGGAGCCGATGACCTTAACGTTCAGGCCGGGATAGGCTACGCTGTTGCGTACCTGCTCCCATGCCCGACCGGCAGAGAACATGGCAAAGCTGTTGACAAAGGGCTTTTTGCCGCAGGTCGCCAGACCGGCAGCTACGCCGACCATATTGGCTTCGGCGATGCCCATGTTGAAAAAGCGGTCGGGATAGGCTTTGGAAAATTCGCGGGTCATGGTGGCGCTGGAAAGGTCAGCATCAAGCACAATAAGCTCGGGATATTTTTCGGCCAGCTGAACCAGCATTTTGCCATAAGCGGCACGGGTTGCAATATTTTCACTCATTATTCTGCGCCCTCCAGTTCACTGATTTTTGCTTCAAGCTCGGCTTTGGCAACGGCGAACTGCTCGTCGTTGGGAGCCTTGCCGTGCCAGCCGGCGTCGTTTTCCATAAAGGATACGCCCTTGCCCTTAACGGTGGCTGCAAGGATGACCGTGGGTTTGCCGGATGCGGTGCGGGCCTGAGCGAAAGCGGCTGCTATGGAATCGAAATCGTGGCCGTCAGCCCTGACAACGTGCCAGCCGAAGGCTTCGAACTTTTTGTCCAGCGGTTCGGAAGGCATAACGTCGGCGGTGCGTCCGTCGATCTGAAGACCGTTGACATCCACTATGGCGCACAGGTTGTCCAGCTGATATTTGGCGGCGGACATGGCAGCTTCCCAGATCTGGCCTTCGGCGATCTCGCCGTCGCCCAGCAGAGCATACACCCGGTAGGTTTTGCTGTTCAGCTTACCGGCAAGGGCCATGCCCACAGCGGCGGAAAGCCCCTGGCCCAGAGAGCCGGTGGACATATCCACGCCCCTGACATGGCGCATCTCGGCGTGGCCGGACATATGGCCGTCGACCCGGCGGAACATTTTCAGGTCATCCACGGGGAAAAAGCCCCGCAGAGCTAGAACGGGATACAGCGCGGGGGTGCAGTGACCCTTGGACAGGACAAATCGGTCACGGTTTTCGTTTTGCGGGTCGGCGGGATCGACGTTCATTTCGCCAAAATACAGGGCGGTGAGCAGATCCATTGCGGAAAGACTGCCGCCGATATGGCCGGAAGCGGCGCGGTGAACGGCTTCCATGCCCAGCAGCCGACCTTTGGCTGCAATAAGAGGAAGGTTGCTCATGTTGATTACGACCTTTCTTGTTATTTTAGGGGTTAGGATTTAGGGGTCAGGATCCAGGGATGGTATGGGGAAGTGTTTGCATATCAGGTAAGCGAGGGGGCAGTGATAAGTGATAAGTGATAAGTGATAAGTGATAAGTGATAAGTGATAAGTGATAAGTGAT
>CAYLKH010000034.1:0-959 GCA_964384255.1 uncultured Oscillospiraceae bacterium | reverse complement strand
AAGTGGGAGGAGCGCCTTCGGCGCAGATATTAAATTATCATAGCGGTTGGGCAGAGCTGTCACCTGCAAACTCGCTCCTGCTGAACAGGACAGTACCTTAAAAGACATATCATGTCCCCTTACGGACACCTGACACCTGTTAAAATGTAATTTTTTCTTCAATAAAGGCGGCAAGTTCGGCGATAGGCATACGGACCTGCTCCATGGAGTCACGTTCGCGGACGGTCACGCAGCCGTCAGTCTCGGAGTCAAAGTCGTAGGTGATGCAGAAGGGAGTACCCACCTCGTCCTGACGGCGATAGCGCTTGCCGATGGAGCCGGATTCGTCGTATTCCACCATAAAGTGCTTTTGAAGATCGTGGTAGACCTGAGTAGCGCCTTCGCTGAGCTTTTTGGAAAGGGGCAGCACAGCGCACTTGATGGGGGCCAGAGCGGGATGCAGACGCAGCACGGTGCGGACGTCGTTCTTTTCGGCGTCTACGACCTCTTCGTCATAAGCGTTGACAAGGAAGGCCAGGGTCACACGGTCGGCGCCCAGAGAAGGCTCGATAACATAGGGGATGAACTTTCTGCTCTGGTCGCTGGGGTCGGTATATTGCATGTCCTTGCCGGAGGTATTCTGGTGAGCGGTCAGGTCGTAGTCGGTACGGGAAGCTACGCCCCAGAGTTCGCCCCAGCCGAAGGGGAACAGGAATTCAAAGTCGGTAGTGGCGTTGGAATAATGGCTCAGCTCTTCGGGTTCGTGGTCGCGCATACGGAGATTTTCGTCCTTAATGCCCAGACCCTTGAGCCAGCTGTGGCAATATTCGCGCCAGTAGTCGAACCATTGCAGCTCGGTGCCGGGTTCGCAGAAGAATTCCAGCTCCATCTGCTCGAATTCGCGGATACGGAAGATGAAGTTGCCCGGAGTGATCTCGTTGCGGAAGGATTTGCCTATCTGGCAAACGCCAAAGGGGAGC
>CAYLKH010000033.1:0-23792 GCA_964384255.1 uncultured Oscillospiraceae bacterium | reverse complement strand
GCTCAATTACCTATTCTTTTGTTTTGGCTCTACCCCAACTATTGACACAGAACCTAAAATTATCACCCGGTGCATGATATGTCCGCACCGGGTGATTTGATTAAATATTTCCGCTACTTATACCAAAACTTATAAGCTATGGGAGGAAGAGAAGATGAAGCGATTTCTGGCATTGATAATGGCTGCTTTGCTGGCGGTGGTGCCGCTGGCATCCGGCAGAGCTGAGGCGGCGTCGTCCTTTGTGCCGGAGGAAGATACGGTGGTCATGCTCAGTACGGCCGACAGAGCTTTTGGCATAGTTGACCCCAGCGGCGAACTGCGGATCCATTATCTGGATTACGATTACGAAAACTTCTGCTTCACCAACCCCTCCGTCAGCGTTGTGCTTATGTCCGGGGTCAAAACGATCGCAGGTGCCGATAAGGACCTGATGGTGCTGAAACAGGACGGTTCACTGTGGGCATACAGATTCGGCTATGACCGGGATACTGTCCTTGGCCCCCTGAAGCTGATGGACAATGTGGCCAGGGTCGTCAGCAGAGGGTATTATGATTATTGCGCCCTGACCGAAAACGGAGAACTGTATAATATCGAGCTTAACTATCAGTATTCATCTTCCCAGCCCGTAAGCTCGGATTATGTGTTCACCAGCATTGACACCTCCGTGTCCGATGTCTGCGGCAGTCTCTATCTCAGGGGCAACGAGGTCAGGTCCATAGGCTATTCCGGGACGGAGCTGGAAAAAACTCTCGATTTTTCCGACGGAAAAAGGCTGTGGAGCTATAACCTCTCCTATTTTGTGGCGACTGACGATGGGGACCTGTGGAGCTGGGGCAGCAATACCCGGGGCCAGCTTGGAAATAACGGCCAGTACGACGGCGCGGGGAGCATTATGTACGTCGGCAGCTTTGTCGATGGGGTAATGTCCTATCCCATAACCAACAGCGTCCCCACCAGGATACTTTCCGGCGTGGAAAGTATGTGGTTTGGAGACGGAAGCATCCGCGCTATGGACACCTCGGGAACAATGTGGCAATGGGGCGACGGGGAAAACATCATGACATATGTCACCATGGTATCTGACTCTCACTACAGCACAGGAGAGCTGATATACCCCGACGGTTTTCCCAACAGCCTGGGCTATGCTCCCCGGCAGGTATCCCCGGACCAATGGGTAACCACCACCAATTATGACAGCGTCAGCTACAGGTCCGACGGCAGCGTTTGGGTCAATTGCAACGACAGCGGTTATATTTACCTGACCAACCTGAACGGCGGGTCAGCCGGGGGGACAGCTGTTGAGGAAGTTTATGATTCCCCCACAGGCTTTACGGACATTCGTCCCGGATATTATTGTGAGGAGCCGGTTATCTGGGCTGTTAATAACGGCGTGACCACCGGCACGACCACCACCACCTTTTCGCCGGACGATACCTGCACTCAGGCGCAGATACTGACCTTCCTGTGGCGCGCAGCCGGAAGCCCCAGACCGGACGAAGACGACGCAGCCTACATTACCGGCGATAAGGAGCAGTATTATTACAAGGCGATTTTGTGGGCGATCCAGAATGAGCTTGCAGAAGTCGTCACAGCCGACGAAGAATGCCGCCGCAGCGATGTGGTCACTTACCTGTGGAAGCTGGCGGGAAGCCCGGACGCAGGCACCGCCGCCTTTGACGACGTAAGTCCTTATGACAGCTATGCCACCGCGGTTGCCTGGGCCGTGGATGCAGGGGTGACCACCGGAATGACCGCCACCACCTTTGGCCCCGAAAGCACCTGTACCCGGGGGCAGATAGTGACCTTCCTTTACCGGTATTTCGCCGGAACCGCTGAGTCCACTGACATAGTGTTATCATAAATAAACGGAGCTGTAAAAGTCCTGCTTTTGCAGCTCCGTTTATTGCCTGTAAATTAGTGTTTGCAAAAAATGAGCCGCAGCGGCTGTCTTGCAGCCTGCGGCTCATTTGCTATGTGGGTTATTTTTTGTCGGGTATGGATTTGTACTTGCTGTAGGCCACTACAACACGGCGGTTAGGCTCGGAGCCGGTGGAGTAGGTGGTAACGTCTTCGTAATCCTGGAGGGTCGCGTGGATAACGTGACGCTCAAAGGCGTTCATAGCTTCGAGAGTTATGTTCTTTTTGTATTTAACTACCTTACCGGCCATCTTGACTGCAAGACGCTGGAGGGATTCTTCCCGCTTGGCGCGGTAGTTTTCGGCGTCAACGGTTACGCGGACGCGCTTGTCCTCGCCCCGGTTGACGGAGTAGTTGGTCAGATGCTGGATAGCGTCCAGAGTGTCGCCCCGGCGGCCAATAAGCATACCCAGGTTTTCGCCCTTGAGCTGGACCTCGATGTTCTTTTCGCTTTTGGAGACTATCTCGGGCTGGGCATCGGAACCCATGTGGCGCAGAAGGCCGGTGATAAACTGGATCACCTTTTCGTCTTTGGTTTCGATCACTTCATAGGACAGCAGCACCCTGGCGGGGACTGCGCCGATGCCGAAGAAACCGGATCTGGGGTTTTCAAGAACCTCAACAGACACCTCGTCACGGGTCATACCCAGCTGGGCAAGGCCGGAGTCAATAGCGGCGTCGATGGTCTTGCCAGTGGCTTCGATTGATTTGGTCATTCTAATAAGGCACTCCTTAATCTTATTCGTTGTCGGGTTCGTCAGCGGAGCCTTCTTCGGGCTGAGACTGACCGGAGGGCTGGGGATCGTAGCGGTGAGGGTCGTAATTGCGGCCCCGGGCATAGGGACGGGCCTGCTCGCCGTGGTAAAGTCCGGATGCCTTGAGCGCAGCTTCTTCCTTTTTGGCCTTGACCTGTTCGATCTCTTCTTCGGTCAGGCGGCCTTCGGGAAGTTCGATCTCGGCTGCGCGCTCCTGGTTTTTGATCTTGCGTTTGCTGGTGTTGGGGTTTTTCTCGTTGGGATGAGCCTTGCGATATTCGGCCCGTCTGGCTTCTTTTTCGGCTTCCTCGGCGGCCTTCTGGGCGGCGATCTCGGCCTTAACGGCGTCTTCTGCGTCGTATCTCTTCCGGAGGATCCTGGTCAGGATAACGTCCTGAATGAGGCCCAGAGCAGAGCTGGCGGTCCAGTAGACACACAGACCGGCGGGGCAGATAAAGCCGATATAAACGCTCATAAGGGGCATCAGGTAGAGCATGGTTTTCATGGAGTTCATGGAGGCGGCGGCAAGATCGTCGTCCCGTTCGCCCTTGTCGTTGGAGATGACAGAGCTGTTTTGCTTCTGCATGATCCATGAGGAGAGGAAGTTCATCAGGCCGGACAGAATGGGCAGCAGGAAAAGGCCTACCATGCCCCAGATGGCGGCGCCATCCATACCGTCGAACCCGCCCAGCATGGTTTTGATGGTACTCATAAACTGGGGGGTTTCGGCCAGGTTCATGCCCAGGAAGGAAAAGTCGATGTCGATGACCTGGGGAACAACGGCCTTGATCTGGTCAAAATACTGGTGGACATGACCGGCGACTTCCATCTGGACATAATAGGAGTTGGTGGATTCGATGGTCACGCCAAGATTGGCAAGAGTATCGGTGACGGTGGAGATCTGAGCCTCGGTCAGACCCATGAGGTTGGTCAGGGGCTGACGGAGAACGCCATAAAGGCCGATCAGGAAAGGGAAGGGGATAAGGGTCCACAGGCAGCCTGTGAAGGGGTTGATACCTTCTTCCTTGTAGAGCTTGCTCATCTCCATCTGATACTTGGTTTTGTCGTCGGGATATTTGGCTTCGAGAGCCTTGAGCTTTGGCTGGAGACGGGATGTCTTCATGGTGCTGGCCTTGCTCTTGACACCAAAATAGAGCAGAACCAGCTTTACGATGACCGTAAAGAGGATGATGGCAACGCCGTAGTTGCCGCAGAACAGGTAAAGTTGGCGGAGCAGCCATGAAAATGGCTTGGTAATGATGGTGTTTAAAACACCGGCACATACGATCGGGTTCAAGAAACTACCTCCAAGTAATTTGTGTGAAGCATCACGGCACAGGGTCGTAAATGTCCCCTTTGTTAAAGGGGTTGCACCGGATAAGTCGCTTCACCGCCAACCACGAACCTTTTCCCGCGCCGTATTTTTCGATTGCCTCAAGGGCATATTGGGAACACGTTGGTGTAAAACGGCAGGACGGGGGAAAGGCGGGTGAAATGCGTCTCCGGTAAAACCGGATAAGACGAAGAAGAAGCTCTTTCATGAGGCTTCCTCCCGGTCGGGCTTCAAAAGCCCAAGAGCGTCGGCCAGTTTTATCAGCGAAGCGGAAAGCTCGCCAAAGCTGGAATCCATGGCCCGGCCACGGACGACGATAACGATGTCGTAGCCCGGCTGGAAACGCTCTTCGTTGATGCGATAGGCCTCGCGGATGCGGCGGCGAACACGGTTGCGCCTGACGGCGCAGCCCAGCTTGGCGCCAACGGTTATGCCTATGCGGTTTGCCCCAAGGCGATTTTTCCGGCAATAAATCACCAGACGGGACGACGCTTTGCTGCGGCCCCTGGAATAGAGTCGACGGAAGTCGCGGTTTGCTTTCAAAGCTGTGGAATATTTCATGCCTGCCTCCTGAACAGGGAAGCGGAGCGGACAGAGGACACGGCCCCTGCATGGCATCCGCCCGGGGAAAAGTCACTGCTGATGCGGCCGCCCATCTCCCGGCCCGTGGCCGGATAAGTGGTCACATAAGCTCAGCAGGGGCGAACGAGAACGTTCGCCCCTGAAAAAGCGTGGCTTTATTGATGATTAGTAGGAGAGCTTATATCTGCCTTTGGCACGACGGCGGGAAAGCACCTTGCGGCCGTTGGCGGTCTTCATTCTCTTGCGGAAGCCGTGTTCTTTGGATCTCTGTCTCTTCTTGGGCTGATAGGTACGAAGCATGGTCTAACACCTCCTGAATTCAAATCAAAACCATAACGGTGTGGCCTGCCGGAGGCCAGTGACCGCAGTTCGCATTGCAACGCATAGTATTATACATTAAAACGAAATGCCATGTCAAGAATTATTTGCGATAAATTGTGCTGATCATTTTTATCGCTGCACAACCCGGGATTTGCTTTTGATTTTGACTTATGGTAATATTACTCTGACTTTGTGATTTGCGGAGGTCAATGATGTATATTGGCACGATAAAAATAGACGGGCTTTTTGGTCTGGCGCCCATGGCGGGGGTCACTGACCCGGCTTACAGGCGTATTTGCCAGCAACACGGCGCGGGCTGGACCGTGTCCGAAATGGTCAGCTCCAAGGCGCTGGTATATCAGGACAAAAAGACCAGGACCCTTATGAAACGCTTTGGCCTTACGACCCCCTTTGGTATACAGATCTTCGGCAGCGACCCGGAGACTATGGCTGCCGCGGCGGTGCTTGTTCAGCAGTCCGGCGAAGCGGACTTTATTGATATCAACATGGGCTGCCCGACGCCGAAGATAGTCTCCAACGGTGACGGCTGCGCCCTTATGAAGGACCCGGAACGGGCAGGGCGGATAGTAGAGGCTGTGGTAAAGGCCGTGGATATCCCCGTAACGGTAAAGATGCGCAAGGGCTGGGACAGGGGCAGCGTAAACGCGCCCCAGCTGGCGGTGGTTGTTCAGCAGGCGGGAGCATCGGCCATAACCGTCCATGGCAGGACAAGAGCGCAAATGTATTCCGGAGAAGCTGATTTGGACGTTATAACAAAGGTCAAGCAGTCGGTGACCATCCCGGTCATTGCCAATGGCGACATTCGCGATGGCTACTCTGCGGCGCGTATATTGCGCTATACCGGCTGCGATGCCGCCATGATAGGCCGGGGCTGCTTTGGCGACCCATGGATATTTGCCGAAGCAAACGCGGCATTGTCTGGCGAAAGCTACGAAAGACCCCCGCTTTCGGTCCGGATGGACACCGCTCTTGAGCAGTTTGAGCTGTCTGTGGAAGATAAGGGCGAACATATTGCCTGCCTTGAAGCCAGAAAATACCTTTGCTGGTATCTCCACGGAGTGGCCTACGCAGGATACTATAAGGAAAAAATCGTCAGGATATCGACCCCCGAGGATGTTTATTCCATCATCGGGGGAATCAAAAACGACTTGAGGTGAGCCTATGCCAGATGAATACAGCCTGATCCGCCGGGCCAGAAAGGGTGACAGCAGGGCCTTTGAAAAGCTGGTCCAGCTTCACGGCGACAGGATATACAGCATCGCCCTGCGTATCGTAGGCGACCCTTCCGATGCAGAGGATATGGCTCAGGAGGCTTTTTTGCGCATATGGCGGGGGCTGGAAGGGTTCAATATGGAGTCAAAATTTTCCACCTGGGCCTATCGCCTTACGACCAATGTGTGTATCGACTTTCTCCGCAGGGAATCCCGGGTCAAGAAGGTCCCGCTTTTTACCATGGATGACGACGGGGAAGAGACGGAGCTTCCTGTAGCTGACCTGCGCTACAGCCCCGAGCTTATCCTCGACCGGGAAGAGCTTCAGGGCGCGGTAAACAGCGCTCTTGAGCAGCTGGAACCCCAATATCGCCAGATACTTTCCATGCGGGAGCTGGGCGGCATGAGCTATGGGGAGATCGCCAGTCAGCTGGGAATAAAGGAAGGCACCGTAAAATCCCGCATCGCCAGAGCAAGAGAGCGTATGCGCAGGATTTTGTCGGGAGACGGGAACTTTTTGGACGAAGCTTCGTCAGATAATATGAAAGGAGGGATGACCCGTGACTGACAGCTGCGAAAGGATCATGCCTGAGCTTTCGGCCTATCTGGACGGAGAGCTGTCTTCTCAGCAGAGGCAGATGGTCAAAGCCCATCTGGAAACCTGCCCCCGATGCAGAGCTGTGCTGGAAAGCTACCGGGCCGTCAACTCCCAGACAATGACCGTCCATCCGCCGGAGGGCTTTACCCGGGGAGTGATGGAAAGAATAAGCCGGGAAGAAAAGCCTGAATCCGCCAGAAAACAGAAACGGATATTCCCCTTCCGCTATGGAACAGCGGCGGCCGCTATGGTGGCCCTTGTGCTGCTGGGGGCGTCCGGAGCCTTCGACGGCCTGATCCCCCGGAGCTTTGACACCGCTGAATCCACAATGGCAGATAATGGGGCTGCGGCGGAGGAAATGCCCCAGACACCCGAAACAGGGGCCGAACGCATTATGTCATATTCGGCTACCCTTGAAGCCGCCCCCGCAGAAGCGGCCCCGGTTGAGGAGCCTGCGGAAGGAGCGCCTCCGGAGAGCGTTGAAGCTGCGGAAACTGTTGAAGAAGCGGCAGCCACTGCCGGAGCGACCGTTACAGAAGAAGCTGAGGAAGAAATAATAAGGACGACCCATATCGGTGGCACCATCATCAACGTTGAACCGTCAGAAGGCGGATATTACGTTATAATTTCTGATGAAACTGGGGAAATATCGGTATTGCTGCCATGGACAGCTTTGAATGAATACGTTCCCCAGATGGACGATACCATTTCGCTGACGGCAGAAGTTGCCTTTGACGGAGCGGAATATCACTACGTTGCATTAGATATCCAATATTAAATATCCAATAATAATACGGGGCTGAAAAAGTCTTAATAACTTTTTTAAGCCCCGTATATCTCAGCCTGAAATGGGAAAAAATGTAATCATTACAGGATGGGAGATTTAAAGCATATGGTCAAGGGAGTGTCAAAACGGGTGATAGTTGTCCGCAGCCCGGACATAAGATATTTTGAACAGGCGGTTTTTTTCGTCAAGGATGACGCCATGGGACAAAAAGGCATCAGCCCCCAGCGGGTTTTGGAAGAAGCCTGCCGGGTGGCTGACGGATATGTCCGGGCAAATTCCCAAAAGCTTATCCATCGCATTCCTGCTCCGGCATATTTTGCCATGGGAGCGGGGGCGACTGCGGCGGTGTGGCTGGTGACTGCCCTGGTATTGTGACACAAATAAGACAAATTGTACACATTATTTACAAATTGTATCTGTTATTTTATGCACCGATAGGGTAATATAATTATGGAGAAATTGTGAAGCATAAGCTTCAGATTTTCCCTCCTTGTATTTTTTAATCTTCCTTTTTTCACTGGATCTCTCCAATCCACGAAGCAGGCTGCCTTCCCCGGCAGCCTGCTTTGTTTTTATGCCGAAAATATGAAAGGGACTGCCCATAATGAGCAGTCCCTTTTGGTTTAAAGACTCATGGCGGCGGTGGTGGCGGTGTAGATACTTTGCTGGAGATCCGATTCGGCAGACCATGCCACGTTTTCCATCATGTGATGCTCGCGCCAATCGTTCATCTGACGGTTGCAGTCTCCAATAATGCGGAACTCGGGAGACAGTCCGGCAAAGCTGAAACACTCGTCCAGCAGCTGAACTCTTCCTGCGTGGGAGATGATGCTGTCAGCGAAGATCTTGTGGGTCTGGCCATCGGCATCCCGATAGGTCACTCCGTCCTTTTCCACCAGTGTGGAGACAGCTTCGGTTATAAACCGGAGTCCGTCCAGAGTTTTCAGATAATCCAGCGTGCCGTCCCGGCCGTGGGTATTGTGGTCCCGGGCGATCTGGTTGCTGCGGGTCAGGACAGTTACCTGGTGGCCGGTGTGGATAAGATACAGCGCCGCGTCAACGGCCATAATGGTGCCGCCGATGATAACAACGTTATTTCCCAGCTCCCTTTCGTGGCCAAAGACATTCATCAGCGGCCAGACGTAAGGCTCGTTTCCGCCGGGAACAGGAGAGCTTGCAGCCACAGAGCCGCAGGCTGCCAGCACCGCGTCATATTTTTCGGCGGCGATCATTTCCGGGGTGGCAACGGTGCCGGTCTTTATCTGCACAGGACGTTTTTTAAGCTGAGCGATGAAATAGTCCTTCAATTCCTTAACAGGCCATTTTTCGGGAACATAGTCTGCGTGGAGCATCTGACCCCCCAGCTCGTTTGCCTTTTCATACAGCGTGACATGGTGACCCCGGTCGGAGGCTATGATGGCAGCCTGCATACCCGCAGGGCCGCCGCCAATAATGGCTACCTTCTTTTTCTGCTGGGGTTCTGCGTCAAACATATCGTACCAAACGTGCTGTAGACCGATTTTTGGATTCAGCGAACAGACACCGCCATGGCACTTGTCGCACCGGATGCAGGGGCGAAGCTCTTCGCCTTTTCCGGCGATGAGCTTTTTGCCATAATCTGAGTTGCATATAAATGCTCTGGCCATACCGACCATATCCGCTTTGCCCGATGCCAGATGCTCTTCGATACAGTCAAGGTCCTGGTAGCCGCCTACGGGACATACTACCACATCGATACCGGCTTTTTTAACAGCCTCAGCAGCGTCCAGAGTAAAGGGAGCATCCTTTTTCAGGGTATAGCTGCTGGGGTGGGCCAGACCGGTGTCGCCGGTGCGTATCTGAACGATGTCTACAACATCTTCCCACTGGCGCAAAAACTGCAAAAAATCTTCCTGAGTGTAGCCGCCGGGTTCAAAGCTGGACACCTGAGCATCGATGAGAAAATCGGGGCCGCAGGCGGCTTTGATAGAGGTAAACAGCTCCTTTACCAGTCTTGCGCGGTTTTCAACGCTGCCGCCGTATTCGTCCACCCGCTGGTTATACAGGGGAGACATGCTCCGGGCCAGCAGCCCGGCATTATAGGACATATAAACATTGACCATGTCAAAGCCGATGTTTTTCATATAAAGGCAGTGCCGGGTAAAGATCTCGATAAATTCCCGTATCTGCTCGTGAGTCATCTCGGGATAATGCTTTTTGATCGGGGGACCGTGATGGTCAACGGGAACTATGGATGGATCCCGGGGGTCGGAGATCACAAACCGTTCGGGCATAAAGCCCTGAGTGGAAAAGGAGGCCAGAGAGCCATATGCGTGGATACGCTCTACAAGCCTGTTATACAGAGCCTGTACGCCGTACTTTTCCGTTTCTATCTCTGTGCCAAAGCTCCGGATGTCCGGGAACGCGCCGGGGTCGCAAACAACGACGGCGGCGCCATTGCGTGCAGCTTCGGCGCAGTATTTGATAACACTTTCCGCAGGATAGTTCCCCGGACCCTGGAGATTGCCCGCGATCGCTTTGGTCATCATCAGCCTGTTTTTCAGCACCACATTGCCGATCCTCAGCGGGGTAAGTATATGTGAATACCTGTGATTCATAGGATGCCTCCTTATCTGCTCAGATAGCGTTCATAGGCGCTCTGGTATGCAGCGACACAATCGCCTATGCCAAGGTTTTTCAGCGTGGTCTGGAAATCGTCCCAGTCTGAATCAAGGTTCAGTTCGCCGGTGATAAAGCGGGGAATGCTCTCGGCGGCATAGGTGGAAATATCGCCGAATCTGTTGGCATAAGTTTCGCTTTCGTCTTCGGTCAGAGAGAGGGAAGAAGGAAGGGTCTGTGTTGCATCCTGATTGCTGGCCCACAGCTGCTTGGCTTCCCTTTGCAGATCGGTGGCAAACTGGTCGGTAAGGGTGGTTATGGTGCGGCCGCAGATCATGTTCTGAAGGTTGTAATATGTAACTGCCACCTCGCCGCTGACGCCCCATTCGTTGTTAAGAATCGCGTCGGTGAAGGTGGGTTCGCCGTCGATAAATTCAAAGGATACGCCTTCGGGACCATAGTTCTTTTCGTACATACCCTGATCGGAATACCAGTAGTCCAGCCACTTGGCGGCGACTTCCGGGTTGGAGCAGGTGGATGAAATGCAGGCTCCGCTGTTGCCGTTGATAAGGGACGCGTCGGAGAAGTGGTTAATATGGCCCGCCTCCTTGCCGATGTCAGCCATGGGGGTCATGGCGCAGTCAGGGTCGTCGACGCGCTGGATCATGTTCTGAACGCTGTTTACATTCAGACGGAACACGCCGGACTGGCTGGTGGTAACATAGGTTTCGGCTTCGCCGCTCATCATGTCGTTGCTGATGGAGTAAAAATCGGGGCTTATGAGGCCGTTTTCATAAAGAGTGTGCAGATATCCAAGAAATTCCTTATAGCCGTCCTCTATAAGGCAGGTAGATACGCTGCCGTCTTCGGTTATAAACAGATGATAGGTGCTGAGTTCTGCGATGTTCATGCCCGGAACACCGAATCCGGAGGAAAGGTCGCCGGTATCGCTTATGACGCAGCTCTGGGTCAGCAGCAGGGGAGAGGAGCAGTCATAGGTGGTTTTGAATGCGGTCAGGACATCGATCATTTCGTCATAGGTGGTGGGGATGTCCATGCCTACAGTGTCCAGCCAGTCCTGACGAATAAGCAGTCCGCTGGCGACTTCGGGAGCGTCGTTGATTCCATGAAATACCAGCCGGTGGCCGTTATCGTCCAGACATTCCCGGGCGATCTCGGGGTTTGCGTTGATGGTGGCCATATAGTTGGGAGCATATTCGTCTATCAGCTCGGTCAGGTCGGCGATAATATCGTCGCTGTATGCTTTGGTAACGCCGCCGGTATAGCAGGTGCCTACAGAAGTGATGATGTCAGTGTACTCGCCGGAAGCAGCCATGATATTGAACTGCTCGGAGGCGACCATGGACGATACTTCCTGCCATTCCATATGCACATTGGACTTTTCTTCCAGATTCTGCATAACGGTATAATCTCCGTAGCTTTCGGGCAGGGTGATGGAATGACCCTGGGGGGCCATTGCCCAAATGCTCAGAGTAACGGGTTCGTCAGACATGGGCATTTCAGAAACCAGTCCGGCGGAGGATGGGTCGGCATCCTCAGTGGTTTCGGCCTCGATGGTTTCAGCAGCTTCCGAAACCGGTTCGACAGCTTCTGATACTTCGTCGGATACCTTTGTGCTGTTGTCGGCACAGCCCACAAAGCAGCCCAAAAGCAGGCATATGGACAGAATGATTACGAGAGTTTTTTTCATATAAATACCTCCTGTTGATAAAAAACGCGGTGAAGCCATGGTCGGCTTCTTTTATCGCTCTGAAACAATTATATCTTTCCGAATATTTCTTTTATAGAAATGTTTTTTGATTTTGTGCTGATTTTTGACATAGCAAAAAACAGCCACAAACGGAGCGGACTCCGTTTACGGCTGTTTTAAAATGGGTTTTACAGCTTGCTTCGGCTGCGGTATTTGCCGGGGGTGATGTGTTCGATGCGTTTAAAGGCGTTGATAAAGGTGCCTCTGTGAACGAATCCGGTTTTCCGGGCGATTTGATCTATTGAAAGCTCTGTGTTGGAAAGCAGGCTTTTTGCCGCTTCGATGCGTTGAAGATTGATGTATTCCAGAACGCCGGTCCCTGTGTTTTGCTTAAAGGTGCGGGACAGGTGACTGGGGCTTATCATAAATTTTTCGCACAGCGAAGCAGCGGTCAGGTCGGATCTGTCATAGTTGCTTTCGATATATTGTATGATGGCAAACACCTTTTTGCTGTTGTCGTCAGGGTAATGGTGCTGAGACAGCTCAAGAATATTAAGAGTATCGTAAACCGCAGCCTTAAGCCCGTTCATATCTGACGCGGTGTCTATCCGATACAGAACGTCCCGAAAAGAACTGTCCAGGTGTTCGGACTGAGCTATTCGCCGAAGCTGGATGACACGGAAATGAGTCTCTTCCCGAAGCTGGGACATGGACATAACGTATTCCTCGGCCAATATGTCCAGAAGCCGGTCGAAAGCGGTGCTTGCCTCGAAATACTTGTTTTGCTCCACCAGCCGATAAAGCTCCAGCTCCAGCTCCTGGATTATCAGCCCCACGGATTCCCTGAACTTCCGCTCAGAAGAATAAACGACGGAATTTGATATGGCTCCGAAATCCCGGGTCACGGCAATTTCGTGATGCAGCCGCTTCATTTCCTTCGGATTTGTGGCAACGCTGCTGACAAAGAGCTGTAGACCCGGAAAACGCTGATGAACTGTCTCTGCCAGTCTGGACAGACTGTCCCTGACGGATTCCGGCTCGACCCCCTGAATGACCAGATAAATGCTCCGCTCGTGGAAAAACGGCTTGCCCGTCAGCTGGCAGCTTTCCAGAGAGCTAACGATCGCTTCTGCGTTTTGATAAGCCGAGCTGTCAAGGGAGTCTCCACAGAATTGAGCCAGAAAATAAAACGGGGCAAAGATGTCCTTCCCTGCAAGCATCTCAATATCCTTCAATGTGTCGTCGCAATCCATGTTCTCGTCGTATAGCAGAAGATCACACAGGGCATAGGAAAGCCCTAATGAACGCAGTGCGCTGTTTTCATGTTCCAACTGTTTGATCTTATCCATAGTAATACGGTTCCCGGCCAATTAAATGCCTTTGTGTGGTTGCTGGCTTTCCTGTTTAAAAAACTCTCGAAGTCCTGCTGCGAACATACCGGCAGAAGGGGAGATATAGCGATTTTTCAGATATCCCAGACCGACTTCACGATAACATTGAGGCTCGGAAATATGCAGCGCGCAGATATCCCGGGATATGGGACCGGTGGCTCCGGAGAACGTGTGCCACCGGTATTCGTATGAAGATATGAGCATGACCGCCAGACCATCGGCAACCAGCTGAAGAGACAGCTTGATAAGGTCGCCTTCAAAAAGAATGTCGGGCTCAAATCCGGCCTGACGGCAGAAGTTGCTGCCGATCTCACCAAGACCGAAATCGGTATTGTTAAAAATAAACTTGTCGTCCTTTACTGCACTCAGGGGGACAGACCCGGCATTAGCCAGAGGGTGTTTGGCAGATACCAGCAAAAGCAACTCTTCATGACTGACAACATCCCACGCAATGGTATCTGAGGACAGGCTGTCATAGGAAAGGGCAAAATCTATCTCCCCCTGATCCAGAGCCTGTCTGATCCGTTTTGGAGGCATGGAGAAAAGCTGCAACCGGATGGACGGATGCTCCCGGATGAACTGGCACAGATAAGCGGCGCATACGGGAGGCCGGGATGTGCCAAAGGACACGACACCAAGGTCCTCCGACGTGGCCTCCCGAACAGCGTCGTCGATCTCCATAAGCCCCCGGTCGATCCGGGTCAGGAACTGCTGACCCACCGAATTCAAAACGATCCGGCGACCAATACGGTCAAAAAACTGGGTGCCGACTTCCTTTTCCAGCATGGCGATTGTTTTGCTCAGCGAGGATTGGGAAATATGCAGCTCTTCGGCGGCAAGGGTCATGTGCTGATATTTTGCTACTACCTGAAAATAGTGCAGCTGGTTAAATTCCATAAGCTCAACTCATTTCATATGAATAATCCAACTATATCATGAATCAGAATTCATGTAAATATGTAGTTTTATATATTGGACAGAATAAACGGCAAATTTTATAATTGAAGATGAGAACATTTATCCTGATTGAAGAAAGGAAAGAAAAGAGTGAATACTATCAACGCAAAGATACCCGAATATGGTATGCCCGTGCTGGAAGGCCCTGTTAACAAGCCGGAACCGGTATCCATGTTTGGACAGATGGGCGGAATGCCCGAAGGCGGAATGCCCCCGATGGCTCAGGACGATATGCCGGTTGGAGAAATGCTGCCTCCCGGAGCAGCACCGTCTCAGGGACCCGGCCCCTATTTTCCGACTATGCGCCCCAGCGAGCATCCGGGAACTGTTCCCGGCGCGGACGTGGAACCCGGTACCCCCGGTCCCGGTATGCCCGGCGGCGGTCCTCCCAAAGCGCCTCCCTGCCCCAGAATGGATTCTATTGACGTTTTGGACGGTAAGCTGTATGTAGCTGATGAACCCTATGCTCAACTGAGCGGACAGCTTACGGACAGGGAGATGACAAACGCTGTCTATAAGACGGATGAAGTCTGTCTCAACGGCATTTATGTTGGTGGAGATTCGGTTTACGCAATCAAGGACTCAGAATTTGAAATGAAGGGCTACGGGATCAACGATTTTGCAGGCATCGGCTCTGCCGTTATGGTGGACGACAATGCTAAATGCGAAATGGAAAACGTCAACATCACCACCTACGGCGTTATTCGCCCCTGTACCACAGTCACGGCCAACGGCACCCTCGTAGTTCGCAACTGCGTTCTGGATTCCAGAGGCGGTGAGATACCCGCGGGATATGTACCCCGTGTCCATGCGGGAATGATGGAGCCTCCCCCGGGCCTTAAGCTGGGCGGAAACTGCCGTACCCACCTGTCTATGGGCAATTCCAGAGCTTATTTCCATGATTCGAAGATACTGGCCCATTCCTGGGCGGCTCTGTCCACTGACGGCTCCAACGGCGACCAGTACCTTGAAGCCAATAATTGCGACGTGGTATGCGAAACTGTAGGCTATGGTACCTACGCTGACGGCGGCTGCCATAACGTGCTTAATGATTGCCGCATCACCGTAGATACTCATGTGGCTATTATCGCCGGTGATGCATGGGTCAAGCTGAACAACTGCACCGTCAGGTCTAACCAATACGGCGCTATGCTCCATGGTGTCCGCGGCCATTATACCGAAACTACTGAGTGCCATATCGTTGGGGGAGACTGGGATGTGGGGCAGGCCCTGTTCTATGTCAGGTCCAGAGATGTATATCTGAAACTGGATGGCGCAAAGGTAAAAACAGGAAAATACCTGCTGCACTCCGTTGTCAACGATGACCCGGCCAGAACCACCGTGCCTGAGGAACTGAGGCTGAGAAGCTATGGCATCAACGCGATCATTGCCAACGGCGAATATTCCGGCGACATTATCCACGAGGACGACGAACGCACAATGAACGTGACGCTGCAAAATGCCAGAGTTTCCGGCACCATCCAGGACGCTTATCTGAAGCTGGATAATTCCGGCTGGACAGCTACCGGAGATTCTTCAGTTGCGCTGGTAGGACCGGTGGCTGTGGATCAGCTGGACGCACCCGCCGGTGTTACCGTTTTTGCAAAGCGGGGCGAAGGCTGCGCTCTGGCAGGGACCTGCGTTTTGAAGTCGGGCGGAACTTTGATCGTAAGCGAATAGAAACGTAAGCATAATTATTTAAAAAAGGAGAAGTTATTATGAAAAAGCTACTTTCCATCATTCTGATGCTGACTCTGCTGATGGCTCTGCTGGCAGGCTGCGGAAACGGCGATGCTACAGTAGAAGAAGCGACTGATAGCGTATCTGACAAGGTATCCGAAGCCGCCGAAGCTTCCCCGGAGCCGGTGGATGCCGAACCGGTAGATCCCGAAGCGGAGGATGCCGACGCTGAGCCGGTGGAAGAAGGTCCGGTGCTGACCGACGAACAGCAGAAGCTTATTGACCTTATTCCCGAAGGCGAGTACCTGACCTTCCAGGAATATCCCCTCAGCGAGGACGAGAACGCAACCCTGTCCCTGTTCTATTCCATGCATCCCCTGCTGGGTCAGTATTATGAAAGCGCCGAAGAGCTTCCCATTACCGCCGCGACCGAGGAAATCACCGGCGTACATATCGACTATCACTGCGTTTCCTTTATGGCGGCTGACACCCAGATACAGCTTATGACAGCATCCGGTGAAATGGATGACATTATGCCTGTGGCCATGAACTATGCAAGCGGTCCTGACGCCGCAGTAGAAGAAGAGCTGATCTATGACCTTACGGACCTGCTGCCGGAATATGCTGTGAACTATCAGGCGCTTATTGATAGCAACGATACGTTCCGCAACCAGGTCACCACCACCGAAGGCAGAGTCGTTGGATTCAGCATCTATGCCATGGACAAATCCAGAATTTATACTTATGGTCCCGAGGTCCGTAAGGACTGGCTGGACCAGGTGGGTCTGGACGCTCCCGTGACCATAGACGATTATCACGAAATGCTGCTGGCTTTCAAAACCGAGCTGGATGTTGACGCCCCCATGTGGCTCCATTATTCCGGCATCAACAAGACCAATCAGCTGACCCGGGCCTATGGCATCAACGGTACGGACCTGCTGGTCATCGACGGAGAAGTTACCTCAAGCCTGCTCCAGCCCGGATTGAAGGATTATCTCAAAATGATGAACCAGTGGTGGCAGGAGGGCCTGTTTGACCGGGACTTTTACAGCGACACATCTGCGGAAGAACCCAGCCTGAGCGTGGTGGTCGAAAGCTATGGCCTGTTCTATCAGTACGCCACTGAGTTCCCCGAGATGAAAACTCTGGCGTCTGACCCGGATTTTGAGATACTGGCTATTACCGACGCGGTAATGGAAGAAGGGGACAAGCTCAGCGTTTATAACGGTTATGGCAATGACGCGTCTCCTGCCGGATATTATAACATCACCACCTCCTGCCAGGATGTTGAGCTGGCGTGCAAGTGGCTGGATTTTTACTACAGCCCCGACGGCTGGCTCCTGAGCAACTATGGCCTCGAGGGCGTAAGCTTTGAATACGCTGACGATGGCACTCCCCACTGGACCGACGTTATTAACCATCCGGACGTACATTCCTACGTGGCAAAGAGTACCTACACCCTGTTGCAGGGCGCTTTCCTGATGCACGCTGAGCGTGAGTTCGATAACTATACCGACGATATGATCGAAGCATCCGACATCTGGGCATCCGTAGAAGCTGATGGCGATTATATCAATATGCCGCCATACATCTCCCTGTCCACAGAGCAGTCCGAGCTGGCCGCTGCTATCAACAGCGATATCAACACATATGTGGACGAATGCCTGATCAAATTCATCATCGGTGAAATGAATTTTGAAGACGATTACGACACATTTATCGCCACCATTGAGATGCTGGATATCGATACGCTTATGGAAGCATATCAGCAGGCATACGACCATTTTCTGGAAGTATCCGCCAAGTAATAAATAAAAAAGGAGACTGCTCACCGGTTGAGCAGTCTCCTGATTTTAATTTGGTTTACTTTATTTTCATCAGCAGTTCGCCGGCCTTGACGGTCTGACCGGCGGTTATCAAAACCTCGTCCACAGTGCCGGCCATTCGGGAAACCACGCTGGTTTCCATCTTCATGGCCTCGATAATGGCCACAACCTGATTTTCTTCAACCGTGTCCCCTGCCTTAACGCTGACCTTGGACACCATGCCGGGGATAGAGGAGCCTATCTGGCATTTGTCATCCGGGTCGGCCATGACCACCGCCTTAACGGTGTTGTCCACATTGGGGTCAGGCACAGCGACTTCCCGGCGCATACCGTTAAGCTCGAACTGGACGTTTCTGGTGCCGTCTTTGTTCAGGTCCCCAAGACCCAGATATTTGATGACCAGAGTTTTGCCTTCTTCGATATTTATCTGGGTGGTTTCGCCGATGGCAAGACCCTTGAAGAATACGTGGCTGCCCATACGCATGATATAGCCATATTCCTTCCGGTGGCTGATATAATCCTCCATGACCTTGGGATACAGGCAATAGGAAAGGATGTCCCGCATGGTGGGGTCGGGCTGGAGCTGTTCCAGCTTGGCCCGCTCTTTGTCAAAATCGATGGGTTCAAGCAGTTCGCCGGGGCGGCAGGTAATGGGCTTTTTGCCCTTAAGCACCACCCGCTGGAGATCTTCGGGGAACCCCCATGCAGGCTGGCCCATCATGCCCTCAAAATAGCTCACTACAGAATCGGGGAAGGTCAGCGCCTCGCCCTTTTCGACGATGTTTTCCGGGGTCAGCTCGTTCTGGACCATGAATATGGCCAGGTCGCCAACCATCTTTGACGACGGAGTTACCTTTACGATGCCGCCCAGCATATCGTTGACCGTTTTGTACATTTCCTTGACCTCGTCAAAGCGGCTGCCCAGACCCAGTGAAACCACCTGAGGCTGGAGATTGGTGTACTGGCCACCGGGGATCTCATAGCGGTAAATGTCGGTAACCGGGGTCTTGAGTCCGTGGTCAAAGCTGTCGTACCGCAGACGCACATCTGCCCAATAATCGGTCAGACTCTGGAGCCGGTCCAGGTCAAGGCCCGTATCCCGTTCGGTGCCTTCCAGGGCGGCCACAAGGGCGTTCATAGACGGCTGGCTGGTCAGAGAGGACAGGGAGGATATGGCGGTGTCTACAATATCGACTCCCGCTTCCGCCGCCATCAGCAGGGTGGCTATCTGGTTGCCGGTGGTGTCGTGGGTGTGCAGATGGATAGGCAGACCGACCTCGTTTTTCAGCGCGGTCACCAGCTTTTTGGCCGCATAGGGCTTGAGCAGGCCGGACATATCCTTGATGGCCAGCAGATGAGCGCCCCGCTTTTCAAGCTCTTTGGCCAGGTTTACATAATAATTGAGAGTATATTTATCCTTTTTGGGGTCAAGAATGTCGCCGGTGTAGCACATGGTGGCTTCGCAGAGCTTGCCCTGGCGGATGACCTCGTCCATGGCGACCTCCATGCCGGGTATCCAGTTAAGGGAGTCGAAGACTCTGAAAACGTCGATACCGCTCTGGGCGGATTCTTTAACAAAGGCGCGGATAAGGTTGTCGGGATAGTTGGAATAGCCAACAGCGTTGGAGCCGCGGAGCAGCATCTGGAAGGGGATGTTGGGGATTTTTTCCCGCAGCAGGTCAAGCCGCTCCCAGGGTGATTCGTGGAGATATCGATAAGCCACGTCGAAGGTGGCTCCGCCCCACATCTCCAGAGAGAAGCAGTCGGCCAGAATGTCCGCAGTGCCTTCGGCGCTTTTGACCATGTCACGGGTGCGCATTCTGGTGGACAGCAGGCTCTGGTGAGCATCGCGCATGGTGGTGTCGGTTATGAGCAGCTTTTTCTGGTCAAGGACCCAGTTTTTAACAGCGTCAGGCCCCTTTTCGTCCAGCAGCTGCTTAAGGCCCCGGGGAGCTTCCCGCTGAGCCTTGGGGTAGCGGGGGGAATCGAAGGTGGGACGGGTGGATTCCGGGTCCTCGACCTGTATCTTGGCGATATATTTAAGCACCCGGGTGGCCCGGTCCTTTGAATCCTCAAATTCAAAAAGCTCGGGAGTTTCGTCGATAAACTTGGTGTGGCAGGTGCCGTCCATAAATTCCTGACGGCTGAGAATATTTGCCACGAAGGGGATGTTGGTCTTAACGCCGCGGACATGGACCTCCCGCAGCGCCCGGGAAGCCCGGCGGACGACCCCGGTAAAGGTATTGTCCCAGGTGGTGACCTTGACCAGCAGAGAATCGTAATAGGGGGATATGACCGCGCCGGTGGCAGCGTTGCCGCCGTCAAGACGGACACCATAGCCGCCGGAGGTGCGGTAGGAGGTTATCTTTCCGTTGTCGGGGGCAAAGTTGTTGGCAGGGTCTTCGGTGGTGACCCGGCACTGGATGGAATAGCCGTTGATATGCAGATCCTCCTGGCTGGCAAGACCGATCTCGGGACAGGCTACGCTCTGGCCGGAGGCAATAAGGATCTGGGCCCTGACCAGGTCGATACCGGTTATCATCTCGGTAACAGTGTGTTCCACCTGGATGCGGGGGTTCATCTCGATAAAGTAATGGTCGCCGTTCTGGTCAACAAGGAATTCTACGGTACCGGCGTTGACATAGCCAACGGCTTTGGCGATCTTGACCGCGTCGCTGCGGAGCTTTTCGATGGTCTGCTGAGGAACCGAAAAAGCGGGGGCGAATTCGACAACCTTCTGGTATCTGCGCTGCAACGAGCAGTCGCGCTCGCCCAGGTGACGGACGTTGCCATATTCGTCCGCCAGGATCTGGACCTCGATGTGCTTGGGATGGACAAGGAATTTTTCGATAAAGATGTCGTCGTTGCCAAAGGCCTTGGCGGCCTCGCTTTTGACCAGCTCGAAGGCGGGCTTTATCTCCTCGGGGCTGTCGCATTTGCGCATACCACGGCCGCCGCCGCCGGATGCGGCCTTGAGTATGACCGGGAACCCGTAGCTGATGGCCTTTTCCAGAGCCTCGTCAGCGTCCTTAAGGGGCTGGGATGAGCCGGGGATAACGGGAACTCCGCAGGAAATGGCCGTTTCCTTGGCGCTGAGCTTGTCGCCCATTTTCGCAAGAACGTCTGACGGAGGGCCGATAAAGATTATCCCGGCGTTTTCGCAGGCCCGGGCAAAGTCGGCGTTTTCAGAAAGAAAGCCATATCCCGGATGGATAGCGTCCACATCGTGAGCCCTGGCCAGGGCGATGATGGACGGAATGTCCAGATATGCGCCCAGAGGGCTTTTGTTGTCACCAATGAGATAGGCTTCGTCAGCCTTGGTGCGGAACAGGCTAAGTGTATCTTCGTTGGAGTACATGGCAACGGTGTGCAGCCCCAGATCGAAACAGGCGCGGAATATCCTGACGGCGATCTCACTCCGGTTGGCTGCCAGTACTTTTTTGATTTTGCGTTCTGGCATGGGAATTACTCCTTAAAATTAAAAATGCAGGATTTGATTTTAAATCTTGCATTTTATTATTGTGTATTTGCGTCAAAAAATCAAGCAAAATTTGTGCTAAAGAATAATAATCAGAACAAAACACAAAGCTTAACAAATATAAATTCTCTATTATAGTAATAATGCTAAAACCACGGCCGGGACCGGTGAGCAAAAATCCCTGCCCCGGGAAAATGCAGGAATCAGTGCATTTTCCGGGGCAGGGAAGAAATCAGCCAATATTTTCTTTATCGTCGGTGCTTTCCGGCTTTTTCTGAGCCTTCATGGCTTTTTTTGCTTTGCGCTTTTTGATGCATTTTTTAGCTATGAGTATGACCACAACAGCCACGACCGCCAGCACCACCAGCACAGGCAGGGCGCTGATAAAGTTCTTGAACAGCCGCTTGAAGAACCGGCCGATACTGGTAAGAGAATCGCTGAAACCGTCGGCCACCTGCTGCCAGTAGGAACGGACGATGGGCTTTTCCTCGGTCAGCTCGGCCACTTCCTGAATGCTCAGCTCAACAGTGCTGTAATCTACCTGGCGCTGCCAGTTAAGAAGATTAGTCTCAAGGCTCTCAATCTGGTAGCGAACCTCGGAAAGACGCTCCTCAATAGCTATCATTGACTCCACGTCGTCCACCTTTTCCAGCATATTCAGCAGACGTTCTTCCTCGGTACGATAGGTGTTGAGACGGCTCTGGCTGTCGTAATACTGGGTGGTGATGTTTTCGGCCCAGGAGCTGCGGTCGGTGACGTTTCCTATTTCGGACAGGGCTTCGGTCATGCCGCTGTAGTTTTCCGAAGGAATACGCAGAGTATAGCTGGCGTAGCGGGTCACGGTGTAGCCACGGCTCTGGCTGTAAAGGTCGGTCCCGCTGACAGAAGAGCTTTCTACAAAGCCTCCAAAGCGTTCCAGCAGCTGGTTGACCTTTTCCACAGAACCTTCAAAATCCATGGTTTCGATATATGCATACATGGAATATATGATCTTTTCCGAAAGGTCCACCTGGCCGCCGCCGTTGATAGCGTCGCCTTCGCTGCTACTGGAGGTGGTGCCGCCGCTCTCCATGGGTTCGGCAGCTTCCGCAGCAGTTTCCTCGTAATAAGTATAGGACTCAGCAACGGCAGCGGTATCGGCGGATTTGTTCGACGAAGATGAGCCGCAGCCCGCTATGAGGGAAAGGACAGTAATACAGGTCAGTAAAAGAGCAATAAGCCTTTTGTTCATTTTTCACATCTCCTTTTGATTTTTCCATCGAATACTAAGACGTTTGCCCCGGCAAAAAGTTCCCTTTGCCAGAAAATATAACAAAAAATCAATGTTGTTCATAAAAAGACCACATCCATTTTGTGAATTGTGACGAAAAGCGGTGAAATTTGGTCAATACTTTCTACTTGAAAAAAGCCGTATTGCTGATATAATTAAAAATTAGTGAGTAAATACATATTTTATATAATGTGTACAGGAGGAACTTATGTTCAAAATCGTTGAAAAAAAGCAGATGAATGCTGTAAACGTGTCCATGACCATCGAAGCTCCTTTCGTCGCCAGAAAGGCCAGGGCCGGACAGTTCGTCATCCTCCGCGTTGAGGAAGACGGCGAAAGGATCCCCCTTACTGTCGCCGGATACGACCGGGAAAAGGGCACTGTTGAGATCATTTTCCAGCCCGTGGGAGCCACCACCAAAAAACTGAGCATGATGAACGAGGGCGATTATCTGCCCGACTTCGTTGGCCCCCTGGGTAACCCCACCGCCTTCGAAAAGGGCAAAAGATACTGCGTGGTTGGCGGCGGCGTCGGCTGCGCCATCTCCTTCCTTGTGACCAAGGAGATCCACGAAGCCGGTATCGAGGTCGACGCTATTATCGGTTTCCGCAACAAGGACCTTGTTATGCTGGAAGACGAATTCAAGGCCAACTGCTCCAACCTCTATGTCTGCACCGACGATGGCTCCTATGGCCGTCCCGGCGTTGTCACCAAAACCCTTGAAGAGCTTATCATCAACGGCGAAAAGTACGACGAGGTCATCACCATCGGCCCCATGATAATGATGAAATTCGTCTGCCTGACCACCAAAAAATACGATATCCCCACCACCGTCAGCATGAACCCCATCATGATCGACGGTACCGGTATGTGCGGCGGCTGCCGTCTTACCGTCGGCGGCGAGACCAAATTCGCCTGCGTCGACGGCCCCGATTTCGACGGCCATAAGGTCGATTTCGACGAAGCCATGAGAAGAG
The DNA here is from genome assembly GCA_964384255.1 of uncultured Oscillospiraceae bacterium. Lineage (GTDB taxonomy): Bacteria > Bacillota > Clostridia > Oscillospirales > Oscillospiraceae > SIG469. The sequence goes on along the minus strand of CAYLKH010000033.1, from coordinate 379 downwards.
GCGGCGTTTACAAAGAATTTGAAAAACACGCCTATGAAGAAGCCTGCAACCTGTTTAACAAGGAGGTAGCTGAATAATGCCTAATATGTCCATGACCAAAAACCCCATCCCCGAGCAGCCTGCCGAGATTCGCAGAAACAACTTCGAAGAAGTCGCTCTGGGTTATACCGCCGAACAGGCCATCGACGAGGCACAGCGCTGCCTCAACTGCAAAAACAGCCCCTGCATGTCCGGCTGCCCCGTGGCTATCCATATCCCCCAGTTCCTGGCTCAGGTAGCTGCCGGTGATTTCGAAGCCGCTTATAACATCATCAGCGAATCTTCCTCTCTGCCCGCAGTTTGCGGCCGCGTATGTCCCCAGGAATCCCAGTGCGAATCC
>CAYLKH010000032.1:0-24422 GCA_964384255.1 uncultured Oscillospiraceae bacterium | reverse complement strand
ACCAGTACCAGGGCAAGAACTTTTCTAAGGTTCTTCATTGGTTGTTTGCCTCCTTGTATTATTGATCTGATGGGACATAAGTCAAATCAGATTCTGTGGGCATTCTAGAATATCCCGGACGAAAAATCAATGTTTTCAGTCCCCTTGTAATCTAACTGTAATCTGAACAAATTGGGCCACATTTCCCCGCTATTTCTATCATTATTAGGCAGTTTTTGTGACTGATTTCTGCCGTATTTAATTTAATTGTCCTCGATTACGGCGCAACTGAGAACAATGTGTATAATCGATTTTTCGTTATTTCTCTCGTTGCGTTTTGCAAAAAGCCAACAACCCTTAAATTTATCCCTTATGCACAACCATCGCACTTCGACCCTACGATGATAATATATATGAATAACTTGTCAAGACTTATGGACACTGTGTCATTCGATTGTAGTGACACAGTGTAAAGTTCATTTAGGGGTTGAAGTGCCATGGCAATATGCTATAATTGATGCAATATGTTTTAAGCTTCAGGAGTTTTGAGATGAAAAACAGAAAGTATATCATGGCTGCCGCAGGGACGTTTCTGCTGCTGATTCTGGGCAGCTTCTTTTCATGGTCGCTGTATCGGGTTTATGTCAGCCAGAGCTTCCCCGAATTTTCCGCAACTCAGCTTTCATTAAACTTTTCTCTTTTCGTTATAATTTTCTGTCTTGGCAGTCTGCTGGCAGGGATCTTAAGCAGGCGTCTCGGGAGCCACATTATAATTATCCTTTCTGCCATACTTATTGCAGTCGGCGCCGTAATTACCCGGGCTATGTTTTTGATGGAAGGCAGCAGCGCTCTGGCAGCTTTGTACACAGGTTACGGCGGATTTTGCGGATTTGGTGTCGGTATGTCATACAACGCTGTTTTGTCCGGGGTCGGAAAATGGTTTCCCAGCAACGGCGGCGCCATATCCGGCCTGCTGTTGACCGGTTATGGCCTTGGGAGTCTGGTATGCGGTACCATCGTTTCCCAGCTGGCTGACCGCTGCGGTTTTCCCAATGCGTTTTTATGGTCGTCTCTGGTCATTGCTGCGCTGATCGCTGCTTTGTCACCGCTATTCAAAAAAACTCCCCAGGCAGCAGTTTCCAAAGGCAGCAGCGAAACCGGGCTTACCACAGTTCAGATGCTTAAGGCACCTGTTTTCTGGTTTCATTTTCTGTTTTCGCTGTTCGCAGGCGGCGTAGGTTTGATGGTCATTAACAGCGCTGCCCTGATTGCCGTATATTTTGGTATTGCTGCGGTTTTGGGGCTTATGGTATCGCTGTTTAACGGATTTGCCCGAATTTTCAGCGGCATGATGTTTGACCGTCTGCACAGCAGAAGCATTTATGTAGTGGTAGCCATGGGCTTTGTCTCGTCCCTGCTGCTGATTTTTGCCCATGGCAGCAGCAGCGCAGGACTGATGTTTGCAGGGATGCTCATCGCCGGTCTGTCCTATGGCTCGTCCATGTCAGTCACGGCAGCTCTGACCCGTGAGTTTTATGGGGCTAAGCATTATGCGCCAAACTTTGCGGTAATTACCCTGGCCGGTATCCCCTCGTCCTTTATGGGACCGTATATTTCCGGCAGGCTACAGGACGCCTCCGGCGGCGATTATCTGACCACCTTTTACGCTATGCTGGTCTTTGCCGCAATCGCGCTGATTTTTGCCATAGGCATCAGCCTCACCAAAGGCAAACTTGCTTCTGCCAGCTCTCAGGCACAATAAACACAAAAAGCCCACACATTAATATAAATTCGCTCTTTTCAAAAGGCCCGATATTAGGTATAATAGTATAGATATTTTGAAACGGAATACTAAAGAAAGAGGTAGAACAAAATGATAGCACATGGCAAGGACATAAAGATCTTTACCGGCAACTCCAACCCCGCTCTGGCCAAGGCCATTTGCGAACGCCTTTACACCGAGCTGGGCAACGGCGAGGTCAAAGGTTTCGCTGACGGTGAAGTATCTGTTTCCCTGTATGAGCCTGTCCGTGGCTCCGACGTTTTTATCGTTCAATCCACCTGCAAGCCCGTTAATGACAGCCTGATGGAGCTGCTCATTATGATCGACGCCTGCCGTCGAGCTTCCGCCGGTCGAATCACAGCCGTTATCCCCTATTTCGGCTATGCCCGTCAGGACCGCAAAGCCAAGGCCCGCGACCCCATTTCTGCCAAGCTGGTAGCTAACCTCATCACCGCCGCCGGAGCTGACCGGGTACTTACCATGGACCTCCACGCCAACCAGATCCAGGGCTTCTTTGATATACCTCTGGACAACCTGGCCGGCAACCCGATTTTTGTTGAATACTTTGCCGAAAAATTTGGCGACGAATGCCTTGATATGGTAGCCGTATCTCCCGACGTTGGATCCGTTGCCCGCACCCGCGCCTTTGCTCAGAAGCTTCATATGGGTCTTGCCATCGTTGACAAGCGCCGTCTGCGTCCCAACGAGAGCGAAGTCATGAACGTTATTGGCGAGATCAAGGGCAAAAAATGCATCCTGTTTGACGACATGATCGACACCGCCGGTTCCCTCTGCGGCGCTGCCGCAGCCCTGGCAGAAAACGGCGCCACCGAAATTTACGCCTGCGCTTCCCACGGTGTTCTTTCCGGCCCAGCCTGCGACCGTATCGAAAACAGCGTTATCAAAGAAGCTGTTGTACTCGACACCATCCCCATGCCCAAGGGCTATACCGGCGCCAAGGTCAAGCAGCTGACTGTTGCCACCATGTTTGCCGAAGCCATTAAGCGCATTTACAACGAGGATTCCATTTCCTCCCTGTTCTAAAATCAAATGGCTGTCAGGGGCGGGCCTTCGGGTTCGCCCCCGTAGCCTGTTTGCGAGGTTTTTTCAATGCTTTTCAAGAAGCCCTCCAGCATAAGCTGGATCGTTGTTGGGCTGGGCAACCCCGGCTCAAAATATCAGAACACACGGCACAACATAGGCTTTATAACCGCCGACTATATCGCCGAAGAAAAACGGGTCAAACTGAACAAGGTCAAGTTCAGGGCCTCATACAATATTCTTACCATCGGTGGTGAAAAATGCCTTCTCATGAAGCCCAACACCTTTATGAACCTGTCGGGTGACGCAGTTAAAGAAGCCGCTTCATTTTATAAGATCCCTGCTGACCACATTATTGTTATATTCGACGATTGCTCCCTGCCCTGTGGCAAGCTTCGTATCCGTCAAAGCGGCAGCGCAGGCGGCCATAACGGGATCAAGAGCATTATATCTCAACTGGGGACCGACAAATTCCCCCGCATCAAAATCGGAGTTGGGGAGAAACCTCACCCCGATTACGACATGGCCGACTGGGTGCTGTCTACCTTCTCGGAGCAGGACAAAAAGCTGTTAAAACCCGCTGTCGAGGATGCGGCCAAGGCTCTCGAAGTATTCATTTCCGAAGGGCCAGACCGGGCAATGAACAGATATAATTAATTATTGACCATTTTTATTCAGGAGGTGACCCATGGATACTCTTATTTCGGCCCTTTCCGCCCTACCGGAATATCAAACAGCTCTGTCAGCCGTCAACAGCGGTCGATGGCCCGTTTGCATCAACGGTCTGGCGTCAGTCCACAAGGCCCACTTCGCCGCGGCTTTGCACAAAAGCACCGGCCAACCGCTGGTTGTGGTATGTCACGACGAGCTTGCGGTGCAACGTATGGTCAGTGACCTGACTGCTTTTCTGGGGCAGTCTCCAGGGACTATCCCCGTAAGGGAGCTTGCGCTGTATGACGCTGTGTCAGTCTCCCGGGGGTGGGAGCAGCAGCGCCTTACATCCCTTTATCAGCTGTCTACCGGCTGCAACAAGGTCTGGGTCATCTCGCTGGATTGCCTGATGCAGCGCACACTTCCAAAAAACATGCTGCTGGCTTCATCATTCCGCATCGGTCTTGGTGACTGCTGGGAGCTTGACCAGTTGGCCACCAAACTGATCCGAGCCGGATATAAAAGAGCCGACCAGGTTGAAGGTCAGGGCCAGTTTTCTATCCGGGGCGGTATTCTCGATTTTTATTCTCCCGCCCATGATAACCCGGTTCGAGTAGAGTTCTTCGGGGACGAAGCAGATTCTATGGGGTTTTTTGACACTGTGTCGCAGCGTCGGATAGAAAACATTGACAGCGCATTGGTCCTGCCTGCCGCCGAAACGCTACCCCAGCTACATCGCGATGGTATCGAGGGCCTGCTGGGCGATATGGAAAACCTGTGCGTTCGTCTGGCCCGCCGAAAGAACCCCAATCAGGTGCTTATCAATACCATTCGGGCTGATATGGAGCGGTTGGAAAACTCCGGCACCCTGTCTGCTATTGACCGCTATATGGCGTTCATTTACGACAGTATGGAAACCGCCGCCGGATATATTCCCGACGACGCTTTGGTGGTTCTGTGTGAGCATGGTTCGGTAGAGTCCAGAGCCGATGCTCTTATCCAGCAAACCGGAATGGATCTGGACAGTCTTCTTCAATCCGGAAGCATTGCGGGAGAGCTGTGCGATTTTCTCTGCACCTTTGACGACCTGCTGGACCAGCTGGTGAAGCACCCTCTGGTCATGCTGGACAGTTTTCTTGGCGCCCGTTATCCCGCCAGCCTCAGTCCAAAGGAGCTGCTGACCGTTTCGGCCAAGCAGCTGCCGTCTTATGGCGGCAGTCTGGAAACCGCTGTGTCTGACCTTGAGCATTATCGCGGCAATGGTTTTAGAACGGTGGTTTTCTGCGCCGGTCACATGAGAGCAGAAAGTCTTCGCCAGATGCTTGAAGACAGGAATGTTCCCGCCAGCCTGGACCTTTCTCTTTCTTCCCTTCCCGAAGAAGGCCGGGTCGTCATAGCCGAAGGCTCCTTTAGCTCCGGTTTTGAATACACCTCGGCAAAGCTGGCGATTTTGACCGAAGGCCAGCTTATGTCATCCCCATCCCGAAAAACAAAACGCAAAAAAGCCACCAACCGGCAAAAGCTCAGCAGCTTTACCGACCTTAATCCGGGGGACCTGGTAGTTCACGACACCCATGGTATTGGCCGCTTTGCCGGGATCGAAAAAATAACCGTAGACGGGACTGTGCGCGACTATTTAAAGATCGCTTATGCCGGGACCGACTGTCTTTACGTTCCGGCCACCCAGCTTGACACTGTGTCAAAGCACATTGGCGGCGGAGAAGACGCTCAGATTCGTCTGAACAGGCTGGGCGGCGACACCTGGAAGAAAACCAAATCCAGGGCCAAGGCAGCCGCAAAGGAGCTGGCAAAGGGGCTTATTGAGCTGTATGCCGAGCGCCAGCGACGACCCGGTCACGCCTTTTCCCCCGATGATGTCTGGCAGCAGGAATTTGAAGATGCCTTTGAATACGCCGAAACCGAGGACCAGCTCCGCAGTATAGTCGACATCAAGAAGGATATGGAAGCATCCGTACCCATGGATCGCCTGCTGTGCGGCGATGTTGGTTTTGGCAAAACCGAGGTCGCTCTGCGAGCCGTTATGAAATGCGTGCTGGACAACAAGCAGGCCGCCATTCTGGTTCCCACCACCGTTCTTGCTCAGCAGCATTATGTTACAGCAGTTAACCGTTTTAACGGTTTCCCTGTTAAAATCGACGTGCTTTCCCGGTTTAGGACAGCCGCTCAGCACAAAGCGACACTGCGTCAGCTGTCGGCAGGGACCATTGATATTATCATTGGCACTCACAGACTCCTTCAAAAGGATGTGGTTTTTAAAGACCTCGGGCTGCTTATTGTTGACGAAGAGCAGCGTTTTGGCGTTACTCACAAGGAGCGGCTGAAAGAGCTTTCCCGTACGGTCGATGTTCTTACCCTTTCTGCCACTCCCATCCCCCGGACTCTGAACATGGCCCTTTCCGGTCTGCGCGATATGTCCACCCTTGAGGAACCGCCTCAGGACCGCCACCCGGTCCAAACCTATGTTATGGAATACAACGAGCAGGTCATTGCCGACGCCATCCGGCGTGAGCTTGCCCGTGGCGGTCAGGTATACTACCTGCATAACCGGGTCGAAAACATTGAACGCACCGCCGCAAAAATCTCTGCCATGGCCGACGGAGCTTCCGTGGCTGTCGCCCACGGAAAGCTGCCTGAGGGCGAGCTTTCCGACGTTATGCAGCGTATGGCTGAGGGCGAGATCCGCATCCTGGTCTGCACCACCATAATCGAAACCGGCATCGATATCCCCAATGTTAACACCCTGATCATTGAGGATGCCGACAATCTTGGCCTTGCTCAGCTGCACCAGCTGAGAGGCCGTGTCGGTCGATCATCACGCCACGCTTTTGCTTACTTCACCTATCGTCAGCAAAAGGTTTTGTCAGAGATCGCCATGAAGCGCCTTTCGGCGATCTCCGAATACGCAGAATTCGGCTCCGGTTTCAAAATCGCCATGCGCGATCTGGAGATTCGCGGTGCCGGTAATCTGCTGGGGCCTGAACAGTCGGGCAATATAATGTCAGTCGGTTATGATATGTATTTGAAGCTGCTGGAAGAAGCAGTTTTGGAAGAAAAGGGCGAAACCCCTGTTGAGACAGCATCCTGCACCGTGGACATTATCGTGTCCGCCAATATACCCGACCGATACATCTCCTCAGGCGAGCAGCGAATGGATATATACCGGCGTATAGCCTCCATCCGGAACGAGGATGATGCCGACGATGTTATCGACGAGCTGGTAGATCGTTACGGCGATATACCAAAAAGTGTCAATGCTCTGGTTTCCATAGCTCTTTTGCGATCGGCTGCGGCTGATGCCGGTATAAATGATATCAGCCAGAAATCCGGCAGTCTGCTGTTTACCCTTGAAAACCTGGACTTTGAAGCTGTGAGCTATATCTGCTCTGACAAAAGCCTGAAGGGCCGTGTTATGTTTTCTGCCGGTGAAAAGCCCTATCTATCTCTCCGGCTGATAAAGGGCGACGACCCGCTGGCCGCCGCGACCCAGTTTGTTGCAAAATATGCAGGCTATAAGGCATAGTAAAAACCCCGGTTCACAACGGAACCGGGGTTCATTATGCTTATATCAGTTTAGTTAAAAATGCCCAAACCAAGGAAATCATTGAGCTGGCCCAGAAGCACCAGTATCATAACCACAGGCACCACAAACTTAATGCAGATGGTAAAGAATTTTGTAAGGAGGTTTCCCACCTTGGCTCCAGAGGATATCTCATCCAGGGTGTACTGAGGCTTCAGCTCCCAGCCTATCATAATAGCCATGAGCATAGCGCCCAAAGGCATTGCAATACCTTCGGAGATGAAGTCGAAGAAGTCCAGCCAGTCCTGGGTCCAGTCAGCGTCACCGCCGACCCAAACGCCGTCAACAAGGCTGCGTCCAGGACCCCAGATACCGGTAGAACCCAGGCAGTCCCATGCCACCAGAATGGCCAAAACAGTGAAGCAGCCGGTAACGATCCAGGTGATTTTGGAACGGTTGGGGGTCTTGTTCCTGGCGATCTGGCGATCGGAAACATAGGTTACCAGAACCTCTACCAGAGAGATAGAAGAGGAGATAGCCGCAATAAGCACCAGAGCGAAGAAGATAACTCCAAAAACGGCACCGATCATGCCCATGGAACCAAAGACGTTCTGCATGGTCACAAACAGGAGCTTGGGTCCGGACAGGGAGATCTCATTGACAGGGATTCCGTTCTGGATGCCATAAGCAACGGCAGAAGGAATTACGGCCAGACCAGCCATGAGGGCCACAGCAGTATCGGAAATTACAATAATGACAGAGTTCTTGACCAGGTTTTCGGACTTGCTCAGGTAGGAGCCATAGGTTATCATGGCGCCCATAGCAAGAGACAGGGAGAAGAACATCTGACCGCCGGCAGTAGCCAATACAGAGATAAAGTCAGGTGATTCCTCAATAAAACCGCCCTTAACAGCATATCCGGGAACGAACATGAATTTCAGGCCCTCAACAGCGCCTTCCATGGTGACTGCACGGATGATGATTATTATCAGCATAATGGCCAAGGCAGGCATACCTACGGTGTTGAACTTTTCAAGACCGCCTGAAATACCTCCGCGGACGATGATGACGTTCATCAGAATAAACACCAGAGTGAACACAACGCATCCCCAGGGATTGTTGAGCATTGCGCTAAAGAGTTCACCGCCGGTGGCAGAAGCTGACGCAAAGGCGATGTTGCTCAGGTTGTAGCACATATACTGGAGACAGTAACCACCCAGCACACAGTAGAAGGTCAGGATAAAGAAGGGGGCGATAACGCCCAGCCAGCCGACCCATTTAAACTTCTTGGAAGCTTCGTTGTAAGCGCCGATGATGCCCTTGCCGGTCTTGCGGCCCAGAGCCAACTCGCCCATCATGATAACAAAGCCTACGAACAGTGCCAGCAACAGATATACCAGCAGGAAGGTAAAGCCACCGGACTTACCCATTTTGTACGGGAATCCCCAGATGTTGCCAAGGCCAACAGCAGAGCCAACAGCAGCCATCAGGAAGCCAATATTGCTCCCCCAGGAACCTCTTTTATTTTCCACTAATTTTCAACTCCTTCTCACATATAATTATGAAAAATAATGGTTAAATTATAATGATTCCTGCCCTAAAAATCAACAAATTATTCGCAAAAAATTGCTTCTAAATTGTTAAAAACGAAACATAAACAATATTAGAACCTGATTTTTATGTATTATTGATATAAAAAAGATGCTATATCAGAGTGTATACAAATGCAGACAGTCGCCACAGCGAAAAGGAAGTCAGTGTAAACGAAGCCCATCGTGAGCATCTTGCCCGTTAATGGCCCGCCGCAGCAGCAGCCAGAGGCCCTCGGGCCTCTGGCTGCTGCTTGATCTCCATATACCGTATCTGCCGCGTATGAGGGCTACAGAACCGTAACTGCGTAGTTATAAATATCTGCATATCCGTCGCCGGCATCTGCCGTGATTTTCAACGCCGCTAACGTTTTGCTGTATGGCACGGTAAAGCACAGCTCCTGACAGGCTCCGCCGTCCTTTGTAACGGTGGTCCTGACTCCATCCGGCCGCATTTCCAGCTCGGTTCCATCGCTGTCAATAAGGGATGCTCCGATCTCCGCGTCATCGGTTTTTAAAACCTGGATATATGCTCTGGCCTCGCTGTGACCCATGCTGCCCAGATCCTCCACAGCCGTTTTGACCCATCCGGTTTCCGGTGCCGGAGTGATATTAAACTTGATATACGGCACTCCCAGCTCCGCACTGTACACATATCCTGTGCCTTCTGACGTTCCGTTTTTCAGCGATCCATAAATCATTTCGCCTTTATGTATGGCTATGGGCGTGGTAAAATCCAGCGTTCTTACTGCTCTCGATGTGGTCAGCGCAATTTTCACATTATGCTTATAGGTACTGCCGAAATAGCACTGGTTCAAATAGCAGTTTGTGCCTGAGCTGAGGGCCTTGGCATCTATCTCCATGGAGGTTATATACCCGCTGGCAGGTGCGGCGAAGCTGAATGAGCATTCGGTAGCCCCCAGTGTGCAGGCCACATCACCTGACGCGCCGTGGGCGTAGCTCTCACCCACATAATCTGAAAACTGATATGAGTGATCAGACGAGCAATGAAGGGTGCCGTCTGAGGTGGCATCAGCAGCGGTGTCAAAGTCCCCAAAGAACATGGAGTTCTTTTCAGGTACCGAAATGCCTCCATAACTGGCCGCCCTGATAGCCTTCATGGTGTTATAACTGTTGATCCTGGCCGCAGATCTTAGGACGCCATAGTCCTCAGCCACCGGCTTCAAAAGCTCGTCAAGTATTTCATTGTCCCTGTTAAAGCCGTCGATCTCAACTGTGTCGCTGGGTTCTCTTAATGTGAGCAGAATATTTTTGGTATATGATGCCATTTTTTCAGTCTCCTTTCAGACCATTATTCAATATGACCGTCGAACAAATCACCGGTTCATTATGGAAGCAAAAACTCCCTTCATAAATGGGCAAAAAAGGAGTGAAGATTGCACGCAAAATGCAATCTTCACAATAAATACATATTATAATCTTATATCCGTATCTAAGGATACCCTGGCGATGTTGTAAAACTCAACTTGTAGACAAAGGCCCGGTAGCCTTTGTCTACAAGTTGTGCGGAACGAACTAAAGTTCGTTCCGACCGCTGCGGCGGGTTATTGAACGCGAAAGACACCCCTTATGGGTTTCTTTCGCACTATCTTCCTTTCCGCTGCGGCTACTTTATTCCTTTTTCTACAGCTTGTAAAACTCCATAGCGTTTTTGGTCGTAAGCTCGGCGACCTGTTCCAGGGATATTCCCCTGAGTTCGGCGATTTTGGCGGCAGTGTAACGCAGATTTCTGGAATCGTTGCGCTTTCCCCGGTTCGGCACCGGCGAAAGATAAGGGCAGTCAGTCTCGATAAGGAGCCTGTCCTCCGGCAGCCACTGAACGACTTCAACCGATTTTCTGGCATTTTTATAGGTCACAACGCCGGTCATGCCGATATACCATCCCATTTTTACCAGCTGTTTTGCCATTTCCAATTCTCCGGAATAGCAATGGAATACTCCCTGCACGTCCCGATAATAGTCGCGAACTATCTTCATACAGTCCTCGTGGGCCTCCCGGTCGTGGATAACTACAGGCTTTTTCAGCCGCTTTGCAAGCTCCATCTGCTGGCGAAACCTCTGCTGCTGGAGTTCCCGGGGGCTGTTGTCCCAATAATAGTCCAGCCCTATCTCGCCAATAGCCACCACCTTGGGGTCCCGACACAGCATTTCATACATGGTAAGATCGCTGTCGGTCATTTTATCGGTGTCGCTGGGATGGGTACCAACAGCCGCATAAAACCAGGAGTATTTCTGAGCCAGCTGAACGGATTTGAGCGAAGACGATAAATCACAGCCGATATTACATACCATATCCACACCCTCATTATGGAGGGTGTGGATCAATTCTTCCCTGTCGTCATTAAACCGGGAGGAATCATAGTGAGCATGAGAATCAAAGAACATGGTCAGCAGAGCCTCGAACCGGCGGGGATAGCATCATCCAGCATAAGCAGGTTCAGCTTATCGTCCTTTTCGGCAGAAATAAGCATACCGTTGGATTCAAGCCCCATCATTTTTCTTGTGGGCAGATTCAGTATTGCCACAACGGTTTTACCCACCAGCTCTTCGGGCTTATAATACTTTGCTATGCCGGAAAGGATCTGTCTGGGGGTACCGGTCCCATCGTCCAGAGAGAATTTGAGCAGTTTGTCGCTCTTCGCCACCTTTTCGCAGGAAAGCACCTTGCATACCCGCAGGTCGCAGGCTGCAAACTGGTCGATGGTAACATCGGGCAGTATGGGATCAAACTCAGGCTGAGCAGGCTGCTTGTTAAGGTTGTCCAGCAGTTCCAGTTCCTTCGCCATGTCTATACGGGGGAACAGTACCTCACCCTTGTTGACAGCAGTGTCCTTCTTAAGGGCGCCCCAAAGGTTGAGCCTGTCCCACTGGCAGTCGTTTTCTTCTGCGCCGATCTGTTCCAGTGCCTTAAGGGCGGAATCCGGAATGACCGGCTGAAGCAGACTGGCGCAAATGCGGATGGTTTCGATCAGGTTATACAGCACCTGGGCCAGCCGATTTTTGTTAGACTCGTCCTTGGCAAGTATCCAGGGCTGGGTTTCGTCGATATATTTGTTTGCTCTGGAAATTACCTTAAACACCTCAGCAAAAGCCTGCTGCAATGCAAAGGCTTCCATTTTTTCCTCGTAGCGATCTCTGAGTCCGGAAGCCAGCTCAATAAGCTCGCTGTCGCATACCTCGGTATTGCAATCGTCAAATACAGGCAGCTTGCCGCCGAAGTATTTGCCTATCATGGCAACAGAGCGGGAAACCAGGTTGCCAAAGTCGTTGGCAAGATCGGTATTTATTCTGGTTATGAGCAGCTCGTTGGAGAATGAGCCGTCGGAGCCAAAGGGGAATTCTCTCAGCAGGAAATAACGCAGCGCGTCGACTCCATAGCGCTGGGCAAGCAGATATGGGTCTACCACATTTCCTTTGGATTTTGACATTTTTCCGCCGTCCAGCAGCAGCCAGCCGTGGCCATAAACTTTTTTAGGCAGCGGCAGGCCCAGGCTCATGAGCATTGCGGGCCAGATGATGGAATGGAATCTGACGATTTCCTTGCCCACAATATGGACATCGGCCGGCCAGAATTTGTCATAATCATTGTAGCGGCCGTTGTCATATCCCAGGGCGGTGATATAGTTTGAAAGGGCATCGACCCAGACATATACCACATGGCCGGGGTCAAAATCCACAGGAATGCCCCAGGTAAAGCTGGTTCTGGAAACGCAAAGGTCCTCAAGGCCGGGATCGATAAAATTCTTTACCATCTCGTTCACTCTGCTGCGGGGTTCGAGGAAATCGGTGTTGACCAGCAGGTCCCGAACCCGGTCGGCATATTTGCTCAGCCGGAAGAAATACGCCTCTTCCTCAGCATATTTGACCTCTCTGCCGCAGTCGGGGCATTTGCCGTCTACCAGCTGGCTTTCGGTCCAAAAGCTTTCGCAGGGAGTGCAGTAAAGGCCCTTATATGCGCCCTTATAGATATCGCCGTTTTCATACATTTTGCGGAAAATTTTCTGAACCGATTCCACATGGTAATCATCGGTGGTGCGAACGAAGCGGTCGTTAGAAATATTCATCAGTTTCCACAGCTGAACGATGCCGCCTTCACCATTAACGCCTTCAACGATATCGTCAACAAACTGCTTGGGAGTCTTGTTCACCGCCTTGGCCTTTTCTTCGATTTTCTGGCCATGCTCATCGGTACCGGTAAGGAACATTACGTCGTATCCTTTAAGCCTTTTGTACCTGGCGATAGCATCGGTAGCTACGGTGCAATAGGTATGGCCGATATGCAGCTTATCCGAAGGATAGTATATCGGCGTCGTGATGTAGAACTTCTCTTTCATTTATATAACCTCCAATCAGTATTCTATAGTTTAACCTAAATTTCAAAAACTGCCTCATGGTCACCGCTCGCAACAAAAAAACGCCCCTGGGAAAAACCCAAGGGCGAAAGATCGCGGTACCACCTTGTTCATCCAGCCCTCGCGGACTGAACCTTGCGAAGTTCAAAAAACTCCTGCCATATAACGGTCGCTCCCGTCGCAGCCTTGTTGGAAAACCAATTCGGTGCGAAGCTCAGGGGCCATGTTCGGCAGACGTCCGATTCCCCCTTTCACCAAAACGGGGGCTCTCTTTGACCTTTCGTCAGCTTACTCTTCCCTTCATCGCCGATTATTAAGCTGTAATAGCAGATGCCGTTGATTATATGTTGTTTAAGCGCAATTGTCAAGTACCGGCCCTTGCTCCGATCACTTTGGCGGCAGCGGCAGCAACGTTTGACACAGCGCCATCATCCATAAGCTTTTGCAAAAGGGCCGTCTCCCCATCAGCCATGGCAGCATACAGGGCATAGTAAGAAATATAGGCCACATGGCTGCGCAGGAAGCTCCCGCTTATTACGCCCGCTTCCACCGAGTTGATAAGGCCCAATGACACAGCGTCATCCACTGCGGTTTTCCATGTAAAATCGGAATTTTCGGAATATCCCAGGGCTCGCATCAGAAAGGTCATATAATCTGCGGCAGCCACTGGATTGGAAGCACCGAACAGGGTATCGGATATTCCTCTGGTGTATCCCATGGAATAGGCATAAGCCACGTAGCAGTCTGCCCAGGAGTCGACATCTGTGAAAGGATGGGTCCCGCTGAAAGCCAGAGCGTCGTCTTCTTCTCCCAGCAGCCGGATAAACATGACCAGCGCCTCGGTTCTGGTAGCTGCCCGCTCAAGGGAATATCCCGAGCTGTCGCCCTTAAAAAGTCCCATGGTGCTAAGAGCGTCAGCAGCCGAGTTATAGTCGATCTCCCCGGAGACTGCCAGCCTGTAGGGTCCGCCGACAGAAACAAGCAGGGTTTCGGAAGCCACGGTAAAGCCGCATCCTTCCGCAGCCGCCATACAGCTTTGATCCTGGGGCAGATAGTCCCCATCGCCTACAGCCGTTCCGGCAGTTACGTTTGACAGGTTGCCCAGCGCAAAGCCCGTCCCCGCCTGGACCACAAAGGATGATCCGGCCTCAAGGGTAAGAACATCGCCCTTCTTGAGTCTGACGGATCCAAGGGTTTCCCGAAGGCCATCGTTGCTTACGGCTCTTTTGAGGTTGTATTCAGCGGCCATTTGACCGGCCCGATATATTCCGTTGATATAAACCGCGCCCAGCGAGCCATCTATGGCAGATCTCATCCGGTTTTCGATAGACGGGATGATCGTGCCTTCAAGGTAGCTTTGGGAAATTACCGGGTCTGCGACATATGGATCAGCAGCCGATGCATCCTGATGGATGGCCACCACTGCGACAGTGCAGCCGACGATCAGCGCAGCCGCCAGAATAATGGTAATGAATTTTTTCATAATGAGATCTTTCTCCCGTCGCGCAAGAACAGCTCAGCTGTCTTCGCTCAGGCGGTAACTAAGGGTAAGCAGGCTATCCAGCAAAACGACGTTCTCGATGCGAACAGCCGGGTCGGATATGCTCAGGTCGCAGTTGGTAAAGTTCCAGATGCCCCGTATTCCGGCTTTGACCAGGCTTTCGGCGCTGTCGTGGGCAACCTGGGTCGGTACGGTAAGCACAGCGGCATCGGGCTTGACCGCCGCCACATATTCGTCGATATCGGCAACACTGCGGACTATATATCCGTCCAGCTCCGTGCCTATCAGGTTCGGGTCAGCATCAAACACAGCAGTCAACTCAAAGCCGCATTTTTTAAAGTCAAAGTTTTTAATAAGCGCTCTTGCCAGATTACCGCAGCCCACAACAATGGCCTTATGGCCTTCGTTTATGCCCAGTATTTCCTGGATCTCAGCTCGAAGCTTCTGGACATTATATCCATAGCCCTGCTGCCCGAATTCACCAAAGCAGCTGAAATCCTGCCTTATCTGAGAGGCGGTCAGTCCCAGCCGGGTCGCCAGAGTGTTGGACGATACTCTGACACAGTTGGCCTGATAAAGCTCGTCCACGCAGCGGTAATAACGCGGCATACGAAGTATGACCGGCGTTGCAATATTGCCGTTCTTTTTCATGTTGCAGCATCCTTTGCCATAGGGAAGTTCTTTGTGACCGCCAGTCAAAGCATCAGCAAAAGGCATGATCGCCGGTCACATCATTTCTTTTCATTATAACATAATACAAAATTGTTCGACAAAAGTCAAATCCCCAGAGCATCAAATGTGCATATACCAGTATTTAACGCTATTGTACAACCGCCCGCTCAGTGTCCGTCCCCTTTCTCCTCCTCAGGCTTCTTTTCCCGCAAGCTGATCCAGAGTGCCGAAGCTGTAGCCCATTTCCTCCCAGCGGGTCAAAAGCTCATCAAGTATGTCCGCATTTGTTTGAGAGGTTGAATGAAGCAGCACCACCGCTCCGTTATGTATTCGCGGTATCAATTTGTCAAAAGCTTCCTGGGCTGTGGGCTGATCGTCCACATACCAGTCAACATAGGCCAGGCTCCACAGCACCGTGGTATATCCCAGCGTTTTGGCAAGTTCAAGATTGTCTTGGCTGTATTTCCCCTGGGGCGGGCGATAAAACCGGCTCATCTTCTCTCCTGTTGTTTCTTCAAACAGCTGTTCAAGCCTGACCAGTTCCTCGGCAAAAGCCTCCTTTGAGGTCACCTTTTCAATATCCGGATGGCTATAGGTATGGTTGCCCACGGTGTGTCCCTCGTCGATCATTCTCCTGACCAGTTCAGGGCTGGACTCAATATAATTGCCCACCAGGAAAAAGGCGGCCGGAGCCTGATGTCTGGCCAAAACATCAAGTATTTTTTCCGTATATCCGTTTTCATACCCCGCGTCAAAGGTCAGATATATCACCTGCTGCTGACTGTCCCCGCAGAAATAAGCGTCATACTGCTTCAACTCCTCAGCACTGGCGTTTCCCTGAGGAGTCTGCCCCTCCTGCTGGAAGCTCAGCCCCCAGTTTGTGACCGACGCGGCAGTCACTGCCGTTTCCTGCTGAGAGAGTTTTGACAGGGGTATGGCCGCCAGCAAAAGCGCCGCCACCAGCACTATCCCCGACCAGAATCTTCCTTCGTTTTTCCGATTTGTTTTCAACCGGTCCACCGTCCTTATTTCATAATATATCACCATTATATTGGACATCCCGGTGTGCTTATGCCAGCAGTTTGCGTTTACATAATGTTCATATATAGTTAATTTTCTGTACACCACTGATTTTCGGTCTGTGGTATTATATGCTTGTCAGCAACGATAATCATTCTACTCCTTCTCTTTACATTCCATACACCCCCAAAACCATCTTCATTGGTTTAAACGCGCAAAATGGCCGCTTCGTCTGTCGGAGCGGTCTTTTTGCGTTTGTTATTATCTGGCCTGGTCCGCTCTTTTGAATTGATCCCTGATAAATTAAACATACTACATATGTATTATCAACAAGGAGGAACGACCATGTCGCTAATCAACAGAGAAATATCCGATTTTTCCGTTCAATCCTTTCAGAACGGCGAATTCAAAACCGTTACAAAGGCCGATATTCTGGGCAAGTGGGCTGTATTTTTCTTCTATCCCGCCGATTTCACCTTTGTATGCCCCACCGAGCTTGAAGATCTGGCCGAGAAATATGACGATTTTAACCGTATCGGCTGCCAGATATACTCTGTATCTACCGATACTCATTTTGTCCACAAAGCCTGGCACGATGCCTCAGAACGTATTAAAAAGCTCCAGTATCCCATGCTGGCTGACCCTACCCACGCTCTCTGCCGGGATCTGGATGTTCTCATTCCCGCCGATGGCATGGCCGAACGCGGCACATTTATAATCGACCCTCAGGGTAAGATCGCCGCCTACGAGGTCAGCGCCGGGAACGTCGGCAGGAACGCCGACGAGCTTTATCGCAAGGTTCAGGCTCTACAGTTTGTAGCTGAGCATGGGGATCAGGTCTGCCCCGCCAAATGGCAGCCCGGCGGCGAAACGCTTAAGCCCAGTCTTGATTTGGTAGGACTTTTATAATTATGGCAGATTTGAAAATCGACAGCGAACGGCTTTACGACGTAATTATCATAGGCGGCGGACCTGCCGGGCTTACAGCCGCGCTGTATCTTGCCCGCTCGCGCTACCGTGTGCTGGTAGTCGAAAAAGGCAGCTTTGGCGGTCAGATAACCATCACCTCCGACGTCGTCAACTATCCCGGTATTTTGAAAACCAGTGGCAGCCAGCTGACCGAAACCATGCGTCAGCAGGCTCAGAGCTTTGGCGCAGAGCTTTTGGCAGCAGAGGTTGAAGGCTTTTCCGCCGACAGCGACATTAAAACCGTCAAAACCAGCCAGGGCGAATTCAGCTGCTTTGGCATATTGCTGGCTACCGGAGCGACGCCCCGTTCTGTAGGCTTTAAGGGCGAGACTGAGTACAAGGGCCAGGGCGTAGCATATTGCGCCACCTGCGACGGAGAGTTCTTTACCGGCAAAGAGGTATTTGTTATTGGCGGCGGATTTGCAGCAGCTGAGGAGAGCGTATTTCTGACCAGATTTGCCAGCCACGTGACCATTCTTATCCGCAAAGGCGACTTTTCCTGCGCCAGATCTGCGGCAGATGCCGCCAGAAGCCACGAAAAGATAACCGTTTTGACCAACACAGTAGTCGAAGAGGTTTCCGGCAGCAATGGGCTGACTTATATCAGATACAAAAATACCGCCACCGGGCAGGTAACGGAATACCGCTCTGAAAACGGCGATAGCTTTGGCGTATTTGTCTTTGCCGGATACTCTCCAGCCAGCGAACTGGTCAGGGGGATCGCTGATTTGAACGAGCAGGGATATATCATCACCGACACCTCTCAAAAAACCAGTGTCGACGGTCTGTACGCCGCCGGAGACGTATGCATCAAGCCCCTGCGTCAGGTGGTCACAGCCGTGGGCGACGGAGCCATAGCAGCCACCGAGCTTGAAAAATATGCCGCCGCCATGCAGCAGAAAACCGGATTAAAGCCCGTTATCCCCCAGCCCCAAAAGCCCGAGATCGAAAACGCTCCCTCCCGGGGCACTGGCCCGATTTCAGACGAGATGGCGGCCTCCCTGACCGGCGTATTTTCTTCAATGGCTCAGCCGCTGACATTAAAGCTGTATCTGGACCACCGGGACATATCCCGGGAGCTGGAGGAATATATGAGCTGTCTGGCAAAACTGACCGACAAGCTTACTATCGAAACGGTCCGGGAACCATCGCCCACGGGCTTTGCCCCCAATGTGACCATTTGTCGTAAAGACGGTTCGCCCACCGGTCTGGCATTTCACGGCGTACCCGGAGGCCACGAATTCACTTCCTTTGTTATGGGGCTGTATAATGCCGCCGGTCCCGGCCAGCCTTTGGATGACGACACCTCACGGGATATAGCCTCCATCAATGGACCGTTGGACATGAAAATACTCGTGTCTTTGTCGTGTACCATGTGTCCGGAGCTGGTTATTGCTGCTCAGCGTATAGCTGCCTCCAACGAAAGCGTAACCGCCCATGTATATGATGTCAACCATTTTCCCCAGCTCAGGGAACGGTACAATATCATGAGCGTCCCCTGCCTTGTGGTAAACGACTCAAAAGTTTCCTTTGGCCGCAAAAATCTGCGTCAGCTGCTGGACTTTGTTCTTGAAAAATAAAAAGAGTCCCGCATCCCTGCTTACCTGGCATGGATGCGGGACGCTCTTAACTTCATGTCACTTTTTGAAAAAAAGCACTCCAAGGCAGCTGGGGCCGCAGTGGCTGGATATGGTGCATCCGGCGGTGGTGATAAGCACCTCCCTGAATGGGTGCAGCTGCTTTACCAGCTGGACGACTTTGTCAATAATATCCTCCGGCACACCGGAATGGGTAACAAAAATGCGGTCGGTGTCCACATCGTCACGGTCTTCCAAACGACCGCGGACATAGGCCAGAATGGTGCTTTCCATATTACCCCGATATTTCCGCCCTACCTGCATGGTGCCATCAGTGACGACTATTTCCGGCCGAAGCTTTAACAGGTTGGCGCCAAGCGCGGTGATCCCGCTGCAACGGCCGCCCTTGTGAAGGTATTCCAGCGTCTGCAACACAAAGCTGACGTCCAGCCGCTGTTTGGCCTCTTCAAGTCTGGCAGCTATATCTTCGGCACCCATTCCCTGCCGGGCCATTTCGCAGGCCAGCAGAACCAGATGCCCCGATCCGGTCGAAAGATTTTTGCTGTCGACAACATATACGTTCCCTACCATTTGGGCCGCTATCACCGCGTTCTGGTTGCAGGATGATAAGTCGCTGGAAATATTGATATGTACCACCTGGCACCCGGCCTCCACCAGCTTGCCAAAGCGCTCGGCATACTCTCCCACGGATATGGCAGAGGTTTTGGGCAACTGCCCCGCCGACGCAACATATTCAAACAGCTCCGCCGCCGTAACGTCCACGCTGTCGTGGCGAAGTTCGTCACCCAGACTTACCCCCAGCGGAATGACCTCTATCTGATTGTTGCTATATAGCTCAGCCGTCAAATCGCAGGTCGAATCGCAGGTAATCTTGACTTTTGACATTTCAATTATCCTTCTTTCAAATTCAAGTCATCATACCAGATATAAAACATCGTATATTATAATACTACATATTATAATACTACATATTATAATATTTGCCAACAGTTTGTTAATATTTTGGCAAAAAGTATTGGCGGTTTATTATATGCTCTGCCCGGCGGCACAGGGAGTCGGTTCCCTTTGCCGCCGGGCAGAGCTGTTATGGGGCGGCTGACCGTTCAAGCCGCTGCAAAAGTAACCGATGACCGGATCAACGGCTACTTATATTCTGTTTTTTCTCACCCTGATATCGTTGCCGAAGAAGAAAAAGGTCGTGTATTCTCCCTCGATACGTGAAAGGATCTGGGGAGTGTAGCGTTCTGCCATTTCGTTAAGGGTAAGATTTGTGGTAAGCAGAGTTTTTTTATCCTTCATCAGTCTGGTGTTGATGATGCTGTACAGGGCGGAAACAGTAAACTGGGTTTTCATTTCCGTTCCCAGATCGTCAAGGATAAGCAGATCACAATCCAGCACCCGGTTGGTATATTCCTCAGTTTCCTCGGTCGCTCCACCAAACTTTACCCGTTCAAAGGCATCGAATGCGCTGATCGCCGTGTCATAAACCACGGACCATCCCCTGTTGGACACCTCCCGGGCAACGCAGGCCGCCAGATAGGTTTTGCCCAAACCGGTCCCGCCCCGGAAACACAGGTTTCCCGAGGTTTTGCCAAACGTCGCAGCATAGCTCTGGCTCTGTTCCAGAATAAGCTCCATGTTGTCCCGGGGCGAAACTCCATAATCAGGATCAATGACCGGGCTGTAAAGCTCAAGCCTGAAATTGTCAAAGCTTTCGTCGCCCAGCTTCAGCAATGACGACAGTTCCTTCAACTGCTGACGAGCGCAGATCTGCGCCAGACAGGTACACATTCTGCCGCCCACATATCCCCTGTCGCCGCAATCCGGGCAAAGGGGCTTATCATCAGTATAGTCATCGGGATATCCGGCCGCGGTCAGAAGGCTCGCCCGCTGATTCTGGAGAGCAGTGTTCTCCCCGGCCAGCTTTTTGATCTCTTCGCTGTTATTGTTTTCAAAGACAGCCACAGCCAGATCTGCCATCTGGCGGCGAAGCTCAGCATCGATCTTTTTTATCTGGGGAACATTCCGATAAACCTCTTCAAGCCTTTTGTCAGCCCGGGTCCTGCGAAGATTCACTCTGTCGGCCAAAACCGCCTTTGCGGCAGATATGGTTTTCCCGCTGTAAGCCATGTTTAATCACTCCTTGCCTCTTCGCTCCTTGCCTCTTTAAGGCGCTGGAGCCTCCGAACGGCAGCCCGTTCGTGTTCGCCCGCCCCGCCATTGGCTCCGCTGGGGGCAGCAGACTTTGCGCCGCTGCGAGCCGACCGCTTATCCTTTTCCAGAATATCGCTTATTGTGTGCAATCCTTTTTCATCCCACGAAAGGATTATTTTGTTCATATAGTTCCAGTGGAGCTTGCCGGTGTTCAAAACTGTCCTGTCGTAGGCTTCGGCTATTTCATCCATCCCAAAGCCCTTTGACAGCCAGTTTTCAATATATTCCCGCTCGGTATCCTTAAGGGTGCTGGCGCTGACTCCCAGCAGCTTTTTGACCTCGTCAGTCCGTTCTTTTGCCGCGTTTCTGGTGCGCAAATGTTCGGTAGCTGCGTCGATCGTGTCTATCCCCTTTTCTGCCCAGACATATCCCTCGGCCTCGATCTGTTTCATAGTAGGAAGGCGGTTTGCCCCGGACCGGCTTTTCTCCCGGTCGACACAGTAGGAAACAAGGATGCTTATTACCTCCGGCGGGAGCATGATGTCTGTATATATTCTTTTAAGGATAGTCAGCTCCGAAGGCGACAGAGTTTTTCCCAATCGCCGCTGGGTATCACCCAGCAGCATTTTGAACTTTGGGTCCACCTGCCGGGGTTCGGGATATTCGACCTGAGGCTCCACCGCCCATTGGATAAGGCCCATGGCGTTCAGGCTGGTCAGCGCGGCCTCTGCCTCGCCCTCAGTCATTTTTAGCGCAGAAGCTGCCGCTGAAACCGAAAAACCCTGGCTATTGCGCAGTATGTAAATGTATAGCAGAGCCGCTCTGCCGTCGGCACCAGCAATAAGCCTGTCAGCCGCGTCACCGCTTATGGTCACGCCGCCGCCTTCAGGCAAGCGAAGCTTGTTAGTTATCATAGCTTTATCCTTCTGAAATCAAATGAGAAATATTACAGGCTGTAGACAAAGGTATAAAGTAGCCGCAACGGAAAGGAAGATAGTGTGAAAGAAACCCATCAGGGGTGTCTTTCGTGTTCAATAACCCGCCCCAGCGGCAGAAACAAACTTTAGTTCGTTCCGCACAACCTGTAGACAAAGGCTACCGGGCCTTTGTCTACAAGTTGAATATTATCGCCCCGCTATCCGGAGCGAATATCTCTGCACGTATTATATTATTCCCCGACGGTTTTTGTCAATGGCTATCGAAAGCGCAATATATCTCCCGGCGCAGCTTCATTTGTAATAAAAACTTAACATTTGATCTGTTATTTCTGATGTAATATTGGAAAAAATGTGTTATAATATCTTTCCGGACATAAAAACGGGGGTGAGGACTTGAAATCAACCGGCATCAAGCAGATCGCAAAAAACAGCAAAGCTTACCACGAATACTTCATCGAAGAAAAGTTCGAAGCCGGTATCGAGCTTTGCGGCACCGAGGTCAAGTCCATCCGAAGCGGCAAGGTCAACCTCAAAGAAGCCTACTGCACCATCAAAGACGGTCAGCTTTATATCCGTCAGATGCACGTCAGCCCATACGAAAAAGGCAACATCTTCAACCGCGACCCCGTCCGTCCCCGCCGTCTTCTGATGCACAAGCGCGAAATAGCGAAGCTTCACGCCCGGGTCAAGCAGGACGGCTATGCGCTGATTCCCCTGTCGGTTTACCTCAACGGCCCCTATGTCAAGATCGGCCTTGCCCTTGCCAGGGGCAAAAAGCTGTACGACAAGCGGGAAAGCGCCGCAAAAAAAGACGCTCAAAGAGAAATCGAAAGAAAAATGAAAACACACTAAAATAAAGGAGATTTTACAATGGCTGATTATCCCATCGTAACTATCGAAATGGAAAACGGCGGCGTTATCACCGCTGAGCTTTACCCCGAGATCGCTCCCCAGTCGGTTTATAACTTCATCTCCCTGGCCAACAGCGGCTTCTATGACGGCAAGATTTTTCACCGCGTTATTGAGGGCTTTATGATCCAGGGCGGCTGCCCCAAGGGTACTGGCACCGGCGGCCCCGGCTACCACATCAAGGGCGAATTTGAGAACAATGGCGTCAAAAACGATCTGAGCCATACCCGTGGCGTTCTGTCCATGGCCCGCGCCTCCGATCCCAACTCCGCCGGCAGCCAGTTCTTCATCGTTCATGCCGACTCCACCTTCCTCGATAAAGAATATGCCGCCTTTGGCAAAGTCATCTCCGGCATGGAAACTGTCGACGCTATCGCCACCTGCCGCATCAACCCCATGAAGAAAGACTGCCCCGCCAAGCCCCAGCGCATGGCCAAGGTCACTGTTGACACTAAGGGTATCGAATATCCCGAACCCGAAAAGCTGGCCTGAGTATTCCAAGTCAATATGGCAGGTCAGGGTGTCCCCCTGACCTGCGTAAAACAGTTCTGATTTCCCACGACCCCAATTTGTGAACTCTGTTTGCGAAGGAGAGGAGGAGCAACGGAGCGGTTATCCAAAATTTGCTTGCAAATTTTGTCGACCGCGGAGTTTGCCCCAAGGCCACCTGAGCAAACGCTGTTTGCGAAGGAGAGGAGGAGCTGCTCCGACGACGCGGGGGCGTACCGGTTTCGACGGGGACGCAGGTGCGGGAATAGCGGGCAGAGGCGCCTGGCCTCTTCAAAACGGGCAAATTATAAATTAAAGAACAACAACAGAACTGTTCTCGCTGCCGCCTAAGTGCCGCAGCTGTCCACCCCGGAAGGACCACGAGCCGGGCTTGGGCATGATTGAGTGGTGTCCGTGAGTGTGGAAAGCTTTGACCCCACCACGCATAATGAAGCTACTGACCCACTGAGAGTGACGATTCTCGCTTTGGGAAGGGAATGTAAATAACCGTCTGCGCCCGGAGAAGTTCCCGAGGAAACGTTTTCGGACGGGGGTTCGATTCCCCCCGCCTCCACCATCCAAAACCTTCGTTTGTCTACCAGACAAACGAAGGTTTTTTAGTGATGCGTTCCTGTCGGAACGAGATGCGCACTGCGTGCGTGATGCGAGCTTCGCCCGTGGTGTACGCCTTCGGCGCGTGGGAGGAACGCATCGTATCACCTATCACGGCGTAGCCGCATCACGTATCACTTATTTATAATGCGAATTGATATGAGATACATTCACAAAAAGCGAGGTGCGTATTATGTCCGAATCAAAGCTCAGAAAACTTTCTATGGAATTCTCCGTTGACGCTATTGAATTGGTAAAACATTTGAAATCCATGAAAGAATTTATTATCTCCAATCAAATCAGCAGAAGCGGCACCAGCATCGCTGCAGCCGAATGGGTGAATATTATTTCTGTGAGCCGCTGAGCGTTGATTTCCGGGGCAGCGGTAATGATCTCGTTGTTTGTCATGGTGATTCTCCTTTTGCGTTTTTAAAATCTCATATGGCGTTGATTTTTTACGTTCGGTGTGGTATGCTTTAGCTGACAGGGCGGCGGCGAACTCGCCGCCCGTGCCGGTTTGATAGCGTCGGGGGAGCTTTGCGAGGGCTGGCCCCCGGCGCTTTACTTGTTCAGCAGGTCGCGCAGCCGCTGCCGGAACTCGTCAAG